>JASLLM010000117.1 GCA_030747035.1 Alphaproteobacteria bacterium | reverse complement strand
CCACCGGCAAGATCCAGCGTCACGAGCTGGAGGCGCGGCTGTCGGAGAAGCAATGACCAGGGACATTGTCATACCGCCCGACACAGCCGTCGGCATGGCAATGATGTCGGCGGCCCAAACCCGGCGCATGATATTCTTCGCCGGCCTGCCGGGGGTTGGTAAATCGCTTTTCCTGCAACAGCAGACGTTGATGGCGGCCAATGCCGGACGGCAGGTGCACCTGCTGCAATGGGACCTGGCACGGGCGGCGTTCGAGAGCGGAGAGATGCTGGCGAAATATCCCGAAATCGACGGCTTCACCCACCCACTCATCCGCCGGGCGGTGGGTCAATGGGCCCGGCGCGCGGTCCGGCAGTGGGACGAGGAATATGCCGATCGGACGCATCTGCTGATCGGGGAAGTGCCCATTGTCGGCAATCGATTCGTTGAACTGGCACAAAATCAGGAGGATCCGGCGGAGGCGCTGTTGAACGGCGAGGGCACGATTTTTTTCGTGCCGGTGCCGTCCAGCGGAGTCAGGGCAAGGATCGAGGAGATGCGCCAGGCATCGATCGCCAACCCGAAACACGCCAACGAAAGCCGCGATGCGCCGATCAATGTACTGCAACAAATCTGGCGGGAGGCCAGGGAAGCCGCCGCACTTCTGGGCCTCGCCGCGGACAGCGCCACGGACTACGACCCGGAAACCTACGCCCGCCTGTTCGATCATATGCTGCAACATCGAAACCGCCGCATCCTGGCCATTGATGCGCTTTATCCGGCTGTTGGTTCGGTCTACGAACTTGGCGCAGCCACAAGCGAGATAGCCGCCAAGCCGGCGGACGCCGCCACAATTGTGGCGGAACTGGAAGCCTTCAATGACTTGGTTGCCATCAGCCAGTCAGTCGAAGCCTGGTACGATATCTGAGGCAACCCTATTTCGACATCAAACTATCTAGTCGGATCATCCGAGACCTGGATCATGGTCTTGCCGAAATTGCCGCCTTCCAGCATGGCGCGGAAGACTTCCGGCGTGTTTTCCAGGCCGGGACGGATGTCTTCCAGATAATTCACCTTGCCGTCCCGCAACCAGTCGGCCATTTGCGCCAAGAAGGCGTCCTGATGCTCGGCAACGTAATTGCCCACCGCCAGCGGATAGACGCCGCAGTTCTGCTTTTCGAACACCGTTTGGCCTGTTTCCAGCCAAACCTCCGCCGCATCACGGCCGTCCATGTTGCCATATTGCGAAACCAGGCCGCAGCGGCTGATACGTGAATTCCTGTTCAAATTTTTCAGTACCGCTTCGAAAGTCTTGCCGCCGACATTCTCGAAATAGATATCGATGCCGTCGGGGCAGGCGGCCGACAGAGCGCCGGCCAGATCGTCGCCAAGGTGTGAGACGCAGGCATCGAAGCCCAACTCACCGGTCACATAGGCGCATTTCTCTTCCCTACCGGCGATGCCGACCACACGGCAGCCGAGGATCTTGGCGATCTGTCCCACCACCTGGCCCACGCCCCCCGATGCGGCGGAAACCACGACGGTCTCGCCAGCCTTGGGTTGGCATTGCACCACCAGGCCGGAATAGGCGGTCAGGCCCAACATGCCCAGAACACCGATCGCGGTGGATATCGGCGCTACCGCCGGATCGATTTTCCGCGGGAACATATAGGTGAAGACGGAAATACCCTCGCCGGTCAGGCCATGGCTTTGCCAGCCATTGGTATTGAACAGAAAATCCCCTTCGCTATAGCCCGGCATGTTGCTCTTCAACACCTGGGCGACGGTGCGTCCGTGGCAGACCTCACCGGGTTTTTCCAGTCCCCCCCGACGCCGTCCCCATTGATAGGGGTCGAGGGAAAGATAGATGGTGCGGCAGAGCAGTTGCCCCGGTCCGGGGTCAGGCAGGGGGCCTTCGCGCCATTCGAAATCTTCGGGCAATGGCAAGCCTTCCGGGGGCGTCCGGGCCAAAAGCCATTGCTGATTCATGCTCATCCTCCACTCCTCTTTCGATGCCTCACCAACTGCCGGTCAGAATAGCACGAAGCCTGTCCGAAACAGATGACGTGCGCCCATTACTGTGTTCTGATAATTCCCGCCAAGTTGCAGTACGGAACGGATCGAGTTCGGCCAAATGAACCGGGGGATTTCGCTATGGGCAACATCAAGACGAATCCAGCCGCGAGATGGCGCGGCGGGTTGGTGTACTATTCGTTTCGCCGCGGCGACTTCACGGCTTCTGAGATTACGGAAATTGAAGACTCTCTCAAGGCGCTGCAGGGCCTTACGCACTGGCGTTTCGAACGCCTGGGACGACGCCGAGCCGACCATGTTCAGTTTCGCCGCAATCCGGAACGCTCAAGCGGGCGCAGCAGCTACGTGGGAAACCCCCCATGCGTATGGCGGGGCGAGCAGCAATACATCGTTCTTACCGCACGCGCGCCCCGGCGTGGCACGGTCATTCATGAAATGTTTCATGCCATCGGCGTGCAGCATGAACAATCGCGGCCGGACCGGGACGACCATGTTGTCGTCCATATGGATCGGGCAAAGTTTTTTCGGGCGGCATTCAATCTGAATAAGTTGAAGGGCGCGACCCCGGTCGGCGACTACGACTATGACTCGATAATGCATTACGGCCGCCTCTCAAAGGCCCGCAATCTGCGATACGACATCGGCAATGCCATCGACCGCGCCGCTTATTTCACGGTCCGCAGGGAGCCAAATCAGAAGCAGACCCATGCGGTGCTTTACAGTAGCAACAGCCGCCATTTCGAACGCTGGCAGCTTGATACCAGCGGGCGGCTCGAAACCCGGATCGACAACGGCATGCTGGACCGCCGATGGACCGACTTCGCGCACGCGGAGTTCGCCGGACGCCGGTTCGAGTTGCGCTACGACCGCCAGGGCGGGGCGCACGAGGTCCATGAAATCGATGACGGCGGCCTGCCGGCAGACCTGATAACCTCCGGCCAGCGGCAAGGCGGCAGCGGAGGTTTTGCCTCGCCCACATTCATGACCGTCAGGGACCAGGTACTGTTGTTCGAGGCCGACCGCGTCACCAACGTTGGTTACATGACGCCGCTCCGCCGCAACGGACGACCCTTGACGGCGCCGGTTACCTTCAGCCTTCCCCATGCGGTCAATCGGCTTCATGCGGTACGGATGTTCGGCCAGGACGTCTTGATCGCATTGGCTTTCGTTCGAAATAGACCCCAGGTGTCGCTGTTTCGCATCGCCCGCCGAGCCCGCGAATCCCGCGTTCGGATAAACCTGCTCAATACGGTGACATGGCGAAATTGGCCGAAGATGACCGGCTTTCCAATGTTCCAGTACGAAGGCACCGACATCGCCTATGTTTTCGGCTATCGGCGCGGCAACGGCGCCCTGCACCGCTATGACCTGGATTTGGCTGGCAACCTGGGCAACCACACCATCCAGAGGGACCTGCCCCGGCAGTTGGAGCTTGTCTCGCTCTATCGCTCACGCACCAGTTGGAATTTCTTGACCATCAACGCGAAAGGCGGTGTGACGCAACGAGGACGCGGATGGAAGGTCGGCAACATAACGGGCAACGTCGGCAGTGAGCATCTTCGGACCGAGCCGGTCATCGAGGCGATTGACGATCCCTTCCGCCCGCTCGGTGAGGGGCCGGAGGAAACCTGGGGGCTGACGCCCACCGACATCATCACCGCGAACCTGTTGTGCGACAGGAATTTGCACGTCAACGCCGTCCATCCGGACGGCAATATGAGCGATGAACGGCTGGAGATAGAATTTGCCGCCCGTGGCTTTTCAACCGTTATTCCCTATCGGGCGGGACGCAGCCGGCTACTTCTGTTCGGCAACCCTGGTACCCGGGTCAGTGCCCGCGCCATCATGCCCGATGGCAGCTTGTCGCCGGCCAATCTTGCCGTCGTCACCACCGGGTTGCCGCACTGGCGATCACTGGCCATGTCCGGCAGCACCAATCGGCCCATGCTCTACGCCCTGCATTCGCGAACCGGTGAGGTGGTCCGCTATCGCATGAGCCAGACGAGGGTCGCGACGGCGAGCGCCAGCGTTGTCATGACCAACTATGGCCGTTTCAACGAGATCGCCAGCTTCGTGCACGGCGGCGAGGCCTACATGGCGTTCTTCCGCTCGGACGAGCCGTCAATGACGATCCACCAACTCAACCAGCGTGGCGATTTCGCCGATCTGGGTATCCGCACCGTATTGCCCAAGAAATTCTGGAATCCGTTGATCTACTCCGCCGGCGGCAGCACCCATTTGGTGCTGTTCCGTAGCCGCGCGCGTCCGCGTTTCTTTACTTTCGATCCGGACGAGCAGAAATTTCGACGCAACCGGGCAATCCCCGACCCAGGCCCGGGATGGAGCCACTGTCTCGCCTTTCCCGATCTGGACTCGCTGATGATCTATGACAGCCGAAAGGGCAGGATGCAGACCTGGCGCTTGGGAACGGACGGCCTGCCCGAAACCCGGCTGCGGCCGAACACCATCGATCAGCAGCCCGGCTGGGTCACGTTTGCCGGCTATGAAACGGCCACGGGCCACAGGCTACTAAGGGTTCGTCCTCGGATTCCAGGCTAGTAGCGTCAGCAAAGTCCGCGGCCGACCTAGTCAGTGATGTCGTTCCACAGTTCCTTGGCTTTCTTGAAAAAGCCTTCGCTTTCCGGACTGGTGCCGCCATCGCCCAGGGAGGCCTGGAACTGGGCCAACAGTTCCTTCTGCTCGTTCGAAAGGTTGACCGGGGTTTCCACCATGGTCTGAACATACATGTCGCCCTGGCCCCGGCCGCGCATATGGGGCATGCCCTTGCCGCGCAGGCGGAACTGCCGCCCCGTCTGGGTACCCTCGGGCAAGGAAACCGCGACCCGGCCGCCATCCAGGGTGGGCACGTCGATATCGCCGCCCAGGGCGGCGGTGGTCATGGCGATGGGAACGCGGCAATAGATATGGGCGCCGTCACGCTGAAACACTTCATGGGGCTGCAGGGATAGGAAGATATACAGATCGCCCGGCGGGCCGCCACGCAGGCCGGCCTCGCCCTCGCCGCTCAAGCGGATGCGGGTGCCGTCTTCAACACCCTTGGGAATGTTGACCGACAGGGTCTTGTCTTTTTCGACCCGGCCCGCGCCCGAGCAGGATTTGCAGGGGTTGGAGATGACGCGGCCAACGCCGCCGCAATTGGGGCAGGTGCGTTCAATGGTGAAAAAGCCTGACTGCGCCCGCACCTTGCCATGGCCCTGACAGGTGGCGCAGGTGCTGGGCTGGGAGCCCGCCTCGGCCCCGGTGCCCTCGCAACCATCGCAGACGGAGGTGGTCGGAATGGTGATTTTGGATGTCTTGCCGTTAAAGGCCTCTTCCAGCGTGATATCCATGTTGTAGCGCAAATCGGCGCCACGGTTGTTGCCGCCGCGCTGCTGCCGGCCACCGCCCATGAATTCGCCGAACAGGTCATCGAAAACATCAGCGAAGGAGGAACCGAAACCACCTTCGAAACCGCCACCACCGCCACCCTGAAAAGCGGCATGGCCAAAGCGGTCGTAGGCGTCGCGTTTTTCCTCGTCCGAAAGAATGTCGTAGGCTTCCGATACTTCCTTGAACTTGGCCTCTGCCTCGGCATCACCCTGATTGCGGTCAGGATGATACTTCATGGCCAGTTTGCGATAGGCCTTTTTCAGATCATTCTGGCTGGCCTGGCGGTCGACGCCAAGCAGCTCGTAGAAATCCTGTTCAGCCACCCCTTCAGCCTCCCAAGCGGCAATAGATACATGCTTGCGGATACAGCGAAACGCGGCCCCATTTCTGGGACCGCGTCCGTTGTTTCCCTAACCAGGCGGACATCCAGCCGGCCTAATCAGGCAGAGGTGCTTTTCTTGTCATCGTCGTCGACTTCTTCGAAATCCGCATCGACCACGTCATCAGCATCGTCGGCGCCATCGGCCGCGGCGGCCGCGGGATCGTCGCCGTCAGCCTCCTGCTGCGCCTGATAGGCCATTTCGCCCAGCTTCATGGAAGCCTGCATCAAGGTCTCGCTCTTGGCCTTGATCTCTTCGATGTCATCACCATCCAGGGCGGTGCGCAGCTCGGACACAGCCGCTTCAATGGCGGTCTTCTCGTCCTCCGGCACCTTGTCGCCCAGATCGGCGAGGCTTTTTTCCGTCGCGTGGATCAGGGCGTCGGCCTGGTTCTTGGCCTCGGCCTCCTCGCGGCGCTTCTGATCTTCCTCGGCATGGGACTCGGCGTCCTGCACCATGGTCTCGATCTCATCGTCGGACAGGCCGCCCGATGCCTGAATGCGGATCTGCTGTTCCTTGCCCGTCGCCTTGTCCTTGGCGGAGACGTTGACGATGCCGTTGGCATCAATGTCGAAGGCCACTTCAATCTGCGGCACGCCACGGGGAGCCGCCGGCAGCCCGATCAAGTCGAACTGCCCCAGCAGCTTGTTATCAGCGGCCATTTCGCGCTCACCCTGGAATACCCGGATGGTCACGGCGGATTGGCCGTCCTCGGCGGTGGAGAAGGTCTGACCCTTCTTGGTGGGAATGGTCGTGTTGCGTTCGATCAATTTCGAGAACACACCGCCCAGGGTCTCGATGCCCAGGGACAGCGGCGTGACATCCAGCAGCAGAACATCCTTGACGTCACCCTGCAGCACGCCTGCCTGAATGGCGGCGCCCAGGGCCACGACTTCATCCGGATTGACGCCCTTGTGCGGCTCCCGGCCAAAGAATGTCTTTACGGATTCGATCACCTTGGGCATCCGGGTCATGCCGCCGACCAGGACCACTTCGTCAATCTCACCGGCATTCATGGCGGCGTCCTTCAACGCCGCCTTCAGGGGCGGAAGGGTACGCTGGATCAGCTCATCGACCAGGGCTTCCAATTTGGCCCGGGTCAACTTCATGGTCAGATGTTTCGGACCGCTTTGATCGGCGGTGATGAAAGGCAGGTTGACCTCGGTCTGTACGGCGGAAGACAACTCGATCTTAGATTTTTCCGCCGCCTCTTTCAGCCGCTGTAGGGCCAGCTTGTCGTCGCGCAGGTCAATGCCGTTTTCTTTTTTGAACTCGTCGGCCAGGTAATCCACGATCACCAGGTCGAAATCCTCGCCACCGAGGAAGGTATCGCCATTGGTCGCCTTGACCTCGAAAACACCATCGCCGATCTCCAGGACGGAGATATCGAAGGTGCCGCCGCCCAGGTCATAGACCGCGATGGTCTTGCCGTCGGACTGTTTGTCCAGGCCATAGGCCAGGGCCGCCGCGGTCGGCTCGTTGATAATGCGCAGGACTTCCAGGCCGGCGATCTTGCCAGCATCCTTGGTCGCCTGACGCTGTGAATCGTTGAAATAGGCCGGCACCGTAATCACCGCCTGCTCCACGGTCTCGCCCAGATAGGCTTCCGCGGTTTCCTTCATCTTTTGCAGCACGAAAGCGCTGATCTGACTGGGGGCATATTTCTGGCCCTTGACCGCCACCCAGGCATCGCCGTTATCGGCCTTGGTAATCTCGAAAGGCACGTTCTTGCGCATTTCGGTGACCGCCTTGCCATCGAAATTGCGGCCGATCAGGCGCTTGATGGCAAACAACGTGCCGTCGGGATTTGTCACCGCCTGGCGCTTGGCCGGCTGGCCCACCAGCATTTCGCCGTCATCGCCTTCGGTGAAGGCAACCATGGACGGCGTTGTCCGCGTGCCCTCGGCGTTCTCGACGACCTTGCCGTCAGTCCCCTCCATCAACGCGACGCACGAGTTGGTGGTGCCAAGGTCAATACCGATTACTTTACCCATTTTCAACAATCCTCCGTTGGCAGATCGAATAGCGGCCCCTCAAGCACCGCCAGGATCCCCGGTTGTCAATGATTCCAGCGCGATGACAAACTGTGTCGCGCCTGCGAGGTATATAGGTCCGACATAACCGCTACGCAAGCTTGGAAAGAGCGAAAAAACGAACTGAAACTGTCATTTTTTCAACAATTTTGATACGAAAGCGCGATTTCACCGTGTTTCAGTCCGATATACAAGGTCCCATATGGCAAAGTGATGATTGTTTCCGCCTCCTATCGCACTGATATTCCGGCCTTTTATGGCGATTGGTTCAGCCGAAGGCTGGCCATCGGCCATGCCGTGGTCGCCAATCCCTATGGCGGCAAACCCTATCGCGTTCCGCTTAAGGGCGATGGGGTCGACGGCTTTGTATTTTGGAGCCGCAACATGGAGCCATTCCGTGGCAATTTGGCCCAATTGGCATCCCCTTTCATGGTCCAGTACACCGTCACCGGCTATCCGCGACCCTTGGAGCCTTCGGTGCTTGGGCCGGCGCAGGCGGTTGACAGCATCAAGGCCCTGGCCCGCGAATACGGCGCCCGGGCCGTGGTCTGGCGCTACGACCCCGTCGTCTTCACGGATCTGACCGACGGCGCCTTCCACCGCCGGAATTTCGCCGCATTGGCCGGCGACATGGAGGGCGCGGTCGACGAAGTCTGTGTCTCCTGCGCGCAGATCTACCGCAAGAGCCGCCGCAATCTGGACCTGGCGGCGAAGCAGCACGGCTTCAACTGGCGCGATCCCGATTGGGACGAAAAGCAGGCCCTGCTGACGCAATTGCAAGCCATCGCCGCCGAGCACAACATGCGCCTGACCGTCTGCAGCCAGCCGGAGGCCGGCGGCATCGGCGCGTCATGTATTGACGCCAGCCGCCTTTCCGATTTGGCCGGCTACGAGATTTCCGCCAGGCAAAAGGGCAACCGGCCTGGCTGTCTGTGCGCCGAAAGCCGCGACATCGGCGCCTACGATAGCTGCCCCCACGGCTGCGCCTACTGCTACGCCGTCCGCGACCGGGAGAGGGCGTTGACGAATTATCGCAACCACGCTGCGGAAGCGGAACAACTTGCCTTTGATTAGGGCAGTTCAGGGTTATTGTGGTCTAGACGGCCGCCGGGCGATCAGGCGGACGACGCTGGCCGGTTTGCCGGGGTAACGGCCGCCACGGCGGATGATGGTTTTTTCTTCCAACGATATGATCTCGGCCCCAGCTTCCTCGAGTACCCGGCGCACCACGGCGGCGGCATAGAGGTGATCCGGGTTGTCGGGGCCGCCGAACTCGGACGCCGCCTGTGCCTTGGCGTGAGCTTCGAAGATCAGCAGACCGCCTGGCTTCAGCGCCGCAAGCATGGCGCGGAACAAAATCTTCTGTTGGGCCTGCCCTGGCTGAATGAAAAAGGCCGCCACCAGATCGAAGGCCGCCAGCGGCCAATCCCAGGCGAAAAGATCCGCCTGCACGGTCTCGATCATCAGGCCACGCTCGGCAGCCAGGGCCCGTGCCTTGGCCAGGGCATTGGCCGAAAAATCCACCGACAGCACCTCCAGCCCCTGCCCGGCCAACCAGACGCCGTTGCGCCCCTCGCCATCGGCCACGGCCAGGGCGCGGGAGCCCGGGATCAGGCGATGGGTTTCCTGGGCTAGGAAATCATTCGGCTCGGTGCCGAACAAATAGTCCTCGCCGGCGTAGCGTTCTTCCCAGGATTCCTGCTTACTCCGCCGATTGGGCTGCTGCTTACTCATGGGCGGTGCGGAAAATCTAGCGTTTGCTCTCGATGGCATCCCAGATGCTGGCGGCCAGATTGGTGCCGTCGAAGCGGCCGCATTCCTGGATGCCGGTGGGCGAGGTGACGTTGATTTCGGTCATATAATCGCCGATCACATCGATACCGACGAAGATCATGCCCTGTTCCTTCAAAACCGGACCGATGGCAGCGCAGATTTCCAAATCACGCGGCGTCAAATCGGTTTTCAAGGGCGTGCCGCCCACATGCATATTGGAGCGCGCCTCGCCCTCCGCCGGGATCCGGTTGATACCGCCGACCGCTTCGCCGTCAACCAGGATAATCCGCTTGTCCCCCTGGCGCACCGCCGGCAGATAGCCTTGCGCGATGATTGGTTCGCGGGATTGTTCCGTAAACATTTCGATCAGGGAGGAGAGATTCTCGTCGTCCGGCTTGATATGGAAGACGCCCGCTCCGCCATTGCCGAACAGCGGTTTGACAATGATATCCTTGTGTTCATCCCGAAAGGCCTGGATCTCATCCGCATTGGCGGTAATCAGGGTCGGCGGCATCAGCTCGGGAAAATGCGTCACGAACAGCTTTTCCGGGGCGTTGCGCACCGAGGCGGGATCGTTCACCACCAGGGTCTTGGGATGAATATGCTCCAGAATATGCGTGGCGGTGATATAGGCCATGTCGAAGGGCGGGTCCTGGCGCATGAGAACCACGTCCATTGCCGCCAAATCGATCTCCTCGAATGGGCCCAGGGTGGCATGGTTACCAAGTTCCCGGCGCACTTCCAGCGCCCGGCCCCAGGCCAGGACGCGGCCGGTCTTCAGGCTCAAATCCTTGACCAGATAGTGGTACAGGCGATGGCCGCGGGCCTGTGCTTCCTCCGCCAGGGCAAAGGTGCTGTCGGCATCGATATCGATGGGCTCGATCGCGTCCATCTGTATGGCCACGGCAAGGCTCATGGCAACTCCTTTACGCTGGTTGTCCCCGGATTACGAGTTCCGCTTCGGATCGTCCTTGAGGATCACGTGGCTGACCACCTTGACCACGCCCCCGATGTTGCGGGCATGGCCGGTAGCGCGGTCCAGTTCCGCCTGCGATTGCGCGATCCCAAACAGATAGACAACGCCATTCAGAGTGTCGACGGAATAGTTGATCGCCAAAATCTCCCTATCGCCCAGGAACTTTATCTTCAACTGGGTGGTGATCCAGACGTCCTTGGCATAGTCGCGAAGGGAGGTCTGGTCGTTGATCTCCAGTTCGTTCAGCACCTCGCGCACGCCCTTGGCCTTCCAGGCCATGCGGGCGACTTCGACCCGGTCGCCGGGATTCTTCACGTTGCCGGTCAACAGGACCCGGCCCTCCACCACCTCGACATCGACGCCCGTGAACAGCGTTTCCGATTTCTGCAACAGCTGGTGATTGATTTCCGTCAGAATGGTGGCATCGTCCACCGCCTGTCCCATGGACCGTTCCTGGGCCGCCGCCACCCCGACCGTTGCGCTGGCGCCCACGATGGCCGTGGCGCATCCGCCCAGGCTGGTCCCGATCGCGGCCGCCATTACAGCCAGGGCCGCGCCTAGGTAAAGCTTCCTAGTCCAGCTATTCATCAAGACACCTCATCCGAATCACCAATCAACACGGTTTACATCGCTTCCGGCCGCCAGGCATCCATTAAATGCTTCGGCGGACGATGAGGCAGCACCACGATCACATCAAACCGAATAGCCAACCCGGCAAGACCTTGATGCCGCGCCACGAAAGCTTCCGCGGCACGGGCTATGCGCCGCCGCTGCCGTACAGTTACCGCCGCCAGGGCCGTCGCCAAGTCACGCCGCCGCTTGACTTCGACCACCGCCAACAACTGGCCCCGCCTGGCCACTATATCCAATTCGCCGACGCCTGCACGATAATCTCGTGCCAAAATGCGATAGCCCTTTAGACGCAAAAGCGCCGCCGCGACCATTTCCGCCCTGCGCCCGGCCCAATAGGCCCGCCGGCGCGGCTTTTGCACCGAATCGTTCCCGCCCGCCATGACCCAGTCTATTCATCCCCAGCGGATGAGTGCAAGGCGCCAGCCTGGGCATCCGACCCATCCGCGCCAGTCCCGTCACGCAAAGCCAAGGCACGGTTGTATAGATCCCGGCGCGGCAGACCGGTACGTTCCGCCACCCCGCGGGCGGCATCTTTCAAGCTGCCCTGCCCCAGCGCGGCCAATAACATGGCATCGACCTCCGCTTGCCCCAACGCGGCGACGGTACCGTCGGGCGGAGCAACCAAAACTACAATCTCGCCCTTTGGCGGCCCGGAAGTCTGATAATGGTCCGCCAGTTCAGCCAGGCTGCCGTGACGGGCCTCCTCGAATTTTTTGGTCAGCTCGCGCAGCACCGCGGCTTGCCGCACGCCCAATTCGGCCGCCATGTCGCGCAATGACGCTACCAGGCGGGGAGCCGCCTCGAAAAACACCAGCGTCGCGGGCACTGCGGCCAGTTCCGTCAGGGCGCGCCGGCGGGCATTACTTTTCCCCGGCAGAAAACCGGCAAAGAGAAACTTGTCCGTCGGCAAACCGGCACTTGCCAGGGCGGCCAGTGGCGCCGAAGCGCCGGGCAGCGCCGTCACGGCCAATCCCGCCTTGCGGACCTCGCTGACCAGACGATATCCGGGATCGGATATCAGCGGCGTGCCGGCATCGCTGACCAGCGCCACGATTTCGCCTTTTTTCAGGCGTTCCATGAGGCGTGGCCGCACGCGGGCCGCATTGTGATCGTGATAGGCCAGGGTGGGAGTCTTGATGCCGTGTATTATCAACAACTTACGGGTGACGCGAGTATCCTCGCAGGCAATTACGTCGGCGCCGGACAGCAGATCCAAGGCCCGCAGGGTGATGTCGCGGGCATTGCCAATCGGCGTCGCGACCACGTAAAGCCCCGGCGCGAAACGCGCCTTCATGGCTTTACCGTCCGCATCGCCCGCACTAGATTGGACTGCGTCGCCGGATGCTAAAGAGGACTGACCGCTTGGACCTGCCCCAGTACCGCCGCCGTCCGACCTATTTCCTGGTCGCATGCTTGCTGTTCCCATTCGCCACCTTGTGGGGCTGCGCTCAATCGCCGCTCACTCCCAGCAGTGTGCCAGTAGTAACCCCCAAGGCAGAAGTAAAAAAACCGGAACCGCGGGCAGAGGCGAAAACGCCGGGTAGCGAGGTAATATTGCCGGCGAAGCCGCAGATGGCGCCCGTTCCCCCACCACAGGCCGTGACGGTGGAGGCCGCGCCGACATTGCGCCCGCCGTCCGGCATCGAGGGACAGCCGACCCGCATTGGCCTGCTACTGCCCCTAAGCGGCAGCCATGGTGCGGCGGCCTTGGGCCAGGCGATGTTGAATGCGGCCATGCTGGCGCTGTTCGACATCGGCGGCGAGCGTCTGTTGCTGATGCCACGGGACACCGGCGGCACGCCGGAAGGCGCCGGCAAGGCGACGACGGAACTGGTCGGCGAAGGGGCGGAGATTATTTTAGGCCCGCTGTTCAATACCTCCGTTCAGGCCACTGCCGTGATAACCCGCGCAAGAAGCCTGCCCGTGATCGCATTTTCCTCCGACCGCCGGGTGGCGGGCAATGGCGTCTATTTGTTGAGTTTCACCCCATCCCAGGAAGTTGACGCGGTTATCGGTTTTGCCGCCGCGCGCGGTTTGCGCCGGGTCGCGGTACTGGCCCCGGATGATCCCTATGGCCTGGCGGTCCTTTCAGCCGCGCGGGAAGCCGTTCTGCGTCATGGCGCCGAGCTGGCACAGGCGGAGTTCTATTCCCCCGGCGGCGAAGATCTGGACAAGTCGGTAAAACGCCTGGCGGACTATCACCTACGCCGTCAGGCCCTGCTGACCAAGCGGCGGGAGCTGGAAAAGACCGAGGGTGAAGCAGCCAAACGCATGTTGGAGGAGCTGCAGAAACACGACACCCTGGGCGACCTGGACTTTGATGCGGTCCTGCTGCCCGAGGGCGGGGAATTGTTGAAGTCCCTGGCACCATTGTTGCCCTACTACGACATAGACACGGCCGAAATCCGCCTGTTGGGAACCGGCCGTTGGGATGACCCGAAGGTCAGGCTGGAGCCGGCCTTGCTGGGTGGCTGGTTCGCCGGCGCTGACCGGACGGCGGCCGGGGAATTCAACCGCCGCTACAGGGAGGTATTCGGCCAGCCGCCGCCGCGCCTGGCCTCCCTTGCCTTTGACGCAATGGCCCTGGCCGCGATCCTGGGCCAGGAAGCCGGCGGCCCGGATTTCTCCGCCCGCGCCATCAC
>JASLLM010000116.1 GCA_030747035.1 Alphaproteobacteria bacterium | reverse complement strand
ACAGACCAGACAAAATAGCCTCAATCACCCGGAGAGAATGGGCGATCGTGTCATGACTTATGGCGACTGGTATAACAACCCTTAAACGATGCTGCACCACCCGGCGCAGGCAAAAAAAGGCCGCACCGGTGAGGATGCGGCCCAAATAGGAGGAAACGCCATCAAGCGTTTTGTCGGGAGTCGAGCCTCCAACGACATTTATGATAATGGTTCTTAATTGATATAAATCAAGCCCCTATTTGGAATAGTTTCAAACAAGACGGATTTGTTGCAATTCTGCAACAAATCAAATCTAGCGTAGTGGTGCAAAATAGCCGCGCAAATCAATCAAACCAGCTTCCATGGCGGCTAAAATCAGCCCCATGATGAGGCCGGAAATAACCGTCGTAACCAACATCTTCAGCACGATTCGTGGCCGCGCCGGCGCCGACGCCGCCTCACCCTGCCGCACCTCTCCGCCCTCTTCGCGCACCGTGCGGACGCCAAATGGCAGCACCATGAACAGCACCAACCACCATATGACGGCGTAGATCAGAATGCCTGTGACCAGGCCCATGCCGCGTCCCTAAAGCTGCTCAATTTCGATCAAGGTTCCGCAGAAATCCTTGGGGTGCAGGAACAATACCGGCTTGCCGTGCGCACCGATCCTTGGCTCTCCATCACCCAGGACGCGGGCCCCGTCCGCCCGCAGTTGGTCCCGGGCGGCAATAATATCGGTGACCTCAAAACAGATATGATGGATGCCGCCATCCGGTGTGCGTTCGAGATATTTCGCCACCGTGGAGCCCTCGCCCAAGGGATGCAGCAACTCGATCTTGGAATTCTCCAGCTCCACGAAAACCGTTGTGACCCCATGATCGGGCAGGTCCAGGGGTTCGGAAACCTTGGCGCCCAGGGTATCGCGGTAAAGGGCCGCGGCGGCGGCCAAATCGGGCACAGCGATGGCAAGATGGTTCAACCGTCCAATCATGGAATTTTCCTCATATTGATCATTTGCATCAATCCAGGCGGATGATTCGCGCCTCGACGACGGCCCGTTTGCCCAGACGGTCACGAATCAGCCGGCGCAGGGCGACCCGCGCGGCCTCGGTCATGCGGCCGTCATCCCGGCGCGCGGACGCCGGCAATTCATCCAGCGCCGCCTCCACCGCCTCGCCGCCGGCCACCGCCAGGGCGGAGGTGCCATCATCGTCCTCGCCCGTTGCTTCTCCAGCCAGGCCCTGCAGTACCAGCTCCGGATCGGCCAGCAATGCGCCCTCGTCGTCCGCCACCAATATCACCACCGCCGCGCCGCTGAACATCAGCTTGCGCCGGGTGCGCACGCCGTCATCGTTGGCCGGCACCACGACGTCTCCGTCAACATAGCAGCGGCCGCTTTGCACCTCCCCCACGACCTCCGCCGCGCCGGGCGCAAGGCGCAGGGCCTGGCCGTTTTCGATCACCACGGCCTCGGGCACCTGCAGGGAGCGGGCCAGTTCCGCATGCGCCAGCATATGTTGATATTCGCCATGCACCGGCACCGCGATCCTGGGCCGGACCAGCCGGTACATCTCGGCCAGTTCATCCCTGCATGGATGCCCGGAAACATGCACACCGGGTTCATTTTCGCCGATCACCTCAACCCCGTTCCAAAGCAGACGGTTGCGCACCCGGCTGATCGCCATTTCGTTGCCCGGAATGACCCGGGAGGAGAAGATCACCAAGTCACCCTGTTCAAGAACCACGTGACGGTGATCGCCGTGGGCTATCCGGGCCAGGGCGGCCCGGGACTCGCCCTGACAACCGGTGCACATGAACATGACTTTTTCAGGTGGCAGGTAGGCGCCTTCATCGTCCGTGAGGAAGGGCGGCAGATCGTTGAGATAACCGCATTCCTGGGCCGCGGCCACGATGCGCCAGAGCGACCGGCCGACCAATATCAGGTGACGGTCATGGGCGGCGGCGACCCTGGCCACGGTATCAATGCGGGCGACGTTGGAGGCAAAGGACGCCACCGCAATCCGTCCCGTCCGATCGGCGCAAATCCGCATCAAGCTGTCGAGAACGTCCGCCTCCGAGCCGGAGGTGCCGTCGTTCAAGGCGTTGGTGCTATCGCCGATCATCGCCATGACACCCTCATCGCCGAGGCGGCGCAAGGCGTCCTCATCGCTTTTCGGGCCCAGCAGGGGATCGGGGTCCAGTTTCCAATCTCCGGTATGCAACACCAAGCCGGCCTTTGTTCGAATGGCCAGGGCATTCATCTCCAGGGTGGAATGGGTCAAGGCGATGAAATCGATCCCGAAGGGCCCGATCTGCAACTGCTCGCCCGGCTGAATGATGTGCAACGGCACCTCCAGCAACAGGCCCGCTTCCTCCAGCTTATTGCGCAACAGGGCGGCGGCGAAGGGCGTGGCCCAGACAGGACAGCGCAGACGCGGCCACAGATGCGCCACGGCACCCAGATGGTCCTCGTGGGCATGCGTCAGGATCAGACCGGCCAGATCATCCCGCCGGTCCGCGATATAGGTCGGATCCGGCGTAATCAGCTCGATACCGGGCTGTTCCCCATTGGCGAAGGTGACACCAAGATCAACCAGCAGCCACTGTCCGGCTATGCCGTAAAGGTTCATGTTCATGCCGATCTCCCCCGACCCGCCCAGGGGCAGGAAAATCAGCTCGTCCTCAGCAAACTCTGGCACGATTTCTCACATAGTTCACGCCGTTACTCCCTGTTATACGCCCCGGCTTCGCCGGTATATTTCCCGCAGGCCCCGCATTGTTATGTCGGGCACGTTGGCTTCTATCACATCAGTCGCCCCTTCGAACACCGGGGCAAGGCCGCCGGTGGAAACAATCTTCATGGGCTTGCCGAATTCATTCTTGATGCGATTGACGATGCCTTCTATCAGACCGACATAGCCCCAGAAAACACCCGAATGCATACAGTCTACCGTGTTGGTCCCAATGATCTTTTCCGGCCGGGCCACGACTATTCGCGGCAGCAGGGCCGTGGCGCTGTGCAGCGCCTCCAGGGAAAGGTTGATACCCGGCGCGATCACCCCGCCACAGTAGTTGCCGGCTTCATCCACGACATCGAAGGTGGTCGCCGTGCCGAAATCGACGACCACGGCCGGTTGCCCGGGAAACAGTACGCCGGCACCCACGGTGTTGCAAATCCGATCGGCGCCGACCGGTGGCGTGGCATTTATCTCGATGCCGGTATCGACTTCGTCCTCGCCCAAGACCAATGGATCGCAGTCAAAATATCCCTGGCACAGCCGGCGCAGATTAAACAACGCCTGGGGAACCACAGTGGCGATCATCGCATCGGTTACCGCCTTGGGGTCGAAACCGCTGATTTGCAGCAACTGAAACAACCACACCGCATGCTCGTCGGCGGTCCGGTTGGCCGAGGTCTGCTGTCGCCACTCAGCAAGCACATCGTCGCCGTCAAACAGAGTGAATTTGACGTTGGTGTTATTCAGATTGATCGCAAGCAGCATGGCGGCGGCCCTCAGGTTTGCGGCAGGAATACTTCGCCAGCGGTTATGCGGCGCAAGGCGCCATCGGTCAGTTCGACAAGCAGGCTACCATCGCTGTCCAGATCCCGAAAGGTGCCGGAAAATTCCTCCTTCGGCAGGCGCACGCGCAGTTCTTGTCCCAGGCCGGCGGCACGGGCCAGCCAGGCCTGGCGCAGCGGCGCGAAACCCTCGGCGCGCCACACCTCCAGCCAATGCAGCAACGCCGGCCCCAGGGCGGAAAGCAGGCTGCCCGGCGTACAATCAATGGCGCCCAGGGCATGCAGGGAGGTCGCAGATTGACCCGCGTCTTCGGGATAATGCGCCACGTTGACACCCATGCCCAGAACCAGCCAGTCCACGCCGCCGCCCGCACGGGCCGAGGACTCGAGCAAGATGCCGGAAATTTTCGCACCATCGATCAGCACGTCATTGGGCCATTTATGTTGTGGTTTGAGATCCGGCGCGATTTCCACGATGGCACCGGACAGCGCCAGGGCGGCCAAAAAAGATATCTGGGCCGCCGCACCCGCTTCGCCCCGGGGCCGCAGCAGCAGCGACAGATATAGATTGCCGGGTTTCGAAGTCCATTCCCGGCCGCTGCGCCCGCGGCCGGCCACCTGCTCCCCCGCCACCACCAAGGTGCCTTCCGGCGCGCCGGCGCGGGCCCGCTGTTTCACCTCGTCATTGGTGGAGCCGACACTTTTCAGATAGAGCGGATGAAAAAATGGCGGCAGATCGGGAAGCGCCGCCGCCGTGGCCTTGATCACGGCACCAGGGCGGACGCGGCAACCTGGGCCGAGGCGACGAAGGGCGCGGTATAGAAGGCAAAGAACACCACGAAGATACCGCAAAGTCCGATAATCGCCCGCATCTCCATTGCCATGGGCGCCTCGAAGGGCTCGCCCGGCTCGTCAAAATACATCACCTTGATGATCCGCAGGTAATAGAAGGCACCCACCACGCTTGCCAACACACCGATCACGGCAAGAGCATACAGCTCCGCATTGACGGCGGCGACGAAGACATAGAATTTGCCAAAGAACCCGCCCAGGGGTGGAATCCCGGCCATGGAGAACATAAACACCGCCAATGCCAGCGCCATCATGGGATTGTTCTTCGACAGGCCGGCCAGATCCGAGATCCCTTCCACCATGCCGGTCTTGCGCCGCATGCACAGGATGCAGGCGAAGGTACCGAGGTTCATGGCGACGTAGATCGCCAAATAGATCAGTACACCGCGCACCCCTTCCGCACTGCCCGCCGCCAGGCCGATCAGGGCATAGCCCACATGACCAATGGAGGAATAGCCCATCAGACGCTTGATATTGTTCTGCCAGATGGCGGCGAAAGCGCCCAGCAGCATGGAGGCAACGGAAATCACGATGATGATCTGTTGCCAATCGGCGCTAATGGCCACGAACGGTACGATCAGGGCGCGCATGAACAGCGCCAGGGCGGCGATTTTCGGCGCCACCGCGAAAAAGGCGGTAACCGGCGTCGGCGCGCCTTCATAGACATCCGGCGTCCACATATGGAACGGCACGGCGGAGACCTTGAAGGCCAGGCCGGCGCACAAAAAGACAATACCCACGATCAGACCGATGGAGGCATGTTCCTGCCCCTTCATGGCCGAGGCAATGGCATCGAACCCGGTGGCACCCGTGAAGCCGTAAATCAGCGAGCAGCCGTACAGCAACATGCCCGACGACAGCGCGCCCAGGACAAAGTATTTCAGGCCGGCCTCGGTCGAACGCAGGCTGTCCCGTTTGAAGGCGGCAACCACATAGAGGGCAAGGCTTTGCAGCTCAATCCCCATGTAGAGGGCGATCAGATCATTGGCGGAGACCATCATCATCATGCCCAAGGTAGCCAGGACGAACAGCACCGGATATTCGAACCGGTTCATCCCTTCTTCCTTGATATAGCCGAGCGACATGATCAGGCCGCCGGCGGCCGCGATCAGCACCATAGCCTTGACGAAGCCGGTGAAGCTGTCGGCCACATACATGCCGGCGAAACTGACACTGCTTTCCATCGGCGCGCGGAGCACCATCAACAGGGCCACGGCAAATGTGGCCACGGCCAACCAGGAGAGCAATCTGGTTGACTGATTGCCCCGGAAAACCCCGAGCATCAGAAGCACCATGGCCATGATGGCCAGAAAAATTTCCGGTGCCGCCGTGGCGTAATCGTGTGCGTTGGCCATGCTGCGGCTTCCCTATTTCGCGGCCAGTTGCGATACGCCGGCGCCATCCGCCGCGGCCTGTATCGCCGTCTGGTACTGTTGGATCAAATGGTCGACCGAGACATGCATGACGTCCAGGAAGGGTCCCGGATAGACACCCATGACAATGGCCAAAATGACCAGCGGCGCGAAAAAGGCGATCTCGCGGCTGTCCATATCCTGGATTTGTTTCAGATCGTCTTTTTCAAGCTGGCCGAATACGGTGCGGCGATAGAGCCACAGCATATAGGCAGCGCCCAGGATTACGCCCAGGGCCGCCAGGGCGGCCACCCAGGTATTGACCTGATAGACGCCGACCAGAACCAGGATCTCGCCGACGAATCCCGCCGTGCCCGGCAGCCCGACCGAGGCCAGCATAAAGACCATGAAGGTAAAGGCATAAATCGGCATCCGGTTGACCAGTCCGCCATAGCGGGCGATCTCGCGGGAATGGATGCGGTCATAGACCACGCCGACGCAGAGGAACAAGGCGGCGGAGACAATGCCGTGGCTGAGCATCTGGAAGATACCGCCCTCGATGCCCTGGGTATTAAAGGTGAAGATGCCGATGGTCACGAAGCCCATATGGGCGACGGAGGAATAGGCGATCAGCTTCTTCATATCCTCCTGCATCAGGGCGACCAGAGAGGTATAAATTACCGCCACCACGGACAGCGTAAAGACCAGCGGCACGAATAAATCCGAGGCAAGGGGCAGCATGGGCAGCGAGAACCGCAGGAAGCCATAGCCGCCCATCTTCAACAGCACGCCGGCCAGAATGACCGAACCCGCCGTCGGCGCCTCCACATGGGCATCGGGCAGCCAGGTATGTACGGGCCACATGGGCATCTTCACCGCGAAGGAGGCGAAAAACGCCAGCCACAGCCAGGTCTGCGCCTCCGCCGTGAAACCATGCGCCATCAGGGTCGGAATATCCGTCGTTCCGGCCTCGAAGTACATATAGATCAGGGCCAGCAGCAGCAGCACCGAGCCCAGCAGAGTGTAAAGGAAGAACTTGAACGAGGAGTACACCCGCCGCTCGCCGCCCCAGACCCCGATGATCAGGAACATCGGGATCAGGCCGCCTTCGAAAAACAGATAGAACAGCGCGAAATCCAAGGCGCAGAAAACACCGATCATCATGCATTCCAGCATCAGGAAGGCGATCATGTATTCCCGCACCCGCATGGTGATCGAGCGCCAGGAAGCCAGGATGCAGATCGGCATGAGGAAGGCGGTCAGGACCACGAACAGCATGGAAATGCCGTCCACGCCCATGGAATAGTCGATGTTGCCGCCAAGCCAGCCGCGCCGTTCCACGAACTGGAAGTCGGCCGTGCCGTTTTCGAAATTCGCCCAGATCACCAGAGAGATCAGGAAGGTCAGCAGCGTGGTCATCAAGGCCACGCCCTTGGCGTTGCGGTCCGCCGCCTCGGTGCCGCCCTGGGCAAAGAGGAAGATGAAGGCCGCGCCCACCAGGGGCAAGAAGGTAACCAGACTTAGAAGAGGCCAGTCGCTCATGTCCTAGTGCCCCCCGCCGCTGGAGGTATAAAACCAGGTGACAAGGACCCCGACGCCGATCAACATGGCAAAGGCGTAATGATAGAGATAGCCGCTCTGCAAGGCCGAGGCCCGGCGCGCCACGCGCATCACCGTGGCCGCGATGCCATCGGGGCCGAAGCCGTCAATGATACGGCCATCGCCCCCCTTCCACAGCAGACGGCCCAGCCATTTCGCCGGATTGACGAAAATCAGATCATACAGCTCGTCGAAATACCATTTATTGAGCAGGAACAAATATGCCTCGTGATGCACCTTGGCCAGTCTGGCGGGCAGGTCCGTACGCCGGATATAAAACTGCCAGGCCACCAGGATTCCAATGATGCCGGCGGCGATGGGCGCGATCTTGACCCACATGGGCACGTGATGCAGGGCCTCCAGGATATCGTTGTCCGGCAGCATGAATATGCCCTGGCCCCAGAACGCTTCATGGCCATCGCCGATGAAATAATGGGAGAACAGAATGCCCGAAAGGATCGAGCCGGCGGCCAGGAAATACAGCGGGATCAGCATGGAGGGCGGTGAATCATGCACATGGCTCATCACTTCCTGGCTGGCCCGCGGCGTGCCATTGAAGGTCATGAACAACAGGCGCCAGGAATAAAACGCCGTCATCACGGCCGCCGCCAGACCGAGATAGAAGGCGTAATCGCCTGCCCCGGTATGGGCCGCGAAGGCGGATTCTAGAATCGCGTCCTTGGAATAGAAACCGGCGAAAATAGGCAGGCCGGCAAGCGCCAGGGAGCCGATCCACATCATGATGG
Source organism: Alphaproteobacteria bacterium (assembly GCA_030747035.1). GTDB lineage: Bacteria > Pseudomonadota > Alphaproteobacteria. Next base: position 5,868 of record JASLLM010000116.1, on the reverse strand, counting down.
CGGTCTGTGGGACGTATTTAAAAATACCGCCCATGCGCCGCATGTCCTGCTCGTCCGACATGGCGTGAATGACCGAACCGGAGCCCAGGAACAACAGGGCCTTGAAGAAGGCATGGGTGAACAGATGGAAGATCGCCACCGGATAGGCGCCAACGCCCAGGGCGAAGAACATGTAGCCCAGCTGGCTGCAGGTGGAATAGGCGATCACCCGCTTGATATCGTTCTGCACCAGACCCACCGTGGCCGCGAAGAACGCGGTCGAGGCGCCGACGATGGTCACCACCGTCAACGCGACGGGCGAGTATTCAAACATCGGCGAACAGCGGGCCACCAGGAAGACGCCGGCGGTGACCATGGTCGCCGCATGGATCAGGGCGCTGACCGGGGTCGGGCCCTCCATGGCATCGGGCAGCCAGGTATGCAGGGGCACCTGGGCCGATTTACCCATGGCGCCGATGAACAGCAGGATGCAGATGGTGGTCATCACATCCCATTCCCAATTGAGGAAATGCAGCGTCTTGCCAACCTGATCCGGCGCGGCCGCGAACACGGTATCGAAATCGACGGAGCCGAAAACCATGAAGGTCGCCATGATGCCCAGTCCGAAGCCGAAATCACCGATCCGGTTGACCAGAAAGGCCTTGATGGCGGCGGCGTTGGCGGACGGCTTGTGATACCAGAAACCGATCAACAGGTACGAGGCCAGGCCCACCCCTTCCCAGCCGAAGAACATCTGCAGGAAATTGTCGGAGGTGATCAACATCAACATGGCGAAGGTAAAGAGCGAGAGATACGCCATGAAGCGCGGCTTGTGCGGATCGTGGGACATGTAGCCGACGGAATAGACATGCACCAGGGCCGAAACGCCGTTGACCACGACCAGCATCACGGCGGTCAGGGCATCAATGCGCAGGGCCCAGGAAACATCAAATGTGCCCGAGACGATCCAGGAGGCGATCTCCACCTTGACTGGCTGCCCACCCAGGGCGACTTGCCAGAACGACACCAGCGACAATATGGCGGAGGTGATAACGGCGCCGCAGGTAATCCATTGCGACGGCTTGTCGCCAAGGATGCGCCCCAGCGCACCGACGATCAGGAACGCAAGGAGTGGAAGAAAGACGATGGCGTGATACATCTAACGCTCAGCCCTTCATTAGGTTGATATCTTCAACTTCAATGGTGCCGCGGTTGCGGAAATACACCACCAGGATGGCTAGGCCGATGGCCGCCTCGCCCGCCGCCACGGTCAACACGAACATGGCGAAGATCTGCCCCACAAGGTCGTGCAGGTAGGCCGAAAAGGCGACCAGATTGATATTCACCGCCAGCAGCATCAACTCGATCGACATCAAAATGATGATGACGTTCTTGCGGTTCAGGAAGATCCCGAACACGCCAATTGTGAACAGCACCGCCGCCAGGGTCAGATAATGGCCAAGGCCGATTTGCAGAAATTCAATCATGTCCGCCTCATATTCCCTGCCCTGGCTGAACTTTCTTCAGTTCCACCGCTTCCTCGCGCGTCCGCGCCAGCTGCTTGGAAATAACCTGTTTCCGCACCCCGGGGCGCTGCCGGTGGGTCAGCACGATGGCGCCGATCATGGCGATCAGCAGGATCATTCCGGCGGCCTGGAAGAGGTAGATGTATTTCGTGTACATCACATCGCCCAGGGCGGCGGTGTTCTGCCGCTGCGCCAGATCCGGGATCGGCTCCGTTCCCGCCGCCATGACCTCCGGCGACAGGGACGCGGTGCCCAGAACCATCAGCAGTTCGACCAGCAGAATGATGCCCACCAAAACGCCGATCGGCATGTATTGCAGGAAACCTTCCCGCATCTCGACGAAGTTGATGTCCAGCATCATCACCACGAACATGAACAGCACGGCGACGGCGCCCACATAGACCACGACCAGAACCATGGCCAGGAACTCCGCCCCGATCAGCACGAACAGGCCGGCGGTGGTGAAGAATGTCAGGATCAGGAATAAAACCGAATGTACCGGGTTGCGGGCGGATACCACCATCACGCCGGCACCGACGGCTATGGCCGCGAACAAATAGAATGTCAGTCCCTGCAAAATCATGACGACTTATCCACTCTCTTCATCTCGGGCTTCTCACTCGGCTTCCAACATCCGGCCTAACGATAAGGCGCATCGGCGGCGATATTGGCCGCGATTTCGCGCTCCCAACGTTCGCCGTTGGCCAGCAACTTGGCCTTGTCATAGTAAAGTTCCTCGCGGCTTTCCGTGGCGAACTCGAAATTCGGGCCCTCCACGATGGCATCGACCGGACAGGCTTCCTGGCAGTAGCCGCAATAGATGCATTTGGTCATATCGATGTCATAGCGGGTGGTCCGGCGCGAGCCGTCATCCCGCGGCTCCGCCTCGATCGTGATGGCCTGGGCCGGGCAGATCGCCTCGCACAATTTGCAGGCGATGCAGCGTTCTTCACCATTGGGATAGCGGCGCAAGGCGTGCTCACCACGGAAACGCGGGCTCAGCGGGCCTTTTTCATAAGGATAGTTCACCGTCACCCGCTTGCGGAACATGTAGCTGAAGGTCAGCGCCATGCCTTCGACGATTTCCCACAGCAGCAGGGCGCGGACATGTTGTCTCATGAAGCTCATGCTCTAATCCTCTCCACCCATCATGTCTGCGGCACCAAATCGAAGGCCACCAGCACGCCCGCCGTCAGCGCCACCCAGAACAGGGAGAACGGCAGGAACACCTTCCAACCCAGACGCATCAGCTGGTCATAGCGGTAGCGCGGCAAGGTCGCCCGCACCCAGACGAAGACGAACAACAGAAGCAGGATTTTCAGGAAGAACCAGATCGGACCGGGGATCCAGTTGAACGGCGCGATATCAAACGGTGGCAGCCAACCGCCCAGGAACAGGATCGCCGTCAGGCCCGACATCAAAATCATGTTGGCATATTCGCCCAGGAAGAACAGGGCGAAGGCCATGGAGGAATATTCCACCTGATAACCGGCCACCAGTTCCGCCTCCGCCTCCGGCAGATCAAAGGGATGGCGGTTGGTCTCGGCCAGGGCCGAGATGAAAAAGATGACGAACATCGGGAACAGGGGAATGAAGAACCAGACCCCTTCCGCCTGGGCCCGGACCACGTCGGATACGTTCAACGAGCCGACGCACAACAGCACCGTGATGATCACGAAGCCGATGGAGACTTCATAGCTGACCATCTGCGCCGCCGAACGCAGGGCCGAGAGGAACGGGTATTTGGAGTTTGAGGCCCAGCCCGCCATGACGATGCCGTATACGCCTAGCGAGGAAATGGCGAATAGGTACAGGATGCCGACGTTGATGTCGGAAACAACAATGCCGTCATCGAACGGGATCACCGCCCAGGCCACCAGGGAGAGCAGGAAGGTTATCATCGGCGCGATCAAAAAGATGATCTTGTTGGCCGACGTGGGCAGGATGGTTTCCTTGAAGAACAGCTTGGCGCCGTCGGCGAAGGCCTGCAGCAGACCGAACGGGCCGACCACGTTGGGGCCCATGCGCAACTGCATCGCCGCCATGATCTTGCGCTCGTAGTAGGTCACCATCGCCACGCACAGCAGCAGCGGCACGATAATCGCCAGGATTTGCGCCAGGATGATAATGCCCGGCAGCAGATATATGGACCAGAATTCAGCCATCGGTACCCGTCGCCTCTCCCGTGCCGCCCGCGCCAGAATAGAGCCGGCTGCATTCCGCCATCACGGCGGAGGCCCGGCAGATCGCGTTGGCCATGTAGTAATCATCAACCGGACATACAAAGCCGTCCGCGCCCAAGTCACCCGCCTTGCCAAAACTGCCCATTTCGCCCGGGCCGACTTCGTCGACGGCACCCAGGCTGGGCACCGCCGCAACCATGTGCTCGCGCAATTGCGCCAAGCTGTCATAGGGCAAGGGCTGCTCCATAACGCCTGAGAAGGCCCGCAATATTGTCCAGTCTTCCCGCGCCTCCCCCGGCGGGTAAGCGGCCCGGCGGCCCTGTTGCACCCGGCCCTCGGTATTGACCCAGGTAGCGTCTTTCTCGGTATAGGCAGCACCCGGCAGTATGACATCGGCCCGATGGGCGCCGGCATCGCCGTGATGGCCCTGATAGACCACAAAGGCATTGCCCAGGGCCGCCATGTCGACCTCGTCGGCGCCCAGCAGCCAGAGCAGATCGATCTCGCCCTTGCCCGCGCCATCGACGATGGCGGAGACATCGCGCCCGCCCTCGCCGGGCAGAAAACCGATATCCAGGCCACCCACGCGGGAAGCGGCCCGGTGCAGCACGTTGAAGCCGTTCCATTCGGCGCCGATCATGCCGGTGCCTTCGGCCGCTCTACGGGCCAGATCCAACACAGCCGCGCCGTCATCACGAGCCAGCGCGCCGCTGCCCAGGATGATCATCGGCCGCTCGGCATCCGCCAGCACCCTGGCGAAGGCATGGCTGCCATCGGCAATCTCGGCCAATGTCGCGGGGCCGGCGCCCAGGTAGTCGTACTTGTAGGTCAGATCCGTGCCCGGCCCATCCACGCCGCCGATCACACCGACCGGGAAGCCGCCGGCCAGCCAGCGCTTGCGGATACGGGCGTTGACCAGGGTCGCCTCCATGCGCGGGTTGCAGCCCACCAACAGAAGCGCATCCGCATCCTCGATACCGGCGATGGAGCTGTTGAAGATATAGCCGCCGCGATGGCGCCCCTCGATCTTGGCGCCGTCCTGGCGGCAATCCATATTGGCCGAGCCCAGGGCGGTGAAAAGTTCCTTCAAGGCCAGCATGGCTTCCACATCCGCCATGTCGCCGGCAATGGCGGCGATACGTCCGCCCGTGCCCTCGCCCAGCCCATCCAGCTTCGCCTTGATGGCGGCAAAGGCGTCATCCCAACTGGCCGGCGTCAGCTTGCCGTCGCGGCGCACATAGGGTTGGTCCAGGCGCTGCAAGGCCAAACCGTCAGAGGCATAGCGGGAGCGGTCGGACAGCCACTCCTCGTTAATGTCTTCATGCAGACGGGGCAGGATGCGCATAACCTCCGCGCCCCGGCAGTCAATGCGGATATTGCACCCCACGGCATCGTGGACATCCACGCTTTCCGTCTTGCGCAATTCCCACGGCCGCGCGCTATACGCATAGGCCTGATGGGTCAGGGCACCGACCGGACAGACATCCGCCAGGTTGCCCGAGAGCTCGGAGGTCAAGGCCTCCTCGACATAGGTGCCGATCTCGGTCTCTTCACCACGGAAGGTCGCGCCCAGTTCCTCGACCCCCGCGATTTCCGTCGCAAAACGCACACAGCGGGTGCAGGTGATGCAGCGGGTCATGGTGGTGGCGATCAGGGGACCGAGATATTTGTCCTTCACCGCACGCTTGTGCTCGGCAAAGCGGCTGTCGTCCCGGCCATAGGCCACGGCCTGATCCTGCAAATCGCATTCCCCGCCCTGATCGCAGATCGGGCAATCCAGGGGATGATTGATCAACAGAAATTCCATGGCGCCCTTGCGGGCCTTTTCTGCAACCGGGGAATTAGTATGGATGACCATGCCCTCGCCCACCGGCATGGCGCAGGAGGCGATGGGCTTCGGCGCCTTTTCCATTTCGACCAGGCACATCCGGCAATTGCCGGCAATGGAAAGGCGGTCGTGATAGCAAAAGCGGAGAATTTCAATTCCCAATTCCTCGGCCGCCTGCAGCACCGTGGTATTGGCGTCGACCGTGATTTCCTGGCCGTCGATGGTCAGCGTTGGCATATTCCTACGATCCTTACCTGTCGCTTCCGCTAGGCCGCGGCCGGTTGTTTATTCTTACGTTCCATGATCCGCTCCTCGACCATGGGGCGGAAATGGCGCATCAGGCCCTGAATGG
>JASLLM010000115.1 GCA_030747035.1 Alphaproteobacteria bacterium | reverse complement strand
CCGGGCCCTGGCCGCGACCCTGGCCATGGCGTTGCTCCTATGGTTGCTGAAGGATCTGCTGGCGGCGCAGTTCGCGGGCGGCGAACTGGCGCGCATTCTGGCCCTGGCCGGCCTGGTCATCGCGGGCATGCTCGCCTATGCCCTGGCCGCCGGGATTTTCCGCGCCGTTCAATGGGACGAGATCAAGGCGCTATTGGCACGGCGGCGCTAGAACGCTATGCATGGGTAAGCTCTAAACCATTGCAACGGACCAAATCATGACCGATCGTAAACCGCTTTCCGGTATCAAAGTGTTTGATGCCACCCAGGGCGTCGCCGGGCCCCATGCCACCATGCTGCTGGCCCAGCATGGCGCCGATGTCATCAAGGTGGAGCCGCTGGATGGTGATTGGGGCCGCTCCCTGGGCAAAATGTACGGCGATCTATGCGCCCATGCGGTGATCTTCAACCGGGGCAAGCGCTCGATCGCGCTGGACCTGAAGTCCGAGGACGGCCGCAAGGTGGCCCAGAAACTGGCGGCCGAGGCCGATATCGTGGTGGAGAGCTTCCGCCCCGGCGTGATGGGGCGCTTTGGCCTGGGCTACGAGGATATCAAGGCGAGCCGGGAAGACGTGATCTATCTTTCCGTCACCGGCTTTGGCCAACAGGGCCCCTATAGCGACCTGCCCGTCACCGATTCCGTGATCCAGGCCTTTTCCGGCTGGATGTCCATCAACCGCGATGGCGAGGGCACGCCGCAACGGATCGGCATGATCGCCGTCGATGTGATGACCGGGTTGTATGCCTACCAGGCCATATCCTCGGCCCTGATCGCCCGCATGCGCTATGGCGAGGGGGCCTATATCGATTGCTCGCTAATGCAGTCCGCCGCCGCCTTCCAAAGCGCAAAGATGATGGAATACTTCCTGGAGGACGGCGCGCCACAGGTGCTGTATGTCCCCGTGGGCACCATGAAAACCGCCGACAGCCATATCAATATCACCGCCATGCGGGACCGCCATTACGTCTCGCTGTGCGAAGTTCTGGGGCTGGAGGAACTGATCGACGATCCGCGTTTCAACACAAGGGACAAGCGGGTCGAGCGGGAGGCCGAGTTGATGCCCATGATCCGGGCCGAATTCCTGAAGAAGACCACGGCGGAGTGGTGCGAACTGCTGACCAAGGCGGAGGTCATGAATTCGGCCATCTCCGACTATGGCGACTACCTCAAGGGCGAACATGTGAACGCGGTCGACAGCGTCGCCTGGGTCGAACATCCGGAGGTGGGCCGGGTCCCCATGATCAACATTCCCGGTCTGCCCAAGATTGACGGCGCGGACGGGCTGACCGAATGCGCCCATATCGGCCAGCATACCTCTGCCATTCTGGCTGAGCACGGTTACAGCCCAGACGATATCGCGGCCCTTCTGGCCGGCAATGCCGTCGGCGAAAACAACGCCGGCTGAGCCGGTATCGATATGAGCAATCCCTCTCAGCTGGAAGGCCTGGAGCGCCTGGTCTTTGATGTCGTCACGGCCCTGGTGAAGCCGCTGTTTGCCTTCAATCAGTACGATTCTTTTCTCTACTGGCCCTTCCTGGCGGCGGCGCTGATTCTGGCCGTGCTGGTGTTTTTGTCGCACAGGCGGGATGGCGAGGGAAACTTCTTCAAACGCTATTTCAGCCGCCGGATCTGGGGCCATGTCTCGGCCAGGGCCGATTACAAGTTCTATTACGTCAACGGCGTGCTGTTCCCCGTCATTTTTGCACCGTTGATCATTTCCGGCGCCTGGATCGGTGGATTGTTGGAAAACGGGCTGACTGCATTGGGCGGCGCCATGGACCAAGGCACCGGAACCTTGACGACCATCGCCTATACCCTGGTGTTCTTCCTGGCTTACGATTTTGGCCGCTTTCTGGCGCACTACGTCCAACACCGCTTTGACATCCTGTGGCATTTCCACAAGGTGCATCATTCGGCCGAGGTTCTCACCCCGTTCACCGCCTTTCGGGTGCATCCGCTGGACCTGATCCTGATGGCCAGTTTTCCCGCCTTCACCACCGGAGTGGTCAATGGCGTCTTTAATTACTGGTCCGGGGGAACGGCGGGTTTCCATCTGTTCTTCGGCCTGCACGCCCTCATCTTTATCTACAACCTGATCGGCAATCTGCGCCACAGCCACGTCTGGCTCAGCTATGGGCCGGTGATCAACCGGATCTTCATCTCCCCGGCCCAGCATCAGATCCATCACAGCGTCGAGGAACGCCATTGGGGCCAGAACATCGGTTTTGCCTTCGCCTTTTGGGACCGCATGTTCGGCACCCTGTATCTGCCCGAGGGGCACGAGCGGTTCGACATGGGCCTGGGCGACGGCACGGAAGGGCGTTACCACAGCATCAAGGGCATGTATTGGCAGCCTATCCGCGACCTGTTCGGCCAGGGCGGCGGCAGCCACGGCCTGCCGCGAAGTGACGGTTGACCGGCACGCCTAGCTGGGCAATAACCTGCCATCCATTTCTTAGGGTCCGAAAATCATGAAGCGAATTTTCTCCGGGGTGCAGCCCACGGGCAACCTGCATTTGGGCAACTACCTGGGCGCCATCCGCAATTTCGCGCGCCTGCAGGACGAGTATGAATGCATCTACTGTGTCGTCGACATGCACGCGATCACCGTTTGGCAGGAGCCGGCGGAGCTGGAAGCCAACACCCGTGAAGTCACCGCCACCTTTCTGGCCGCCGGCATCGATCCGACGCGCCACATCATCTTCAATCAAAGCCAGGTGCCCGCGCATGCGGAACTGGCCTGGATCTTCAACTGCGTGGCGCGCCTGGGCTGGCTGAACCGCATGACCCAGTTCAAGGAAAAGGCGGGCAAGCATCGGGAGAACGCTTCCGCCGGGCTGTACGTCTATCCGGTGCTGATGGCGGCCGATATCATGTTGTACAAGGCCACGCACGTGCCCGTGGGCGAGGATCAGAAACAGCATCTGGAACTGACCCGGGATGTGGCTCAGAAATTCAACAATGATTTCGGCCGGGAGGTTTTTCCCATTGTCGAGCCGCTGATTTTTGGCGAGGCGACGCGGGTGATGAGCCTGCGGGATGGTACCAAGAAGATGTCCAAGTCCGACCCTTCGGACTATTCCCGCATCACCATGACTGACGGTCCGGACGAGATCGCGCAAAAGATTCGCAAGGCCAAGACCGATCCCCAGCCCCTGCCCGAAAGCGTCGAAGGTTTCGAGGGCCGGCCCGAGGCGGCCAATCTGATCACCATTTATGCCTCGCTGGCGGATATGGAGACGGAAGCGGTGCTGGCGGAACACGGCGGACGGCAGTTCTCCGAGTTCAAGGCGGCGCTGACCGATCTGGCAGTGGAAAAAATGGGTCCCGTGGGCCAGGAGATGCAACGCCTGATGTCCGATCCCGGCCATGTGGACGCGGTTCTAAAGGATGGCGCGGAGCGGGCCGATGCCCTGGCCCGGCCGATCCTGCGCGAGGTCTATGAAGCCGTTGGTTTCCTGAACGCCCGTTAAGCCGCAACCTCTACAAGCCGTAAACATGCCGTTAACCACGACTTCATCATTGTATCGCTAATATTCGCCACCTCGAACCGTGGACAGGGCGGGGCGGAGGCCCATTGCGGCCAACGCCGGGCCCAAAGGTGGCAAGCAATGAATGGCGATACGGGCGGCAACGCAAGTGTCAATGACGGCGGCGGCGATAACGGCGATCCGCGGCGCGATCACGTGCGCTTTTCAGCCTATGCCTATTCCATTGCCCAGGCCTTCGTGGAGTTGGACGCCGAACAGACCATCGTTCATGCGGATGAGGGTATGGAGGGCCTGACGGGCCGTGACGGCGGGGACCTGGTCGGGCGCAGCTTCCTGGACCTGATCCCGGCCGATGACCATTCCCTGTTGCTGGCGGCCGGCGAGATGGCGGAGCGCCAGGGCCGTTGCGGGCCCATATACCTGCACCTGTGCCAACAAAATGGCGATGAGTTGCGGGTGGAGGTCCGGGGCACCCATCTGCCCGATTACGGCGGCCGCCTGTTTCTTTCCCTCGAACCCGACGGCGGCGAGGACTGCGCCGGCACGCCGGCCGAGACAACCGCCTTTCGCAGAAAGATTTTCGAGGCCAATCAGGTCATCTTCGACGAGGGTGATAGCGCCGACACCGCCTATATCCTGCGCAGCGGCAAGGTGGATATCCGTATCGGCACCCGCGGCGACAACCCCGGCATCCTGACCACCATCAAGGTTGGCGACGTCTTCGGCGAACTGGCCCTGATGGAAGACCGGGCCCACCGCGCCGCCGCCATCGCCATGGAACAGAGCGAGGTTCTGATCATTCCGCGCGATGAATTCATCCGCCGCCTGGTCGCCTCCGACCCGGTGATGAAGACCGTGGTCAGCCACCTGGCCCGCCGCCTGCGCGAAACCACCCATTCCCTGGAAGACGTCCGCCGCGCCCGCTGGGTCAGTTGAGGCGGAGGAAAAAGCCCACCTCTTGACGCGGGCGCTTCCGCGACCGACCATGGGGGCGCAGCAGGGAGAGGAAGCATGGCATTCGTCAAGACAGCCGAGGAAATCGCCGCCATTGAACAGGTCTTGGCCAGGCCGCGCTTTACCGATGCGCGGCGGGCCTATCTGAATTTTCTCACCACCCAGGAATTCGTCGAAGCGGTGCTGCCGCCGGGGTTGCTGGCGGGGCCGCAGCCCATGGTGACGGTGACGGTGGGCCAATTCGGTTCCAACTGCGTCGGGGATTTCGCCGGCGCGACGATCTCCATTCCAGCCCGTTTTGGCAAGGTGGATGCGGCCTATGTGCTGACCATGTTCATGAGCACGGATCACGCCATCATCTTTGGCCGAGACCTGTTCGGCGAGCCGAAGAAACAGGCGGAGATCGAGCTGAAGACCGTCGGCAACCAGTTGCGCGGCACCGTCGACCGCATGGGCACCCGTCTGATTGATCTGTCCCTCAGCCTGGGCGAAGACAGCGGGCCGGCACGGAGCCAGGCCGCGACCTTCAACATCAAGGCGCAGCCCTCGGTGGACGGCAACGGCCTGGAGGCCGATGCGGTCCTGACCCTGGCGGAATTCGACAACGATGTGCGGCTCAACCGTACGGCTCAGGGCACCTTGATCCTGGCCGGCACGGTGCATGATCCATTGCACGAAATCCCCATTCAGGAAATCGTCGCGGCGGGCTATATCGAGGGCGACCTGAACGCCAAGGCCCGCGCCATCGGCACCATCCCGGCGACGGATTTCGCCCCCTACGCCCATGGCCGGTTGGATTACTGGCCGGCGCTTGATACCTCCGGGCAGCCGGCGAAGGAAGCCGCGGAATAACGCTCGTCAGGCGGCCCGGGCCCGGTCCATGCGGTCACGCAGGGCGTAATAGCCCGAAACGATGGGCAGGAACCACGGATGCCCGGTATAGCCGGGGCGGCTATTGAAGGGCAGCTCGTCGAAGGGACAGGGGCGGTTGGCCTTGTCCAGAATTTTCAACGCCGTCTGGGTGCCCAGATAGGTCATCATGGCCACACCGGCACCGTTGCAGCCCGCCATGAAGTGCACACCGTTGTGCCGCCCCATGTGGGGCAGGAAATCGAAGGTGAAGGCGATGCCCCCGGTCCAGCAATGGCTGACCTTGATGCCTTCCAACTGCGGCCAGACATCCAGCATCTGCCGGTACAGAATGGGCGCGCATTCCCGGGGGTCGCCCAGGGCCAGGCGGGCCCGGCCGCCGAACAGCACCCGCCGCCCCCCCGGTGCCAGACGGTAATAGTTCAGTACCCGCTTGGAATCCGCCATGGTGCGGGTGTTGGGGATCAGGGCCTTGATTTCGTCCTCGCCCCGCTCTTCCGTCGCGATCATATAGGAGGCGGCCGGGATCAGGCGGCGGCGCAGCCAGCCCGTGGCCTTGCCGGTGTAACCATTGGTGCCGACGACCACTTCGCGCGCCTTGATGATGCCGGCGCTGGTCGCCACCAGATGGCCGTCCCCTTCTGCTGAGATCGCTTGCATGGTGGTATGGGCGCACAGAGTGACGCCCTGTTCGATACAGCGGTCCAGCAGGGCCATTTGCAGCATGGCCGGGTGCACGCTGCCCGAACCTTCGATGGTCATGCCACCGAAATAGAAATCGGTGGCGATCTCGCGGCGCTGTTCATCCTTGGTCAACAGCGCCGCGCCGTAGTCACCGGCCGCATTCAGGCTCGCCACCTTTTCCACCATGGTGTCGAAGTGGGCCGGGGTATAGGCGCCGACAAAACGGCCGCAGCGGACCCAATGGCATTCCAGCTTTTCCCGCTCGATCATGGCTTCCAGATTAGACAGGGCCTCGGCCCCACCAGCCAGCAGCTCCTGCATGCGCTGCTTGCCCAGGGCCTTTTCCACGGGCGAGATGGCGCCGGCGGTCGGCCCCTTGCCCACGTTAGTGCCGCTGACCCCGCCGCCATTACGCGAGGAGGCACCATGACCGAAATCCTCCGCTTCCAGCACCACCGCCTTGGTGCCATTGCGGGCCAGTTCCAACGCCGTCGACAGCCCGGCATAGCCGCCGCCCACGATCACCACGTCGGCGGTTTCGGGTAGTGGATCGTTGATCTTGCGCGGCGGCGCGGCTTCCCACCAATAGGGGGTGATCTTGAAATCCTCGGTAAATAGCTTGGCATCCATGGCGTCATCTCCCTGTCCGGGCTGTTATTGCCAAAAATCATAACACAGAGAGTTCACGACAAGTTGCAACCAATTCGTTCGTACCCGGACTATATGCATAGCCATGCGCAGATATTGCCTTGTCCTGCTCCTGATGCTTTTGGGCCCAGCCCCGGCGTTGGCCGATCTGGCCGCCGGTCTGGCGGCCTATGACGCGGGCGACTACGTCCAGGCAAGATCGGAATGGCAGCCCCTGGCCCGGGCTGGCGATCCGGAGGCGCAAATCGCCCTGGCGGAGCTGTATATCCATGGCCTTGGCGTGGTCCGGGACGCCGCCCGGGCGGTTTACTGGTACCGTCAGGCAGCTTGCCGGGGCGCCGTGGTGGCACGGCTCAACCTTGGTGATCTGTATGATCGGGGCCTGGGTGTCACACGTGATCGTATAAAGGCCTATGCCTGGCTGGAACTGGCGGCCCGGTCCAGGCGTCCTTGGGCCATACAGCGGCGCGACGGGATTGGCAGGCAAATTGGTGAGGGGCGAATCGCCGAGGCAAAGACCCTGGCGGCCCATATATTAGAATCATGCTAGACTAATAGGCTGGAACCAGCAGGCATAGGCCCCGTCATATTAGTATTTATTGAGTAACAAATCGCCGTACACTTGACTAGCTTATATTCCAATACATAAACGCAAATCAATTATTCTGCGAATAATTTTGATAATATAAATATAGACGAACAATATCCAATTGATTTTCTTTAGACTGCTAGGTAATTTTTGGGTAATTGTGCAGAGTAGTTTTTTAGTTTGCATTGTGAAGTTGAAATCACGTAATAATTGATACAATCAGGGCACCAAGGAATAGCTGGGCGCGTTCAGCAAGTTGCGGACGCCCTTGTTACGATGCCCAAGGCCAAATTTTGTATTGGTATGCGTTGCGGGGTGATAGTTAAGGTGATGGTTTTTCAGGTCGAGAATCGCATATTGGAGGAGGGGAACATTTTCTGTTTCCAAAATGTCAGATGAGCAATTTGCGTGTACTCTCCGTAGACGATCATGCGATTTTTCGCGCCGGGCTGCGCCATGTCCTGCATCAATTGGATGAAAACGTGGAAATTGTCGAGGCTAACAGTCTCGACCAGGCCCTCGGGCTGGCGGAACAACAGCAACATGGTCAGGAAAAATTCGACCTGATTCTGACTGATTTGATGTTTGACGGCCTTGGCGGCCCCATCGACCTGAAAGCATTGTGCACGGCATTTCACGACACCACCGTTGTCGTGATGTCGGTTAAGGACCGCGCCAGCGATGTGCGCAATGCCATACAACTGGGCGCCTCCGGCTATATCCCCAAGGCGGCATCGGCCGATGTCATGATCAGTGCCTTGCGGTTGATCCTGGCAGGTGGCGTCTATCTGCCACCGACGCTGCTGGATGCCCCCGCCGCGACGGCGCAGCCCGCACGCGGCGATCAATCCAGCGTATTGACACCGAGGCAACTGGAAGTCCTGGCGCTCTTGGCGGAAGGCCGGTCGAACAAGGCAATCGCCACCGAGCTGGGACTGTCACCCGGGACGGTAAAGGTTCACATGACGCGGATTTTCAAGAGTCTCGGCGTTAGCAACCGAACCGAAGCGGTTATCGCCAGCGCCGCCCTGCTGGACACCGAAAAGGCGAACGGCGATAGCTTTGCCTGAAGTGTAACAGACAAAATAATACTCGGTTCGTATTGGGCCGCGGATCGGAACCACGGTTCGGGGGACAAATTCAAGCCTGTTCCGCGTGGTCGATAATCAATTGCGCGATCGCCGAGCGCAGCGCCGCGGGGCGGAAAGGCTTTTGCAACAAGGGAAAATCATTCTCCATTGCATGTTGCAGACTCTCGCTTGAAATGTCGGCGGTCACGATAATTGCCGGTACATCATAATCAAGCCGATGGAGCATCTGGACGACCGTGTCGACGCCGTTTTCATTATTCTCTAGATGGTAATCGGCAATCATCAGATCGAACATTGACTTTTCCGTGTCGATCACGCTCATCGCCTCTTCCCGGTTGGCCGCCGTTGCCACGCTACAGCCCCAGCGCTCCAGCAAAGCCTTGGTGGCCCGAAGTATCGCAACGTCGTCTTCCAGGATCAGCATCCGCAGACCGTCAAGGGATTCCGGCGTGGCGGAATCCGCCGCCGTCGTCACCGCCGCACCATCAACACTGTCCGTGCGTCTCGTCATCGGCACTTCAATGGCGAAGGTCGAGCCGCGGCCCGGCCGGGAGAGGACCCGAACTTCGTGATTGAGCAAGGTTGCCTGAGCCTTGACGATAGCCAAGCCCAGCCCCAATCCCTGATCACGATCACGCTTGGTCGATTCGACCTGATGGAATTCCTCGAAGATGGAATTCAAATGCGCGCCGTCAATCCCCGGCCCCATGTCCCATACCTCGATCCGCAGGACACCGCCGACGCGCCGGCAGCCCACGAGAACTCGTCCTTCCTCGGTATAGCGAATGGCGTTTGACAGGAAGTTACTGACAATACGCGAGAGCAAGACTGGATCGCTGCGGATCGTGGCGCTGCAAGGCATGATCCGCAGCTCCAAATCGGCCGCTTCGGCCTGGGAGCGGAAGCCCACTTCCATGTCCCGCAACAGGGAGGCGACGGGAAACTCGTTGATTTCCGGCTCCTCCATTCCTGCTTCCAAGCGGGAGAAATCCAGCAGGGGGTTCAATAGACCCGCCGCAATGTTGGCGGCCTGCGCAATGTCCGCGACCAGCTCCTGCTGGCCGGGATCATTCAGTTGACGGGCCAGAATTTCCAGCATCAACTCCATGGAATGCAGCGGTTGGCGCAGATCATGGCTGGCCGCTGCCAGAAATCTTGTCTTGGCGTCGCTTGATTGTTCCGCTTTCTCCATTTGCCGCAGCAGAACCTGCTCACTCTGCTTGCGTTCCGTGATATCGGACGTAATCGTCCCCAGGCCCGCCGATCCTCCGTCCTGCCCCAATATCGGGAACTTGGTAACCCAAAATGTATGCCCCGAATAATCCCCCTCACCCTTGATTTCGTAGCTAATGATCCGCCCGTAATTCAACACCTCGAGATCGCGGTTTCGCTCGCTTTTTGCCAAGTCCGCGGAAAAGAGCGCATCGGGCAAGTTGCCGGCAGCTTCGGCCAAGGTTGTGCCTGTCCAGTCCTCGGCCTGCCGGTTCATCGTGGCGTAACGACCTTCAGCGTCCTTCAAAATGATCGAGAGCGGCGCATTTTCAATTACCGCCTCCAAGCGGGCCTCGCTTTCCCGCAACGCCATTTCGGCCTGGCGTTGCTCCGTGATGTCCTGGCTCATGGCGCCCATGCCGGCAATCTTGCCATCCTTATCCACAACAGGAAACCGGACGGTAAACTTGGTATTTTCCGGACGGCCATAAGCCGATGCGTCCTCCACGGTAATCACTTTGCCGGTTTGCAGGACTTCCATGTCGGTCGAATGGGCGTTCGCAGACTCCGGTGTCTGCCGGATTTCATGCACCGTCCGGCCACGCATTTCATCGTTGCTAAGGCCGGTCCATTCCTCTGTCGATTTGTTGACCAGCAAATAGCGCCCCTGCATGTCCTTCAGGGCGATGGAGACCGGGGCATTGTCAAACACGGCGCGAAGATGTGCTTCACTTTCCCGCAACGCGCCCTCGGCCTGCCGCTGTTCCGTGATGTCCAGGGAAATGGCACCTGTCCCGGTAACTTGGCCATTGCCGTCAAAAATGGGAAAGCGGGTCGTGTGCATTATTTCCGCGGTCCCGTCATACGGTGATATCTCCTCCCGCGTATCGGGTATTCCGGAGCGCAGGACTTCCTTCTCTAATTTCACCACCTCCGCCGCGCTTTCCGATCCCAGGACTTCGTGAATGGTCTTGCCGCGCAATCTCTCAAGACCGAGTCCGATCCGGCGCTCCATGCACTTGTTTATCAACAGATAACGGCCGTCCAGGTCTTTTAGAGCCATGGACACCGGTACATTGTCCAGGATCGCGTGGAACCGGGCATCGATCTCCGCCCGCTCCTGGTCCGCGCGGTGGCGCTCGGTAATATCAAGCATGGTACTCTGCACGGCCGGCTGCCCATCCCAATCAATCAGTCTGGCCATGACACGAAGCCAGACCGGACTGCCGTCCTTGCGCCGGCCTTCAACTTCCCGCTCGATATCCGCCTCGTCGCCGGCCAGGATTTGCTGGCGCCATGCCAGTATCCCAGGCAGTTCATGGGGGGCGACCAATGGTTTGTTGCCGCCCAAGGCGACGATTTCGTCCGGGCCGCTATAGCCGAAAATGGTGGCCGCGGCAGGATTGACGAACAGAGATCGCATTTGGGCGTCGGCGATCAACACGGCCTCCAACGACCCTTCGATCAGGTTGCGGAAGCGCGCTTCGCTCTCAAGCCGCGCCTTCTCGGCCAGCTTGCGTTTCTTAATGTCACGCACCAGCGCCACGAAGCGGATACCAGCCGGCGTCCGTTGCCGGCTGGCGATCACCGCCACCTGGCGCCGATGGCCTGACCTGTCAATCAATTCGCTCTCGTATTCTTGGGCGACGCCAGTACGCACCAGCTCCGCCACCGCCTGCTCATTCGCGGCCCATGCGGCAGGCGAAATCCAATCCCTGACGTTGCTGCCGACAATCTCCGTTCCGGTATCCACCCCGGACCACAGCGCGTAGGTCTTATTGGCTTGTACGATGTGGCCCGCGACATCCGTTACCACCAGACCGGTATTGGTTTCATCAACCAATGCGTCCATCCAATCAACCTCGGCGAAACCACCGCGCAGAGAATACTCAGCGCCAACCCGCTTGCAGATCAGATCGAAAAACGCCCGTGCCTCTTCCCCGCGCTCAACCTCTTCTTCATCAAGAATGAAGATATGGCCGGCCGGACTGCCGTCGGCGTGATAGTAGAGCGCGGCACTGTAACGATACGCGGAGAAATCCAGCAATGCCTGATATTTAGGAAATCGCCCCGCCAAATCACCTACAATGTGCAGCGGACTGCTTGACGGTTCGGCATATAGGCTTTCGGCGGGCATGTCCTGCAATGGGAAGCGGACCATGAGAACTTCATCTCTGGCGGCCGCCAGAGAGAGCGTTCTGACGGACACACCATCGTCCGAAAGCCCCGAAATACCCGCGGCCCGGCAGCCCATGGCAAGCGCCAATGCCGATACGGCGGTCTGGAAGAAACCATCGCCAACGGAAGCCTCACCGGCCAGCATGGCCATGGCCTTGTCGATATTTTCCTGTGCACCTTCCGGCATGTCGTCTGCCCTCTTCGACGGCGGCCCGTCTCGCCGCGCCTCAACCTACCAACAGGTTATTGACAGGTTATTGATAACAACCGGCAATGCGCCCTCGTTGTTGCACCAGAGCCAGCACTGTATCGATGTTCGGCGTTGGTACCTCCGTCAGGCGGCCCAATTCCGTGACTGCGCCAACCAAGGCGTCAATCTCCATGGCCCGGCCCCGCTCCAAATCTTGCAGCATGGATGTCTTATGGGCGCCCACCGCCGCCGCGCCTGCGATGCGCCGGTCCACGTCCACCGCGAACCGAACGCCCAGCCGTTCGCCAATCGCTTGGGCCTCCACCATCATGGCGCGGGCCAGGGCGCGGGTCTGGGGATCGGCGCATATCTGCTCCAACGTAGCGCCGGTCAGGGCCGAGATTGGATTGAAACACAGATTACCCCACAGTTTAACCCAGATCTCATCCCGGATACGCGGCCGGATCGGTGCCTTCAGGCCGGCCTTGCGCAGGGCTTCGGCCAAGGCCGTCAGGCGCTCGGTTTTCTCGCCGCTGGGCTCGCCAATGCTGAACCGGTCGCCGTTAAGATGTTCGATCACCCCGGGCGCCTCCACCTCGCAGGCGGGATAGACGACACAGCCGATGGCCCGCCGCGGCTCGATCACCGACCATTGCCGCCCCCCGGGATCAACGCTTTCCAGGGTCCGGTCGCGGAAGGGACTGTCCAGAGCATAAAAATACCACCACGGCACGCCGTTAACGGCCATGACAACGGCGGTGTCATCATGAAACAGGTTGGGCAGCTGCGCCACCACCGCCGGCACCGAATGGGCTTTCAAGGTCACGATGACATAGTCCTGCGGCCCCAATTCAGCCGGATCATCGGTGCATGTGATGGCCTGGGTAAAGCTTTCCCCGGCCATCTTGAGCGTCAGGCCATTGGCCTGGATGGCCTGCATATGCGGACCGCGGGCAACCAACGAGACCTCGTAGCCGGCCCGTGCCAGGCAAGCTCCCATATAGCCCCCAATCGCCCCGGCGCCGTATATGCAAATCCGCATGACCGCCCCTACCCCTGTTGCATGCGTTCGTCACGCAGAGCACGGCGGCGCACCTTGCCGGCGTCATCACGCAACGGCTCGGCGACAAATTCGATGGTCCTGGGCACCTTGTAGCGGACTAGATGCTGGTTCAAATGGGCCAGCAAGGTATCGGCATCCAGATCCTGATCGGGCGCATCGACGATGGCATGCACCAGATTGCCCATATCCTCGTCCGGCAGACCGATCACGGCGGAGGAGCGGACACCGGGATAGAGATCGATCGCCGCCTCCACTTCCGCCGGGTAGATGTTGGCGCCGCCTGAGAGGATCATGTCGCTGCGCCGGTCGGTCAGATAAAGGTAGCCGTCCTGATCCAGGTAACCCATATCGCCCAGGGATTCCCAGCCATCATCCGTCGCCTTCGCCTTGTCACCGATATAGTAGTAGCTGGAGCCCTGGCCCTCGTCCGGCAACAGAAAGACTTCTCCAACTTCGCCGGGGGGCAAGCTTTTGCCGTCATCATCCACGATTTTCAGTTGAAAGCCTTCCTGAATTTTACCGACCGAGCCGCGATGCGCCAACCACTCGTGGCCGGACAGCACGGTGAAGCCCTGGGCCTCGGTGCCGCCGTACAACTCCATCAAGACATCGCCGCCGAACCACTCGATGAAGACCTCCTTCAGCCAAGCCGGACAAGGTGCCGCCAGATGCCAGGCCAGCTCAAGCGAACTGACGTCGTAGGCATCCCGCTGGGCTTCCGGCAGGCCCCAGATCCGTTGCATCATTGTCGGCACGAGGTAGAGGATCTGGACCCTATACTGTTCGATCAGATCCATTGTCTGGGCGGCATCGAAACGGGAGGTGATGATCACATGGTGCCCCCGCTGCAACCCGATCATGCCATAAAGAAACGGCCCGTTATGATATAGCGGTCCCGGAACCAACATGGTTTTCTCAGGTGCGATACCGATCTTCACTTCCAGTGGATCAATGGCGGCGGGATCCTTCGAGACAATCAATTTGGGCCGCCCGGTGGAACCGCCGGAAGTCATGGCCTTCCA
>JASLLM010000114.1 GCA_030747035.1 Alphaproteobacteria bacterium | reverse complement strand
ATGCCTCGGATATCAAACGCCCGCCGAAGCTTTCATCGAAAACCTCAGAATTGCACTTGAGATGTGAATCCAGCCTCTACTGGTCAAAAGGGCGCGCCCCTGGATTATGTCGAAGCGCACAAATGGCTGAACCTGGCTGCCTTGCGTGGCAATGATGAAGCCAAGCGCCTACGTTCCGAACTAGCTGATGTCATGAGCCGGGAAGAAATATCTGAAGCGCAACGCCAGGCCCGTGAATGGGTTTCGACCCACTAATTTCCAAAATCGTGATCACGCCGGTTTCGGACCAAGGCGTGGCGAAGTTGTTACCTTCCTGAGTTTTTCCCCTTCCATATATTTTTATTGATGCGGTCTGTTGACGCAAAAAAGGCCGGCTTTCATGGCCGGCCTCATTCCGAGAAATTTACAAAAATACTGGTCGTCTAGGCGGAACGCCTCCCGCCTGGAATCCGTCGGCTTTGGTCAAGTCCCTGGGCCGGCGCATACGGTACCCATGATCGCGGCATCCGTTTACCGCAATTTCTTTGCATTATATCGCCCCCCGCTCGCCTGTTCCTCAGGCGGCCGGGCCTAGTGCAATCTGTTCCACGTTTTCCCACGCCTGTCCGGCGGCCACCATGCAGGTAATACCGTTCGGATGGGTCATGATGATCGTCCAGGTGCCATCGGACGAGGTCAAAACCTCGATCACCCGGCCGGACGCGGTAACGCCCATGGCAGAGGGAGATTCTTTGTGGTTCTCACCCAAATGGCTCAAGAACTTGTCTCTTTCGCCACAAACCGAGCCGCCTTGTAATTGCTGCGCCTGGCTGACAGGTGAAAACAGCAGGCCCGCGGCCATGGCTGCGATCGCGATTGAGGTGCGTAACATGACTGTACCCTTTCTCGGAACGAAGATATTCTTTATCTTCGGTTAGAAATATAAGTTAACGCTATTAATAAAATATGAATTATGGAAAATAAAAAAAGGACCATTCACAGGCAATTGAAAGGCCGTTATCCAATGAATCTTTTGATTTTTCATATGATTACTAAAAGGTTAACGGCTTCGTTTGATGCGATGAGTGTCTTTTTTTGTTTAACTAAACATCTGGTTGCTTAGTACCACTACCGCCATTGACAGAACTTGGAGCGCTGGTTAGAAGGTGCACTCGCGGCGTTCCGGAGGGATGGCAGAGCGGTAATGCAGCGGATTGCTAATCCGTCAACGTGTAATAGCGTTGCGTGGGTTCGATTCCCACTCCCTCCGCCATTTCATTGCGAGGCCGGAATTATCCATGAATTGGGCGTGAGCGGTATGGATCCATGCAGCGCATTGGCATAACGCAGCGGGTCGAAGCCATCCGCGGCCGCGGCGAACGCCGCGATGCGCTGGATCAGCGCTGGCAGGCTTTTTTCACCACGCTTGGCGTTCTGGCGGTGCCCCTGCCTAATAGCGCGCCGTCGGCGGAACTGTTGCTCGATGAACTGGGCCTGGCGGGCATCCTCCTCAGCGGCGGCAACGATGTGGCGGAAACGCCCGAGGCTATGAACGTCGCGCCGGAACGGGACCGGTTGGAGCGGGACTTGATCCGCGTTTGCCTTGCCCGTGGAGTGCC
The DNA here is from genome assembly GCA_030747035.1 of Alphaproteobacteria bacterium. Classification (GTDB taxonomy): domain Bacteria; phylum Pseudomonadota; class Alphaproteobacteria. The sequence continues at coordinate 12,503 of JASLLM010000114.1, read as the reverse complement.
CCTGCTGGGGGTCTGCCGGGGCATGCAGATGATCAATGTTGCCCTGGGTGGCTATCTGGCGCGGACTACGGGACATGCCGGTGTCGAACACCTGATCGCCGTGGCGGATTGCGCCCACTGGCCCGATGGCTGGCGGGTCAACAGCTATCACGATGTTTGTGTTCCCGACACCGGTTTGGCGCCTGAGCTGCGTTCTCTGGCCAAGGCCCCGAACGGCGATGTCGAGGCATTCTCCCATATGCGGGCGAAGTGTCATGGCATCATGTGGCACCCAGAACGGGAAACGCCGCCCCGGGCCGAAGATCTGGCATTCATTTCCCACGTTTTGGAGCTTTGAGGCGGAATGCGGGCGATTATCCTGGCGGCCGGGCAGGGCACCCGATTGGCGCCGCATACAAATGACAGGCCCAAATGTTTGGTGAAGCTGTCTGGGCAAAGCATGCTGGACAGACAATTGGCGGTGCTGAAGGCGGCGGGGATTGATGATATCGTAATTGTCGGCGGCTACCGCGCTGATCAACTGCCAGGCCGCGCACATACGGTCGTGGTCAATCAGGATTTCGAGACGACGAACATGGTGCGGTCGTTGTTCTGCGCCGGCGAGGCCCTGGACGGCGGCGACGCTATCCTGATCGCCTACAGCGATATTGTCTATGAAAGCCGGGTGCTCGAGGCGCTGCTGTCGGCTCCCGGCGATGTTGTCGTGGCGGTTAATACCGAATGGCGGGCCTTGTGGCAGGCCCGCATGGAAGATCCGCTATCGGATGCGGAAAGCCTCGTCATGGCGCCCGACGGCCGGCTGCTGGAGATTGGCCAGAAGGCCAGCGGCTATGAACAAATTCAAGGGCAATACATGGGGTTGATAAAGGTTGGCGCGGGGCGGGTACGGGCATTGGCCGAGATATTTCAGGACATGGCGGCGATGCCCCGTTACGCCGGTGCCGCCCATGGCAACATGTACATGACCGATTTTCTGCAGCGTCTATGCGATCTGGACTGGCCGATTTACGGCACCAGGATCGCCGGTGGCTGGCTCGAGGTCGACAGCGTCGAGGACCTCGCGGTCTATCACGGCTTGGCGGCAACTGGCGAATTGGAGCGTTTCTGCAAGCTCGCCTAGATCAAAAGGTAAGAGTAACCCGCGTTCCAAAGAACGCGGCTTGCTGTAGGCTACTGTATCATTGTGGTGGGGATCAGCAGGATGATCGAGGGGAAGGCGATCAGAATCGCCACGTTGATCAGATCCACGAAGACGAACCAGCCGCAGCCCTTGAACATATCGCCCATTTTCACATGCGGCGCGACGCCCTTGAGGATGTAGACGTTCAGGCCCACGGGCGGCGTGATCAAACCAATTTCAACCATCCGCACCACCAGCACGCCGAAGACGATCGGGTTGAAGAGCTCGTTGCCGGTGGTCTCGTGCAGTTCGTGGATCGTGGGCAGGATGATCGGCACGGTTAGAAGCAACATGCCGATACCGTCCAAAAACATGCCCAGGATCAGATACATCGCCAGGATGCAGATCAGAACCAGGACCGGGTTCATGTCCAGACTGACGATATTTTCGGACACCACCGCGGGCATGCCGGTGAAACCGAGGAAATGCACAAAGATCAGAACGCCCGCGACGATCGCAAAAATCATCGCCGTCGAGCGCGCGGTCTCGACCATGGCGTCGCGGAAGCGTTTGAAATTGAGTCCAGGCAGCGCCAGCAAAAGCGCGCCCGCGGCACCCACGCCGGCAGCCTCCGTCGGCGTCGCGATGCCGGTATAGATCGTGCCCATGACCAATATGACTAGGACCACCATGCCCCAGACGCCCTTGATGGACTTGATGCGGTCGGACCAGGTGATGCCGGTAATTGGTGGGCCCAGTTCGGGATTGATCTTGAAGCGGATAATCAGCATCAGCGAGTAACTGAAGGCCTCCAGCAGGCCTGGCAGGATGCCGGCCAGCAGCAGGGCGCCGATCGATTCCTCGGCGATGAAACCGTAAACCACCATCAGCACCGATGGCGGTATCATCGTCGCAAGCGTGCCGCCGGCGGCGACGCAGCCGGTGGAGACCTTATCGTCGTAGCCGTATTTCTTCAATTCCGGCAGGGCGATGCGGCCCATGACGGCGGCCGATGCGGTGGAGGCGCCTGAGGCGGCGGCAAATCCGGCCGAGCCGAAAATCGTCGCGATGGCCAGACCGCCCGGCAGATGGCCGACCCATTGCCGCGCCGCCCAATACAGGTCCCGGGTGATGCCGGCATAAAAGGCGAAAAAGCCCATCATGATGAACAAGGGCAGAACCAACAGGGTGTAGGCCGATAGATGTCCCTGGGGGATGGTCGAGGCGAGGGAGGCGGCGGGAACGTAACCGCGAAGAATCCACAAACCGATAAAGCCGGTGATCGCCGTCGCGAAGGCGATACGGATTCCGGACATCAGCGCCACGGTAAGTGCGATCAGGGCTAGAATGCCGAGGGTAATAGGATCCATGACCGAATAATTTTCCTAAACAATCCGCACGCCGGCTATTCCGCCGAGTGTATTTCCGAATGATCGGTGATCGGTGGCGGGAAACGGTCCGGCATGAGCTTTTGGTGTATTTGCAGCACCATGCGAACAGCCAGCATGCCATAGCCCATGGGAATTACGGCCGCCGAGGGCCAGACCGGCCAATAAGGCGGCGACATGGTGACGTCTTCATAGATCCAGGCCAGCCAAGCCTGTTTGGCGCCGAAATAGGCCAGCGCGGCACAGGTCAGGGCGGAAACGACCAGAGACAGAATATCAGTAACGCGGCGGACCTTCTTGGGCAGAGCCTCGACCACAAAGGTCATGCCCACATGCCCGTCCCGTGCCTGCACGTACGAGACACCAAAAAACACGATCATGGGCAGTAACAATTCCGCCCCCTCCAGATGACCGGGCAGAGGGGAATTGAATACGTAGCGGCCGATAACTTCACCACATACCCAAACCATGACGCAGAGGATCAATCCGACCGAGCAATAAGTCAGGATCTGTTCGATATGGCGCATAAGAAACTCCGCCCTGGCGGTGACAATCGCCAATGCGACGGTCACCACCAGGGCGGCGATAACAACATACAGAAGTTCAGTCATTACTTACGACCGTATAACCAAGCGGGTCCTATTTATGCTTGGCGACAACGGAATTCACGAACTTCAACATTTCGCTGCCGGGACGGCCCTTGCCATCCTGCTCCTTGGCCCATTCGGCCCAGATCTTGCCAGCGCCCGAAGCCAGTTGATTGCGGACAGAAGGATCGATCTTCACGACTTCCAGTTTCTTGTGGAACAGCGGGATCCATTTCTTGTCCGCCGTGGTGTAGGAGGTAATCATGTTCTTGATGGCATTCAACTGGGCGGCGGGCATGGCATTCTGCACCGCCTTCGGTGTTGCATTCCAGGCATCAAGATTGACCGTTTGCAGGCACATGAAACCGCCCATGCCCATGCCCTCGGTCACGTATTTGGAAACCTCGTACAGCTTGTAGGCGCCAAAGGCATAGCTGTAAGGGAAGCCGAAGCTGTCGATGGTGCCCCGTTGCAGGGCGTTGTAGCCGTCGGGCGCCGTCACCATGGTCGGCACCGCACCGAAGACCTGCAAGGCCTTGGCGTTCAGGCCGGAAATGCGCATCTTCACGCCCTTCATGTCGGCCGTGGTCTCGATCCGCTTGTTGCCCATGAACTCATAGGCCGGCAGGAAGGCCGGGCCAAAGAATTTCATGTTCCAACGTTTCGCCAGCTCCGCGACGATGGCCGGATGCTGCATCACTTCCATTTCCACATTGGCCCGCTTTTGCAGGTCGATGGGCAGAATGAAAGGCAGTTCCATGACCGAGAGCAACGGCATTTTGTTGGGATAGTAACCGACGCAGATCTGCCCGGCTTCGAAGGCGCCGACGCGGATATTTTCCGGGTTTTGCCGGCGTGGGCCCAAGGCGTCGCCATAGTTGATCTTGAGCTCAAAATCGCCGCCACCGGCTTTTTCCAAATCCACTTTCAGGGATTCGATACCGGCGGTGAAAGCGCGTTTGCCGCCCCAGATATTAAAATTCCAAATGGACTCGGCAGCTTGCGCCGACGTTGCCGCGCCAAAACTCAATGCCAGAAACGCGGCTGTCGCCACCGTTGCCGACGATTTAAGGATAGATTTAGCCACTGAACTATACTCCCCTGTTTAAGTTGGATTTTGCCGTTTCTTAATTGACTGTCTCTTAGCACAGGCTATTGGGGGGGTCAAAGCAAAGGCCGCGTCGCTATTCGGAGAAATTTAAATCTACTTCCAGGGCCAGCACCATGGCGCTCCAGGATTTGCCGTGACCGTCAAGATTTAGGGATTCGTTGACGCCCCCTTCCAAGGCCTGGTCCATGACGAAGTTCAAGCCATGCAGACTGGGTAGTTCATACCGTTTGACCGGCCCGCGCAGGACACCGCCGAATGTATCCTTCAGCCTTTCCGCCGTGATCTGTTGGCGCAGGATTTCATAATGTTCCGGTTCGTAGGCAAAAATCGCCAGGTTGGAGCGGTTGCCCTTGTCGCCCGATCTGGCATGGGCGATTTGCCGCAAGGGCACGCGCTGGCTCATGCGGTAAAGATCTCCAACTCGGGCCTGACATCGGCGCGGTCGACCAGGGCGGAATAGGTCATGACCGATGGTGTGACATGGCCGCGGTAGCCGCCCCCCGCCGCGGGGCCGCAACACAAAAGCGCCTCCACTTCCCAAAGCAAGGTCTCCGCCTCCGTCTGGGACGAGGCCCGCATGGCGCAGCGCAGGCGCACATCCTGGGCCATGGCGGGATAATCCACCGCCGAGCTATGCAATGCATTCACACCGATCAAATCGATCCGAACCGGTCCATTGCTTTGGTGCAGATTGTTCATGCGCTCGGCCACGATATCACCCGCCACGCGGGCCCGCTCGGCCGCCCCCGGCCCGGCGTACGAAACTTCTGCCTCCGCCAGCAAGCCACCGTCGAAGGCGATTGTCACCTTCAATTGATCGGGCCGGACGGCGCCGTCCGCATGGCCGACCCGGACCCGGTCCTGGCCGTCGTCGGCCAATCCGACCCGGCTGAAATCAGCAGTTACGTCCGGGGTCAGGTAGGCACCGGGATCGTGCACCTCGTAAAGCAGCTGTTCCTTCACCGTGCGCTGGCTGACCAGGCCGCCGCTGCTTTCCAGCTTGGTGATGACGGCACTGCCATCGGCGCCGACTTCCGCCAGGGGAAAGCCTACATATGCCAGGTTCGGTACTTCCTTGTGGCCCGGGTCGGCGAAATAGCCGCCCGTGATCTGCGCCCCACACTCCATCAGGTGCCCCACGGCGGTACCCGCACCCAGAATGGACCAGTCATCCAGGTCCCAGGAAAAATGATGCGCCAGAGGCGCGAGGAAAAGAGACGGATCCGCCACTCGTCCGGTGATGATCACATCCGCTCCCGCCTCGATGGCCGGCAGAATGGCGTCGATCCCCAGATAGGCATTGGCCGCCAGCATTTCCCGCCCGGTTTCCGACAATGGGCAGTCGGGCTCCAGCAAATGGGTGCCGGGTCCGATCAGATGGCTGACCTCGTCGCCGGTCACGGCCGCGACCTTGAGACCGTTCAAGCCCAGCTCAGCCGCGATTTCCACCGTCCGCCGTGCCGCCGCGCGCGGATTGGCTACCCCCATGTTGGTAACAATCCTTGTTCCCGCCGCCCGCGCCAGCGGCAGCACCGCCCGCATGCGCCGTTCCAGCAAAGGGTTGTAGCCCATCTCCGGATTGGCCCGGCGGTCACGGTGGCCAAATGCCAGGGTCCGTTCGCCAACGCATTCAAAGACGATGGCGTCCAATCGGCCATGACGGAGCAGATCCAGTGCCGGCTCCAGCCGATCGGAGGAAAAGCCCGCGCCCGTCCCGATACGGTAGGTGGTTTGTGTATCCATGGCACCAGTCTACCATGGCCGATGGTGGTGCCAGCCAGAAAAGTGAAGCCGCTGTGCTGCTACGTTGTTCGTCAAGCTTTTCTAGGGCAAGATGAAAGTAGCGGGGAATGTATGAAATAGGGGATCGCGGATCGAGTCTTTGTGGAGTGCGTGATGCCGATTGAATCAGATGCGGATGTGGTCGAGGCGGTATGTGAACTGCGCGAGGACGAGGTCCTCGCCTGGGTCGGCGAACAGCTCGAATTGCGGCCACCGCTGGAGATTGCCGATGCTCTGGCCGCCGGGCTTGAACAACTGGGCGCCCGTTTTGCCGATGGCAGGTATTTCATTCCCGAGCTGGTGATGGGCGGCGAAATTTTTGCCAAGGCCATTGAGCTGTTGACCCCGGCGCTTGAGGCCAGCGGCAGCGTGCTGAAGAAGCACGGCACCGTGGTCATGGGCACGGTCAAGGGTGACCTGCATGATCTTGGTCAGAATTTGGTTTCGGTGACCCTGGCAGCGGCCGGCTTCGAAGTGATCAATCTGGGCTGCGACGTCGCGCCCGAGCGTTTCGTGGCAGAGGTCGAACGCACTGGGGCGCAGGTTGTCGGTCTATCGGCGCTCTTGACCACTACGATGCAGATGCAGGCGGAGATTGTTGACGCACTGGCGGCTGCCGGCTTGCGCGACCGGGTCCGGATATTGATCGGAGGCGCCGTGGCCAACCAGCGCTGGGCCGACGAAATCGGTGCCGACGCCTATGGCGCCGATGCCATCGACGCCCTCGACAAGGTCAAGGCCCTGGTCGGCATCAACACGTGAATTTGGTTTTCAGGAGTACGAGATGCAACCGCGACTGACTTTCCTGAACGACATGGAGTTGGACAGGATCATCGACGGCGCCTTCGAGGTGCTGGCCCGCGTCGGCGTCCATATCGGCAGCGAGCGGGTGATGGATATTGTCGCTTCCCAGCCCGGCGCGCAACGCGACGGTGAGCGCGTCACCCTGAACCGCGATTTGGTGGAACGCTGCCTCAAGACCTGCCCCGCCGAGATTAGGCTCTATCGCCAGGACAGGGATGAACCCATCGTTCTCGCCGGCGACGAGGTCAATTTCGTGGCCGGCTCAACGGTGCCCTACATTTACGATCCTTCCAGCACGGGCTTGCGCGAGGCGACCTCGCGCGATCTCGTCAACCACACCAAGGTGATCGACCGCTGCGATTACATCGATTTGCAAAGCGGCTCCTTCGTGCCCTCCGACGTGCCCAAGCCCATCGTCAGCGCCTACCGCTACTATCTGGCGCTGCTCTATTCGCCCAAGCCGATGTTCTCCGGCGCCTTCGGCACCGACGACATCGCGGTCATATGGGGCGTCATGTCGGCCCTGGCGGGGGGCGACAGGGAACTGTCGGAACGGCCACTTGCGTTGCTCTGCGTCAATCCTTCCTCGCCCCTGGGGCTGACGGAGGTGGTGGCCGAGAACGCCGCCTTTTTGGCCGAGAAAAATTTCCCCATGCTGATGATCCCCATTCCGTTGGCCGGCGGCTCCTCGCCCGTGACCCTGGCCGGAACCCTGGTTCAGCATACGGCCGAGAACCTGGCCACGCTGGTGGTCAGCCAGACGGTGCGGGCCGGGGCGCCGGTAATCTTCGGCGGCGGCCCCTCGATCATGGACATGCGCAAGGGTACGGCCTGTCAGGCCGCCTCCGAAGCCATCATGATGGGTGCGGCAATCAGCCAGATCGCCAAGCGCCTGAACCTGCCGTCATCGACCAACACCGGCCGCGCCGACAGCAAATGCGTCGACTACCAAGCCGGTGAGGAATCCGGCAGTGCGCTGACGTCGATGGCCCTGGCCCGCATCAATCTGATCCGGGGCTCGGGCACCCTGGAATACGCCAATGTGGTGAGCACGGAGAAGCTGCTGATCGACAACGAGATCTGCGGCATGGCCAAGCGCCTGATCCGGCCCATCGATACCGGCGACGAGGCCCTGGCGCTGGATGTCATCTTCGAACGCGGCACCACCACCACCGGCTTCCTTTCGTCGCCCCATACCCTGAAGTGGTTCAAGAGCGAGTTCTTCCTGCCCTCTGACATCATCGACCGCGGCCAGCGCCGGGAGTTCGAGGCCCAGGGCAGCAAGGACGCCTTCGGCCGGGCCCAGGCCGGCGTGCAGCAGATTTTGGCCGAATACGAGCCGCGCCAGATCGACACAGAGCGCAAGCGCGAAGCCGACCGCATCATCGCCGCCTATGCCAAGCAGCACGGCATGGACCAATTGCCGGTGACTGACATCGGATAGTCGATTTTGACTTTTCGATCGGTCCGATCGCAGCAACAGTAACCGATAGGGCGATAATTCAATTACAGCCAAAATTGTACAAGGGCGGCATAACCGCATGATCACGATTTGATGGGCCGGTCCCCGATACTGATTACCTGTTCCTTGTCGGCGGGCCTTGTGCTGGGCCAATTGGCGATCATGGCCGTGCCTGCCCTGGCCGTGGATTTGGCGGTTATCTTGGAGATGGACGCCTCCCAGATCGGTTGGCTGGGCGGGATCTATTTTGCCGGTTATGCCGTTGCGCTGCCATTTCTGGCCGGTGCCACGAACCGGATGGATGGAAGGATCGTCTATGTTCTGGCAGCGCTGATTGGCGCGGCGGCGTCCTTCTCTGTTGCCCTGTTCGCCGACGGATTTTGGTGGGTATTGGGGCTACGCTTTGCCGCCGGCGTCGGTTTCGCCGGTATCCACATCGTCGGCATGAAATTGCTCGCGGATCGGTTGAGCGGCGATGCGCAGAGCCGGGGCAGCGCCTTCCTCACAGCCGCCTTTGCAGTGGGCAGCGGCTGTTCTTTCCTGGCCGCCGGTCTGCTATCCGAGCTGTTCGGCTGGCGTGCCGTATTCGTATCCGCGGGTATCGGCTCGTTGTTATCGATGCTGGGGCTTCTCGTTATCGGGCCACCGTTGGCGGGCAACGAAATCCGGTCGAACCGCTGGTTTCCGGACTTCCGCGTGGCGCTCCGCGATGTCGAGGTCATGCGCTATGTGATCGCCTACGCGGGCAACCTATGGGAAGTGTTTGCCGTGCGGGTCTGGTTCGTGCCGTTTCTGGCCTTCAATTTGGCGATGGGGAAGGGTTCCAATATCGCCCTGTCGCCGACCACCGCCGTGGGGCTGTCGGTTTTCATTGCCGTGCCCTTGAACCTGGCCATTGCCGAGGCCGGGGTGCGATGGGGCCGCAAACGGGTCATCTTCGTTGTTTCGCTGGCCTCTGTTCTTGTCTGCGCCCTTATCGGCTGGCAGGCGGCCGGCCCTTATGCGCTGGTCCTGGCATTGCTGCTGCTGCACGGTGTTACCAGTTATGGCGATGTGGGTACCATCGCAGGCGGCGTGGTGGCGGCCTCCACCGGGGAAACACGGGCGGCGGCGTTGGCTCTGTTCGGGTTGATCGGGTTCACTCTCGGCTTTCTTGGCCCGCTGGCGGTTGGTTGGAGCATCGATCTCGCAGGGGGGCGGGACGAGCCATCGGCCTGGTTCTGGGCTTTCATGGTGATGGCTCTGGGCTCCGTCGCTTCCGGCGCGGCGATGGCCTGGATGCCGAAGCGTCGGTGACTCCCCCTGCGATTCCGGGTTATTGTCACCTCCAATGTTGCCCACAAGATGGATTTCCCATGACCAATACCGAGACCGGCGGCGCCCTGGCGGGATTCCGCGTCATTGACCTGACCCGCGTTCTGGGCGGGCCGTTTTGTACCCAGTTGCTGTCGGACCACGGCGCCGAGGTGATCAAGATCGAACCGCCCCAGGGCGATGAAGTGCGCGACTGGGGCCCGCCGTTCAAGGATGGCCTGTCGGCCTATTTCGCCGGCGTCAACCGCAACAAACGCTCCATCGGCCTGGATATGCGCACGGAGCAGGGCCAGGAGATCCTGTTCCGGCTTCTCGAGGGCGCGGACGTGATGATCGACAATTTCAAGGCCGGCAGCCTGGAGAAATGGGGCATCGGGTATGAAGATGTTCTCTCCAAACGTTTTCCCTCGTTGATCTACTGCTCCATCACCGGCTTTGGCGCCGACGGGCCGTTCGGCGGCTTCCCCGGCTATGACGCGGTGGCCCAGGCGCTATCTGGGCAGATTTCCGTCAATGGTTCGCCCGAAACCGGGCCGACCCGCATCGGCATACCCATCATCGACCTGGCCACAGGGCTTTATGCCAGCATCGGTATTCTGCTTGCGGCGGAGGAGCGGCGGCGTTCAGGCTTGGGACAGCGGGTGGATACGTCCCTGTTCGATACCGGTGTGGCGCTGCTGCATCCCCATGCGGCGAACTATTTCATGTCCGGCAAGGCGCCGGTGCTGACCGGCAATTCGCACCCCAACATTTCGCCCTACAGCCAATATCAGACCAAACAGGGCCTCTTGTTCCTGGCCATCGGCAATGACCGCCAGTTCCGCCTGCTGGGTGAAATCCTGGGCCATCCCGAATGGGCCAATGATGCACGTTTCCTGCACAACGCGGAGCGGGTGGAACATCGTGATGAACTGAACGCCGCGATTGGCGAGGCGCTGGCGGACCGTGTGGCGGAGGATATTTCCTCCGCCCTGCTGGCCAAGGGCGCGCCGGCCGGCGCGGTGCTGACCATTCCGGAAGTGGCCGAGCATCCCCATACCAAACACCGCGAAATGGTGGTGGAGCTGGACGGCTATCGCGGCACCGGCATTCCCATCAAGATGGGCCGGACGCCTGGTTCGGTGCGCAGCACCCCGCCGCACTACGGCAGCGCCACCCGCGATGTCCTGGCCGGTCTTGGCTATGACAGGGGCCAGGTGGACGGGTTGATCGCGGACGGTATCGCCCATACGGAACGGGCCAAGCCGCCGGCCTGAGGCCGGGACGTCAACGGTTGTCCGGCCGCGCATTCGACCAATGAAAGGTAAGAGCATGGAAAAGACCACAGTGATCCGGAAAGCCGCCTGGGTTGTCGCCTGGAACGAAGCCGGCAATGGGCATCATTATCTCCGCGACGTGGATGTCGCCTTTACCGGCAATCAGATCAGCCATGTCGGCGGTGCCTATGAGGGGGCCTGCGATGAGGAAATTTCCGGGCGGGAGCTGATGGTCATGCCGGGGCTAATCAATATCCACAGTCATCCCACTTCCGAACCCCTGCGCAAGGGCATCACGGATGAAACCCTCAGCCCGAATTTCTATCATTCATCGCTGTACGAATACCTGACCATCTTCAATAACGATGAAGAGGGCACGCCGCCCTGTCACAAGGTGGCCATGGCGGAATTGCTGCAAAGCGGCTGCACCACTATTGTCGATTATTCCATGGCCTTCGACGGTTGGCTTGATCTGCTCGCCGAGGCCGGCATTCGCGCCTGTGTCGCGCCGTCCTTCCGCGAGGCGCCCTGGTACACCAAGGACGGCCATCTTCTGGAGTACGATTGGAGCGACAAGGAGCGCGGCCCAAAGGGCTTCGAGGCGTCGAAACGCACCATTGATCTGGCCAATCAACATCCCTCCGGCCGCTTGACCGGCATGCTCGCGCCGGCCCAGATCGACACCTTGAGCGGCAAGTTGCTGCAACAGGCGCATGCCTATGCCGAGGAACGAAATCTGCCCTATCAGATCCATGCGGCGCAGTCGGTCAACGAATTCATCGAGATTGTCCGCCGCCATGGCTGTACGCCGATCCGCTGGATGGACAAGTTGCGTGTTCTCACGGACCGCACGATCATCGGCCACGGCATTTTTCTAGACCATCACCCCTGGCTGCATTGGTCGACCCAGGACGATCTGGCCCTGTTGGCCGAGCGTGGCGCCACGGTGGCCCATTGCCCGACCGTTTTCATGCGCCGTGGCATCGCGCTCAATACTCTTGGCGGTTACCTTCGGGCCGGGGTCAACATCGGCATCGGTACCGATACCTATCCCCACAATATCCTGGATGAAATGCGCAACGCCGGAACTGTTGCCCGCGCCGTCGCGGGCACTGTGGCGGATCTGAAGACATCCGATGTCTTCGATGCCGTGACCATCGGCGGCGCCAAGGCCCTGCGGCGGGATGATATCGGCCGGCTGAAGGTGGGCGCTAAGGCGGATCTGGTGCTGGTCGACCTGAAGGCCCAGGCCATGCGCCCGGTGCGCGAGCCGCTGCGCAGTCTGCTATTCGTCGCCGCCGACCGGGCCATCAGGGATGTCTTTGTGGACGGCCAGCAGGTGGTGCGGGACGGCAGGTGCCTGACCATAGACTTGGACGCCGAACTGGAAGCGCTGGAGGCCGCGCAGCAGCGCTCCATGACGCGCGTGCCCTCGATCGACTACGCCGGACGCACTGCGGACGAGTTGTCGCCCATGGTGTACGAAATTGATTGATCCGGTCCGGGATCTCGCCAGAATTTCGGTGACAGTTTACTTAATTCGTTGCCGCCCAGGTTTTAGCGACGGCCGGAATTCGAATTAAGTAAACTGTCACCGAAATTTGTCACCGAAATTCGCTGAGATCACCAGGAAAGAGACTTACCCGAATGGCCAACGACAAGGCGGAACAAATGGCTGG
>JASLLM010000113.1 GCA_030747035.1 Alphaproteobacteria bacterium | reverse complement strand
CTGCGTCTCGAAGCCCATGGGCGAAGATAAACACGGCGATAGACGTGGCCGGGTGCCGGCCGTGTGCAGTGTTGGCGGGCTGGTTTTGAATGAATGGATGGTCAAGATGGGCTGGGCCATGGCGCTTCGGCACCATGGCACCGATTACCTGGACGAAGAGCAGACCGCCAGACAGAAACGCCGGGGCGTTTGGGTCGGAACATTCGTGGAGCCGCGGAAGTGGCGCCGGCAGAACGCCAAATGAGCTTGGCCCAGGACCCGAAACCGTTCCGATACCGTCGCTGCAATTCTGGGAAACCGATGCTATGATCGCCGCCGGGGTTTGGTCAGGGGAATAATCATGGCGTTAAGCGAAAGCATCAAGGCGGCACCGGGTACGGCGTCAGGTGCGCTGGATCATATCCCCGGTGATCTCGGCCTACCGATCTTTGGTAATACCTTTGAATTCCTGAAAGATCCCTTCGCCTTTCACCACCGCCGCCGGGAAGAATGCGGCCCGGTCTACAAATTCGGCGTCTTCGGCGGCCGAACCGTGATGCTGCATGGGGCGGATGCCCTGGAATATGTGCTGATGGATCGGGAGCGGAATTTCGGCTCCCGCCTGGGCTGGCGTCTGTTGCAGCAACTGTTCCCCAACGGCCTGATGCTGCGGGATTTCGACGATCACCGTGCCCACCGCCGCATCATGCAGGCGGCCTTCAAGCCCAAACCCATGCGGGACTATATGCTGCGCCTGAACGAAGGCATCGCGCAATGCATGCAGACGTGGCAGCCCGCGCCCAGGTTCGAATTCTATCCCGCCATCAAGGATCTGACCCTGGAACTGGGTGCCTCGGTCTTTCTCGGCCTGGAAATGGGCGCGGAGGCAAAGAAGCTGAACCAGGCCTTCGTTGATGAGGTCGCCGCCTCCGTCGCGGTGATCCGCACGCCCTGGCTAGGCACGGCGATGCGCCGGGGTGTCAATGCACGGATCTTTCTGTTGGACTATTTCCGCGATCTGATCCCGGCCCGGCGCCAGGGCGGCGGCGACGATATGTTCAGCGAATTCTGCCGCGCGGAATCCGAGGACGGTGCCTTCTTTACCGATGACGAGATCGTCGATCATCTGAATTTCCTGCTAATGGCGGCCCATGACACCACCACCTCGGCCCTGACCACGATGATCTGGGCCCTGGCGCAATATCCCGAGTGGCAGGATGCCATGCGTGACGAGGTCATGGGCCTGGGCACTGAACAGCTCGGCTATGACGAGCTGGAAAAACTGGTCCTGACAGAGCGGGTCTTCAAGGAAGCGCTGCGTTTTCGCCCGCCGGTGCCGTTCCTGCCCCGCTTCGCCTATCGCTCCTTCGAATTCGGCGGCTACGAAATTCCCGGCGAGACCCCGGTTTCCGTCAGTCCCGGCCTGGTCGCCATCTCGCCCGAGCTATGGAGCAGGCCGGAACTGTTCGACCCGGATCGCTTTTCCGACAACCGGGCGGAGGACCGCCGCCACCGCTTCGCCTGGACGCCGTTCGGGGGCGGGGCGCACAAATGCATCGGCATGCATTTTGCGTTGATGCAGGTGCGCGCCTTCACCCATCAGTTCCTGCAGCATTACCGCATCGCCCTGCCCGAAGGTTATCAACCGCGCTGGCAGGCCATTCCCATTCCCAAACCCAGGGACGGCCTGCCCATCGTCCTCAGCCGCCTATAGGTGAGCCATGCCAACCGCCTTCCGCAGCGCAACCGGTATCCTGACCCTGTTGCTGTTCGTGTGGCTGGCCGGCAGCCAGGCCTGGGCCTATTCCCCCTGCGAACGCCCCGGCACGCCGTTGGAGGCCAAGGCCCTGGCGGAAAAGGCCGCCGCCCATTTGGCCAAGGTCGGGCCCGGCAAGGCCTTCAATGATTTCATGAGCCGGGGCGATGACTATATGCCGTTCGATCTATACGTCTTTGTCTTCGACCAGACGGGCCAGATGTGGGTCAACGGCCGCTTTCCCGGCTTGATCGGCAGCAACATCGCGGATGCCACGGACGGCAATGGCCGCCGCTTTCTACTGGACGCCATGCGCAAGGCCGCCAACGAAGGATCGGCCTGGGTCGAATACCAGTGGTACAATCCCTGCACCGGCACGGCGATGCCGAAATCCACACATATCGTGCGCTCGGGGCAATTTTTCGTTGGTGTCGGTGCCTATGGCAGGCTGAGCGTATAAAGCAAATGAAACGGGGGGAACAAACATCGTGAATGATATCAGACATCAGGACAGGCTGGGCTGGCGGGCCAAGATCGGCGTCGTCACGCCGGCCACCAACACCATTGTCGAGCCGGAGTTCCATGCCATGGCGCCCCTGGGGGTAACCAATCATACGGCCCGTTTCCTAATCCCCAACATGGCCCTGAACAGCAACGAGGATTTCGAACAGCTGGTGGTGGAGATCAAGGCCACCCTGGATGACGCCATTGACGGCCTGACGCCGGCTTTGGTGGATCATGTCATTATCGGCATCTCGGCCGAGTCATTCTGGGACGGGGCGGAAGGCGCCGACATTCTACAAAAGCGCCTGGAAGCGAAAGCCGGCTGTACTATGACCCTGGGCTCCGCCGCGGCACGTGCGGCGCTGGAGGCGGTCGGGGCCAAACGTCTGGGCGTGGTCACGCCGTACTGGCCCGTGGCGGACGAGCGGGTGCGACATTATTTCGGCCAATGCGGATTCGAGATTATGGCCCTGAAGGGTCTAAAGGCCAACAGCCCGGTCAATATCGCCGAACAGAGCGAGGAAACCCTGCGCCAGGCAATGGTTGAGGTGAATACGCCGGAGGTGGACGCGATCATCCAGGTCGGCACCAATCTGGGCATGGCGCAACTGGCCGGCGAGGCGGAACGCTGGCTGGGCAAACCGGTGATCGCCATCAACACCGCACTCTATTGGCACGCCCTGCGGCAGATGGGCATTGATGACAAGATCCCCGGCTGGGGCCGCCTGCTGACGGATTTCTAGGGCGGCGCCATGAGTGACATCAAATTCGGCATTTTCGATCACCTGGATCGTGGCCGGGAGGACCTGTCGGATTTCTACGAAGACCGCCTGCGCCTGATCGAAGCCTACGATGCGGCGGGATTTCATGGCTACCACCTGGCGGAACACCATGCCACGCCCCTGGGCACCGCGCCGTCGCCGGGCATCTTCCTATCCGCCGTGGCCCAGCGCACCAAACGCCTGCGCTTTGGCCCCATGGTCTATTGCCTGCCGCTTTATCATCCCCTGCGCCTGTGGGAAGAGATCTGCATGCTGGATCAATTGAGCGGCGGCCGATTGGAACTGGGCGTGGGCCGGGGCATCTCGCCCATCGAGGTCGGCTATTTCGGCCTGGACCCGGAAATCGCGCCGGCAATGTACCGCGAAGCCCTGGAGCTGATCCTGACCGCCATGGGGGGCGGCGAGCTGAATTTCGACGGCGAATTCTACCGGATCAACGAAATGCCCCTGACCCTGTCACCCCGGCAGCAGCCCCATCCGCCGCTTTGGTATGGCCTCTCCCACCCCGACAGCACGGTCTGGGCCGCACAAAACGGCGTCAATATCATTACCAACCGGGACGAGACGGGCAGCCGCCAGATCACCGACCGCTATCGTCAGGAATGGCGGGCGCTGGGGAATAACGAGGCCGCCCTGCCGCGCATGGGCATGAGCCGCCACATTGTCATCGCCGAGACGGAGGCCGAGGCGCTGGAGATCGCGCGCCGGGCCTATGTCATCTGGCGGCACAGTTTCTATGTCCTATGGGACCGCCATGGCATGAAGCCGGTCAATGTGCATTTCCCCGAGAGCCTGGACGAGCTGCTTCCCACGGGTCAGGCCATCGTGGGCACGGCGGAACAGGTGGTCGGCGAGGTCCGGCGCCAGATCGAAACCTCGGGCATCAATTATTTTCTCTGCCGCTTTGCCTTCGGCGACATGAGCTATGATGAGTGCAAGCAATCAGTGGACCTGTTCACCCGCCACGTTGAGCTAAAACGTCACCAGTGATCCCAATGGGTAATTTCGGATATCGGCGGACGCTTGGCGGTCTTGAACTCCGTGCCGATGGTATAGGCCACGGGCAACAGCGCCACCTGCATAACGCCATCGGGAATGCCCAACAATTCCGTCGCGTCAGGCTCGGCCCGAAGGTGCAAGGTGGTCAGAACCGTGCCCAGGCCACGGGCCCGCAGGGCGAGCTGGAAACTCCAGACAGCGGGAAAGATCGAACCCATGACACCGGCCCAGGCCGCGGGCGGAGGATCTTCCACCATATGTTCCACATTGATGCAGGGAATTACGTGTACCGGTACATCCTGCAAACACTCCGCCAGATACTGGGCGGAAGAGATAACCCGGCTGGTCTGTCCGGCGTCATCCATGGCCGCAGCATCCACTTCGGCTTCCTGCAAATAGGTCCCCGCCCCCTTGCGGTAGATATCCGCCAGGGCCGCGCGCTTGGCCGGGTCCGTCACCACGATCCAGGACCAACCCTGTTTGTTGGACCCGGTGGGCGCCTGTTGCGACAGCTCCAAGCATTCGTTGATCACCTCGCGCGGCACCTCCCGCTGCAGGTCCAACCGCTTGCGCACGGCACGGGTCGTTGAAAGTAGGGCATCGGTCACGGCGAGATCATATACGGTCATGGCTTCCATCTTTTCTGGCTTCTGCTTGAACGGCGCAATCTACCATGGCGGCGGGCCCAAGTCGCCTGCCGAGGCGATAAACGCAAAAAGTCGCCGTCTAAAGCTTATTCCCCGTCGCCTGGCCCCAAATCTCGTCCCAATCCTGGTTGAGCATGTCGGTAACGCCGCCGTCGGCGTCGAAGAATTTGTTGGGCAACTGGAACATCGCCAGCATCAGGGCGCCGTTCGGGGTGCCCGCCTGATGCCGGCTGCCGGCCGGGCGCCAGACGAAATTGCCGGCGCTGCAAGTACCCTCGCCGCAGACCAGGGCGCCCTCGATGACGAAAGTCTGTTCGATCTGCACATGCTCATGATCGGGCAGGACGGCACCGGGCGCCATTTTCAACAGTGCCGTGAGAAGCCCGGTGCGGCGGTCAACCAACAGGGTTTTCGCCTCGACACCTGGATAGCGGGTTTCTTCCCAAGGCATGGAATGGGTTTCGACAAAGCGCGAGTCCAGGGGCCCCAGCCCCTCGTGGTTTGGGGCGTTGGGGGTAATTGCCGTTGTCATGATCTCTCCGTCGGTGGGACTGTCTAGTTCTTCAACCCTGTTTAATGGCCCTTGAACTGGGGCGCGCGTTTTTCCTTGAACGAGTTGATGCCTTCATTCCGGTCATCGCTGTCAAGAATGGCTTCGGTCGAGCGGCGCGCGATGCCGGCCCGTTCCGACGGGCCCTTGTTGATGACCTCGCCGACAAAACGTTTCAGGGTGCTCAACACCATCGGCGCATGCGCCTTCAGGGTATTGGCATATTCCATGGCGGCGTCCATCAACTGATCCGCTGGCACCACCTTGTTGACCATGCCGACCTCGTAGGCGCGCTGGGCCGTCAGGTCCGAGACGCAAAGGACAAACTCCATGGCGATCTTGTGCGGAATGCGGGCGGCAAGGGAAGAGATCAAGCCACCCGTGACGCCGACCTTGGCCTCCGGATAGCTGAACACCGCCGTATCCGCCGCCACGCAAAGATCGGCGAATTGGATCAACACCACGCCGCCGCCGACGCAATAGCCGTCCACCGCCGCGATAATGGGCTTGTCCACCTCAACGCCCACCGACGGCGTAAAACGCCAGATCTCCGGCGGATGGGTCAGATCGGCACCGACCGTGAAGGCCCGCGGCGTGGCCGAGGCCAGGATCGCCACCCGGTCGCTGCCAGCCTGAAAGCGTTGCCAGGCGGCGCGCAGTTCCTCGCCCAGATCAACCGACAGGGCATTCAGCTTCTCCGGCCGGTTCAGGGTGATGATAGCGATGTCGTCCTTGGATTCGTATGTGACCAGTTCCGTACTCACGATGCTTCCTCTTCCTTTGGTTCTGCGTCCCGCTCAGTGTTCCCGTCAATCAACGCCAGCCAGCCGTCCTCGTCAATCACCTTAACCTCCAGCGCCTGGGCTTTTTTCAACTTCGATCCCGCCGCCGCGCCCGCGATCACCAGATCCGTCTTGGCCGAGACCGAACCCGAAACCTTGGCGCCCAGGGCCTCGGCCCGGGCCTTTGCTTCCGCCCGTGAGGTCCGCTCCAGGGTACCGGTGAAGACCAGCGTCTTGCCGGCGACCGGCGATGCCGTGTCCGCGCGCTCCATGTCCTGGACCTGCAACTGCCGCACCAGATCGTCCCAAACCGTCCGGTTGTGATCATCGGCGAAAAAGGCCAGCAAGGCTTTGGCAACCTTTTCGCCAATGCCGTCGATATCCAATATTTCTTCCAAGTTTTCAGGCGACATGGCCACTTCGAAATTTTCCAGGGTTTCGTAGCGGCGGGCCAGAAGCTTGGCGTTGCCTTGGCCCACATGCCGGATACCAAGGGCAAGGATCAGACGGTCCAGGGATATGGCGCGCCGCTCCTCTATGGCATCGAATAAATTCTGCGCCGAAGTTTCGCCCCAGCCTTCCCATTCCTCCAGCGGATCGCGGCCCTGGCCATCCTCCGCTGCCAACCTGAATATATCAGCCGGGGTCTTCACCACGCCGGCATCGAAAAAGGCCTTGATCTGCTTCTCGCCCAAGCCCTCGATATCGAAGGCATTGCGGGATACGAAATGACGCAACCGCTCCACCGCCTGCGCCTGGCAACTCAGCCCACCGCCGCAGCGCCAGTCAACTTCGCCGTCATCGCGCACCGCCGTGGCGCCGCATATGGGACAAACGGATGGAAACACAAAGGGCGTCGGCCCCGGCTCTACCACCTGCAACACTTGCGGGATGACATCGCCGGCCCGCTGCACCAGCACAGTCGCACCGACCCGGATATCCTTTTCGGCGATATAGTCCTCGTTATGCAGGGTGGCGTTGGAAACCACCACGCCGCCAACGGTAACCGGCTTCAACCGCGCCACCGGCGTCAGCTTGCCGGTACGGCCAACCTGAATATCGATCTCCTCGACCAGGGTCTGAGCCTGCTCGGCGGCGAACTTGTGGGCAATAGCCCAGCGCGGCGAGCGCGAGGCGGCACCGAGGCGCTCCTGCCAGTCCAGGCGATCCACCTTGTAGACGATGCCGTCGATATCATATGGCCGTTCACTGCGCTGCGCCTCCATGCGCCCGTGATAGGCCATCATTTCCGCCGCATCGAGGCAGATTTCATGATCCTGGACCTGAAAGCCCCAGGTCGCCATGGCCGTCAGAACGCCGGCCTGGGTGTCGGCGGGCAGGGCGCTGACTTCGCCCCAGGCATAGGCGCGGAAACTCAATTGCCGGCTGGCCGTAATGGCCGGATCAAGCTGACGCAGGGAACCGGCGGCGGCATTGCGGGGATTGGCGTATGTGGGCCTTTCGCTGGCGGCCTGCTGGCGGTTCAGTTCGGCAAAGGCGGCATGGGACATGAAAACCTCGCCGCGCACTTCGAAGACATCGGGCGCATTCCCGATAAGCTGTTTGGGAATATCCGCGATGGTCCGCAGATTGGCGGTGATGTCCTCGCCAACCTCGCCATCGCCCCGGGTCGCGCCCTGTACGAAAATGCCCTTTTCATAGCGCAATGCGGCGGACAGGCCGTCGATCTTCGGTTCCGCCACGATGGCAACGGGCGCATCGTCGGGCAGCTTCAAGAAACGCCCGATGCCGGCCAGAAAATCCGTCACATCCTCCGCATTGAAGGCATTGCCCAGGGACAGCATGGGCCGGCGATGGCGCACCTTGGAAAAGCCGTCCGTCAGGGGTGCACCGATCCGTTCGGAGGGGCTGTCGGCGCGCTTCAGACCGGGGAAACGTACTTCGATGGCATCATTGCGCTGGCGCAGGTGGTCATAGTCGGCGTCTGAAATCTCCGGCGCGTCATTCTGATAATAGGCGGTGTCGTGAAACCTGATCTCCAGGGCCAGGCGCGCCAGTTCGCTCTCGGCCTGCGCCTCGCTCAGATCGGCGATGGGAATGTCGGCGGCCCCGCTCATGATCCGGCCGCCTGCAGCAGACTGTCGGCGGCGGCGCGGGCCTCGTCGGTAATCTTGGCGCCGGCCAGCATGCGGGCGATTTCCTCACGCCTGCGCTCTGGATCCAGGTCCTCGACCGAGGTCCGGGTATCGCCGCCCGCCGCCTGTTTGACGATGCGCCAATGGTGCGAAGCCCTGGCGGCGACCTGGGGGGAATGGGTAACCACGATGACCTGGGTTTCATCGGCCAGACGGGCCAGGCGTTCGCCCACCTTGTCCGCCACCGCCCCGCCGATACCGCTGTCGACTTCATCGAAGATCAACGAGGCCGGCTCCCGATTTTGCGCCAGGGCAACCTTCAAGGCCAGCATCACGCGGGATAGCTCGCCGCCCGAGGCAACCTTGTTTAAGGGGCCAGGCGCGCTGCCTGGATTGGTGGCGATGTGAAAGGCGACCCGGTCCCAGCCGTCGCCACTCCAGCCATCCTCCTCCCGGCGCTCCAGCACGGTTTGAAATGTTGCCTTGTCCAGGGCCAGGGGCGGCAGTTCGCCGGCCATGGCCCGGTCCAGCTTTTTCGCCGCCTTGGCGCGGCCCTGGCTCAACATATCGGCCGCTTTCAGATAGTCTTCCCTGGTCGCTACCGCCGCCGCCTCAAGCGCCGCCAGGCGCTGTCCGCCATTGTCGATACTGTCCAGACGGCGGGCAAAATCATCCCGCAGGGCGGCCAGTCCATCGGTGGAGGTGCGGTGCTTTCGGGCCGCCTCCCGCAGGGCGAACAGCCGCTCTTCCACCGTTTCCAGGCGGGCCGGGTCCAGGTCCAGGGAACGGGCCGCATCCGCCACCGCCTCGATCCCCTCCATGGCTTCCACCGCGGCTCTCTCCAATCCCTCGATGGCATCATCCAAGGCCCCGCCAGCGCTTTCCGCCACCCGTTGCAGGGCCCGTTGGGCGATGCGCAGGCGCTGCTCGACGCCATTGTCAGCGCCGCCGCCGGCGCTGTCACCGTGCAGGGCGCCCTGGGCGTCACGCAGCGCCTCGGCGATCTTTTCGCCCTGGCGCAACAGCGTCCGGGTGCGGTCCAGTTCATCCTCGTCACCCGGCTTCGGATCCAGCGCTTCCAGTTCGGCACAGACGTGGCGCAGATAATCCTCCTCCTGCCGCGCCGCATCGAGCGCCGCGCGGGCCTCAACCAAGGCATCGGCGGCCTGACGCATCGTCTCGTAGGCTTTCGCGCAGCCGCGCACTTGGGCCTCCAGGCTGCCATAGGCGTCCAACAAGGCGCGATGGCCGGCGGCATTGAGCAAACCGCGTTCATCGTGCTGACCATGAACCTCCACCAGGGTTTCACCCAGCTGACGCAGCATGGCAGTGGAAATCGCCTGATCGTTGACATAGGCCCGGCCGCGGCCATCGGCGGCGATCTGACGGCGCAGAATCAGGCCATCTTCAACGTCCAGATCCTGCTGCCGCAGCAGATCCCAGACCGGATGATTGCCCGGCGGATCGAAGGTGGCCACGACCGTGCCGCGAGCAGCGCCCTTGCGCACCAGTCCGGCCCCGCCCCGCCGGCCCAGCGCCAGGCCCAGGGCATCCAGCAGAATGGATTTACCCGCGCCGGTCTCGCCGGTCAGCACACACAGGCCTGTTTGCAGATCGAGATCCAGACGATCAATCAGCACGATATCGGCGATGGAAAGAGCGCTCAGCATCCGCCGATCTTAGTATCGCGCCGCGGCGTAGGATAGGGGCCAGCGTGTTTTCAGAATACCGAGTTCCACATCCGGCTATACCAGGGTTCTCCATCCTGGACGGTTCGCGGGTCTTCGCCGGTCAACAGGGCGTAGCTGTCGAGGTACCATTCACTGCCCGGATAGTTATGGCCCAGTATGGCGGCGGTATTCTTGGCTTCATCGTTGATGCCCAGGGACAAATAGGCTTCAGTCAGGCGGTGCAGGGCTTCGGGCACGTGTGTTGTGGTCTGGTAGTGCTTAACAACATGGCGAAAACGGTTGATCGCGGCGCCGTGGTGGCCGCGGTCGAGATAATAGCGGCCGATTTCCATTTCCTTGCCGGCCAGATGATCGCGGGCCAGATCGATCTTCAACCGGGCATCCCGGGCATATTCGCTATTGGGATATCGGTCGACAACCTCGGCCAGGGATTCAAGGGCCAGTTCCGTAATCTTCTGTTCGCGCCCGATATCGGCAATTTGCTCATAATATGAAATGGCGATCAGGTAATAGGCGTAGGGCGCATCGCGATTGCCGGGATGCAGTTGCAGGAAGCGTCGCGCGGTGAAAATCGCCTCGTCATAGTCATTCGTCAGATATTGTGCATAGGCAGCCATCAATTGCGATTTTCTGGCCCAAACCGAATAGGGATGCTGGCGCTCCACCTCGTCGAAATCAATCGCCGCCAGCTCGGTGTCTCCCGACAGCAGCTTGTCCATGGCCTGATTGTAGATATCTTCCACCGGCCGCTCCACATAGGCCGCTTCATCGCTTTCACATGCGTTTAATGCGAGCAGCAAGCCGGCGCAAACCACCAGCATGGCACCAGCGCGCCAAAGCCCCCCGATTCTCTTGACGCGATTTTGTGGATTCGGATTATGCAAAATCGACCTCAAACTTCCCAATCACCTAAATTTGATCTAATTATAGCATGTTCTCAGTACCAGACGGACCGCCAAATTTGGAAAAAAATCAAAAAAAGCCCTGCCAACGGTGTCAACGGGCGCATTTTGCTCTATCTTTCTAGTACGCCATAAGGCATCATTGAAATACAACTGCTGATCCTATAAAAGCAGCCGCACGTTGTATTAGCGCTTATTAATTTAGGTGCGAAAAACGAGGGCACAAATGTCAAGCTGCGAAAAAAATTTTGTCGTGGCATTGACTCATAGCCGTTGCGGTCAAGATTAGAAACCGTGGGATCGGCGAATTGAAATATATGTGGTTGGGGTGCACCATGAGGCCCGCCGCCAAACATTGAGGTGATTATGGGTATACTTGCAAAACGGGTCGATGCCCATGTTGGTGGCCGCATCCGTGACCGGCGCACTGGTCTGGGTCTGACTCAGGAACATTTGGCGAATGCGCTGAATATTTCCTACCAGCAGGTACAGAAATATGAAACCGGCGCAAATCGGGTCAGTGCGGGCCGGCTCTACGAAGTATCCAAGATACTTCAATCGGACGTCAGCTTTTTCTTCGAAGGGCTGGACGAATCGGTGGAAGCCGAGCCCTTGGGCCATGGTGGCAAGAATCGCTCCACCATCGAATTAGTGCGCAATTTCGGTGCGATCGAGAATCCTTCGATCCGTTCCGCGGTTTCAGGCCTGGTCAAGAGCATTGCCAAGCCGGATAAGGAAGAAGCTGCATTCTGAGCCTAATGGCACTAAGCGGTTAGCCAGCAAGAAAATCGGCCCGATGGCGCGTTCCATCGGGCCTTTTTTGTTGCCGCGATGTGGGCGGTGACAGAATCGGGGCAAACATGTTCCAATGGCTTGAGTTTGCCGGTCTTGTAGCAGGCAAATTGGCAAATGCTAGGAGGCGACAATGAAGCTATCCCTGATGCTGGGTTATTCGGGCGCCCAGTTGGATATTCCGGTGGCACGGGTACAGCGGGCCGAGGCGTTGGGCTTTCATTCGGTCTGGACGGCGGAAGCCTATGGCTCCGATGCCATCACGCCGCTGGCGTATCTGGCCGCTGTGACTTCTAGAATCAAGCTGGGGACGGCGATCATGCAACTGTCGGCCCGAACACCGGCCAATTGCGCCATGACGGCGGCCACTCTGGACAGTCTTGCCGGCGGCGACCGTTTCCTGGCCGGCATTGGCGTCTCGGGGCCGCAAATCGTCGAAGGCTGGTACGGCCAGCCCTGGGGCCGGCCTTACTATCGGATCAAGGACTATGTCGCCATCATGCGCGCCATCTGGGCCCGCGAGGCACCGGTTGCCTATGACGGCAAGGAAATCTCGTTGCCCTATACCGGCGAAGGCTCGGCCGGCCTGGGCAAACCGCTGAAGTCCATTTTGCATTGCAACCCGAATATTCCGATTTATCTGGGTACCGGCAACGAAGCCACCGTGCGCCTGACGGCGGAGATTGCCGACGGCTGGCTGCCGCACGGATTTATCCCGGGATCCATGCCGGAGTATTTGCCCTGGCTGGAACAGGGTTTCGCCCGTGCGGGCGAAGGAAAATCCCTGGACAACTTCGATATCATGGCCCTGACCCATGTGGAGGTGGATCAGGACGTTCAGGCCGCCCTGGACCGTCAGAAGCCGGATGTGGCGTTGTACGTGGGTGGCATGGGCCACAAGGATAAGAATTTTCACAAGGACCTTATGGTCCGCCGCGGCTTTGGTGACGCGGCCGAACGCATACATGAGCTGTTTCTGGACGGGCGCAAGGCGGAGGCGGCAGCCGCGGTGCCGGATGAATGGGTCGATCAAAAGTCCCTTGTGGGACCGCCCGCCCGGATCAAACAACGCTATCGCGCCTGGGAGGATTCCGGGGCCAGCGGGCTGGTGGTCTGGGCCCATCAGGATGAGGCGGTCGAAGTGATGGCCCAGGCGGCGCGATTGAACGCCTGAGGCGCCTGCCCCTTGCCGCCCTTGCCGTGTCGTGATAGCGAACGGTCATGGGAAAAGAACAAACAGATGCCGCCAACCGCAACGCCCCTAAATCCACGGATCAACGGGCGGCGGGAATTGTCGTTATCGTCAGTAATTTCAACGACGATGAAAATCATGCCAGCCACCGGGTCGGCGACCGTTATGTCGTCGCCGTGCGCGAGATTTGCGGTGCCCTGCCATTGTTGCTGCCGGCTTTGGGCGCCGGCGCTGATATGGATACGCTGTTGGACAGAATTGACGGGGTTATTCTGACCGGCGGCGCCTCGAACGTGAACCCGGGTCACTATGATGGCGGCGAGGCGCGGGACAAATCCCTGCTGGATGCCCGGCGCGACGGCGTGGCCCTGGATTTGGTGCGCGCCTGTGTGGAACGCAATGTACCGCTGTTTGGCATTTGCCGCGGTATTCAGGAGATGAATGTGGCCCTGGGCGGCAGCCTGCATCAATACATGCACGAGGTGCCGGCGCATTTTGATCACCGCCGGCCAAGGGAAAAGCCGATATCCGTGCAACTGGCGCCGCGTCAGCGTATTACCTTGACACCCGGAGGCCTGCTACAGGAGCTGGCCAATGGCGCGCGGCAGGTTATGGTCAACACGCTGCACGCTCAAGGCGTCGACCGGCTGGCCGAAAGCCTGGTTGTCGAAGCGGTTGCCGATGACGGCACGATTGAGGCGGTACGCGTCGCGGCCTCGCCGACCTTTAGCGTTGGCGTGCAATGGCACGCCGAATACCGCACCTCGGAGCACGCCCTCTACCGCGCCCTGTTTCAGGCTTTTGGCGAGGCCGTCGCGGCTCATGCCAGCGCCCGCGCCAAGGGCACCAGCATGGGCAGGGTCGCTTGACGGCCGAAACCGACATGGAAATTCGCCCGGTGGCGGATCATGACATGGCCGCTATTCAGGCGATTTACGCCCATCATGTCCTGAACGGTCTGGCTTCATGGGAGTTGGAGCCGCCCGACGTCGCGGAACTAACCGTCCGACGTAACGGTTTGTTGAGCGCCGGCTACCCCTTCGTGGTCGCGATTCTGGACGGGGAACTAGTGGGATACGCCTCCGCCGGACCCTACAGGACCCGGCCCGCCTATCGCTTTACCGTGGAAAACACCATCTATCTGCATCCCCAC
Organism: Alphaproteobacteria bacterium; assembly: GCA_030747035.1. Classification (GTDB taxonomy): domain Bacteria; phylum Pseudomonadota; class Alphaproteobacteria. The sequence continues at coordinate 355 of JASLLM010000113.1, read as the reverse complement.
CGGCCGGGCCAGGGCATCGCCCAACCGCTGTTGCAGCGGGTGATCGATGATTGCACGGCGTTGGGGTTTCGTCAGATGATCGCGGTGGTCGGCGACAGTGGCAATCACCCGTCGATCCGATTCCATGAAAAAATGGGCTTTTGCCGGGTCGGCCTGATCGAAAACATCGGCTGGAAAGCGGGCCGCTGGCTGGATTCGGTCATCCTGCAGCGCGCCCTCGGTCCAGGTGGCGGCGTTCCGCCCAAGGAAAGCGGAAACTGAACAGCCACGGAAACGCAAACTAGAGCGTTTCCGGATTATTTTGGAGCATAGCCATCCTCGGCGAAGAAGTTCCAGCATTCCTCTGGTTTGAAGA
>JASLLM010000112.1 GCA_030747035.1 Alphaproteobacteria bacterium | reverse complement strand
CGTCATCGCTCAGTTCGGTGTCGATGACGATAGTGCTGCGGCCAACGTGCAACGGCGCCGCGGAGGCAAAAACGAAACCCTCGCGAACGGCGCGAAAAAAGTTCGTCTTGCTTTCGATGGTGGAGGTCGAGGTCGCCCCCTTGGGCAGATTCATGAAGGCCAGGAAACCGCCCAGACTGTCCGCCAGGGCCATGATAGCGCCACCGTGCAGGATACCGGCCGCGGTGCAGCGTTCCGGCGCCCAGGCCATGCGGGCCTGGATGCCCTCGGGCGCGGCCGAGAAAAACTCGATGCCCAGGGTACCCACCAGGGGCATGCGCTCTTGCAGGGTTGCCGTCAGGTCCTGATCGATCTCGTTCTTGTCCATGTCGCGACCCAAGCTGTTCTAAAACGCTTCATCATCCGGCATCATCAAAACTTCGGCGCCGGCCATGGCGCGCAACTTCAGGGATGCGGTATCGGGCATCACCCGGCCCATATAGTAGCGGGCGGTGTTCAGCTTCATCTTGTAGAAAGCCTCGTCATCGGCCCCCTGAGCCATTTGATCCAGCGACACCCGGGCCATCCGGGCCCACATATAGCCAATCGCCACCGTGCCCATCAGGCGCAGGAAATCGACCGAAGCGGCGCCGGCTTCCTCGTGATTCTGGATGGCGTTCTGAGCCAGCCACATGGTTACCGCCATCAGGTCATCCAGACCCGCTTGCAGCGGCTTGGTATATTCCGCCATGGCCTCGTCGTCCTTTTGCCCGGCAATGAATTCGCTGATCAGGGCAAACAGCGCCCGGGCCGGACGTCCGTTGTCCGTCCCCATGCGGCGGCCCACCAGATCCAGGGCCTGCACGCCGTTCGCGCCTTCGTAAAGCTGGGAAATTCGGGCATCGCGGACGAACTGCTCCATGCCGTGCTCGCGCACATAGCCGTGGCCGCCGAAGCACTGCATCGCCATATTGGCGCATTCAAAGCCCACATCCGTGAAATGCGCCTTGACCACCGGGGTCAGCAGATTGAACAGGTCGGAGACCTGCTGCTTGCGTTCGTCGTCGCCGTCAAACCGGCCCACCGTGGCCTCGTGGGTCAGCCACATCAACAGGGCCCGCGCACCCTCGTTGAAGGCGCGCATGTGCAACAGCATACGCCGCACATCGGGATGCACCACGATGGGGTCGGCCTCCTGGTCGGGATATTTGGTGCCGCCAAGCGCCCGGCCCGCCAAACGCTCCCGGGTATATTCGGCGGCGTTTTGATAGGCGACCTCCGACAGCGCCACACCCTGATAGGCGACGCCGATGCGGGCGCCGTTCATCATCTGGAACATGCCCGCCATGCCGGCACCGGAACTGCGTTTCTTCTTCTTGCCGTCCTCGCCTTCCGCCTTCGGCTCCGGCTTCGGCCCAAGTCGGTGGCCGATGGCCCCTTCGTAATGCAGCACAGCAGTGGAGGAGCCCTTGATGCCCATCTTATGTTCGATGCTGCCGCAAACCACATTGTTGCCCTGGCCCAGGCTGCCGTCATCGTTGACGCAAACCTTGGGCACCAGAAACAGCGAGACCGCCGAAAGTCCTTCGCCCTCGCCCTCCACCTTGGCCAGGACCAGATGGACGATGTTGTCAGTCATGTCATGGTCGCCGCCGGTGATGAAGATCTTGGTGCCGGTGATGGCATAGGTGCCGTCGTCCTGCTCCACCGCCTTGGTGCGCATCAATTTCAGGTCAGTGCCGCAGTGGGGCTCCGTCAGGTTCATGGTGCCGGTCCATTCCCCGGAGATCATCTTTGGCACATAAATTTGCCGCAGATGATCGGGCGCGATGGACATCAGGACGCTGGCCGCGCCGCCGGTCAGGCCCACGTAGGTGGAGAGTGACAAATTCGACGACATGGCCATTTCCCCAACCGCCATGGCAAGAACGCCCGGCAGGCCCTGGCCGCCCCAATCCGGCGAAGTGGCGATGGCGTTCCAGCCGCCTTCGTTCCAGGTATCGAAGGCTTCCTTGAAGCCGGTCGGAACCCGCACCACGCCGTTTTCGAAGCGGCAGCCTTCCTCGTCGCCGACCTGGTTCAACGGTGCCCAGACTTCCTCGGCCACCTTGGCGCCGCCGTCCAGAACCGCGTCGATCAAATCGCCGCTGACATCTCCATAGCCGGGGATCTCGGTGCAATCCGTGATCGCCAACAGGTCGTTCAAAACAAAACGCAGGTCTCGTACCGGGGCGGTATAACTTGGCATGGGTCAACTCCCTACTGGCTCGTATCCAGAGTGAATATCGTTAACGCGTGGCGGTCCATTCCTGGACGGCACCCGCCAATACTTCGAAGTCGGTCATCTGGCAATAGACTTGTGCCGCCAACCGGGCCCAAAGTCGGCCCGCCCGGACGACAATCGGTACTTCGATATTGTGTTCGTACAACAAATGATCACGCAAGGCGTCCGCTTCAACCGCCTCCGCCGGAAGATTTTCCGGCAGCGGCGCGAGCGCCATGGCCGACGCCATCGCGGCGGGCGCACCCATGGTGCCCTCAAACCGGTCGGCCATCATGGCCGCGGCCCCCACGGCCAGCTCGTGGTTGTAGCTGCACACCGCTTCCGCCCCTAATCCGTCCAGGAACTCCAATGCCGCCGGCAGGCAAAGGAAGGGGGATGGATCCCGGGTTCCGGTCCAGTCAAACTCCGCCGTGTATCCTTCACCCAGGCGCCAGGATATCACCGCCGGGTGCAATTCGGGCTGCACGTCTTCCCGGGCCCATAACACGCCGCAGCCACGCGGCGCGAACAGCCATTTGTGCAGATTGGCGGCGTACCATTCCGCCCCAAGGCCGGGAATATCCAGACCAATGGTGCCCGGCGCATGGGCGCCATCCACCAACACCTGGGCGCCCGCGTCGTGGCAAAGATCCACCAATTCCGCCAGCGGCAGGACGATGCCGGTCTCTGAGGTAATATGATCCAATATGGCGATCCGGGTGTGGTCGCTCAGACCGCTTTCGATCGCGGCCAGAGCAGCCGCTTCATCGGCAATCGGAAACGGTATCAGGACGGTGACCAGGCTGGCGCCAGCCTGTTCACAGGCATAGCGGGCCGCATTCGCCACGGCGCCATAGGTATGATCGGTGACCAGCACCTCATCGCCCGGCCGCAGATGGGCGGAACGCAGGACTGCGTTAATCCCGGTGGTGGCATTGTCGGTGAAAATATAGTCTTCGCCCCGCCCGCCCAGATGGCCCGCGACCCGATCTGCGGCGGCACGCAAACCAGGCTTCAGATCCCGCAGCATGAAGCGGGCCGGGTGGGCCTCGATCCGCTGCTTGATTTCCCATTGCGCCGCCAGCACCTGGTTCGGCGTCACGCCAACGGTACCGTGGTTCAAATAGATCGCGCCATCCTCTAGAGGCCAATGGCCGCGCAGTTCATGCCCGAATGCGGCCGTCATTTAGCCAACGCGGCGATCTTGACCGGCCCAATAGGTCTCCCGCAGGGCCTTCTTGTCGGGCTTGCCCAGGGGGTCAGGGGAATCTCGTCAACGACATCCACCGACTTCGGTGCCTGCACCGCGCCCTTGGCATCGCGGACCCGCTGGATCAGGGCGTCCGGATCAATATCGGCGCCCGGACGCGGGATCACCACCGCCTTGACCGCCTCGCCCCATTTATCGTCCGGCACGCCGATCACGGCGGCCATGGCGACGCTTTGATCGGTGGTCAAGACATCCTCAACCTCGCGGGGGAAGACATTGAAGCCGCCGGTGATGATCATGTCCTTCTTGCGGTCGACGATGTAAAGAAAGCCACGCTCATCGGCATGGGCCATGTCGCCCGTATGCAACCAGCCATCAGCCAAGGTTTCCGCCGTCTGTTCCGGGCGCCGCCAATACTCATCCATCACCTGTGGCGCCTGGGCGCAGATTTCACCGACCTCCCCCTTCGGCACCGCTTGGCCCTCCTCGTCCAGCAAGGCGATCTGTACGGAGGTACAGGGATGGCCGCAGGCAGCGAACAGGCCGGGATCGTCCTTATTGTGATCGCTACGGCGCAGCACTGTCAGGGGGTAGCCCTCGGTCTGGCCGTAAAGCTGGCAGAACACCGGGCCGATCCGTTCCAGACCCTCCAGCAATCTGGTTGGCGACATGGGCGCGGCGCCATACATCAGCAGTTCCAGACTGGAAAGATCGGCCTGATCCAGTTTCGGATGATCCAGCAGGATGTTGACCATGGTGGGGACCAGCAGCGCGGTGGAAACCCGTTCGCTCCCAATGTCATCCAAAACCGCATCGGGATTAAAGCCATGATGCATATGCACCCGGCCACCACGCAGCAGGACTGTCGGGATCTTGGTGCCGCCCACATGCGAAATCGGCGCCACGGAGAGGTAGACGATATCCTCGGGCCATTCGAAATCCGCCGATATGGCGTTGACCATGGCGACATATGAATGATGCCGGCGCATCGCACCCTTCGATCTGCCCGTCGTCCCGCCGGTATAGGTAAGCCAGGCCTGGTCATTGGGCGTGGCTAGCAGGAGCGGTGAGACAGCACCTGCATTGTCCGCCCCGGCACGAAGATCGATGCCATAATCCGCCGGGCCCAGGGCAAAAACATTCTGCAAGCGCGGCGTCGTCGCCAACAGCTCGGCGCCCCGTTCCAGATAGTTGTCAGTGTCCACCAACAGGAAATCGATTTCGCCGTCCTCAAGGATAAACTGCTGATCCTCGGACGCACCCAGGGGATGCAGCGGCGTCATGCACAGGCCCAGGCCCTGGGCCGCGATGCCGGCCAGCCAGGCCTCGGCCCGGTTGGCGTTCAACAACGCGATCCGCTTGCCGCGCACCGCGCCAGCGCCTTGCATGACCGCCTGATAGCGGCCCACCAGATCGTGGCATTGGGCATAGGTATATGTTCCGCCATAACCGCTGAAGGCAACCCGGTCGCCCCAGCGCGCCATGGCCCGCAGCATCAAGCTGGCACAAGTCAGGCCCTGGTGCAGATCAGACATTTTTCCCCTCCCCTCAGGTCACGGTCAGACTGGCCCGGCCCAGGCCATCGACCTCGGTCACCATATGATCCCCCGGTTGCAGCCATTTGGTGGCGACGATGGAACCGGTCAGGACCACATCGCCGGCCCGCAGCATGGTGCCCCGTTCATTCAGATTGTTGGCCAGCCAGGCCAGTGGCACCAGGGGATGGCCCAGGGCATCGCCGCCGACGCCCGCCCCCACCTCTTCGCCATTGATCAGCATGCGGCCAGGAAGCTTGGCCAGCTCCAATTCCCGCCAATCAGTGACTTCCGGGCCCAGGATACAGCCGGCATTGAAGGAATTATCGCCAATCAACAACGGCGCATCGACCAGGCCGTAGTCGATGGCCCGGTCATCAACGATTTCAATGGCCGCCATGCAAGCCGCCACGGCCTGGCGGATATTGTCCTGGTCGTAGGGGCCGCCGGAGACAGGCATATCCTGGGCGATGCGCACCGCAATCTCCGATTCCACGCCGATGTTGACGAAGTTGTCATGGGCCAGGCTGACCGCGCCGCGATGTACCCGGCTGGCTAAGATCGCGCCTTCGCAAGGTTGCGCCACGCCAACCAATTCCTGCATCACCTTCGATGTCAGGGCGACTTTCCAGCCCACAACCTCTCCGGCCCCGGCCTCTGTCCAGAGCGCTTGCAGCATATCCTGCACCAAATAGGCGGTCGGCACATCGGGGGGCGCCAGATCGGGGGGCAAGGGCGCGCCCTGCTCCCTGGCCCGGGCCGCATCGAACAAATAGCGGGCGGCGGCGGTGATGGGATCGGGCGCCATGGCGGCCTACGCCTTCACCGCGACCAGCATGGTAAAAATGCCGCCGATGGGCTCGCGGGCAATTTCCTTCAGGCCGGCATTGGCGAACAGATCACGCTGCATCTCGATAGTCGGCACCACATTGCCCCAGATCAGTTCGTTGAACTGGGTCTGTACGGCGAAGTTGTAACCGGGGTCGCGTAGTCCAGCCAGATCGGAAGGATAGGTCTCGTCCAGAATAAACAATGCGCCGCCGGGTTTCAGGGACTTCGCCACGTCCTTGACCACATCCGGGCGGATACCGTCGTCAATTTCGTGCAGCACCTCGAACATCATCGCCAGGTCGAATTCTCCGTCCCGGCCGATGCCGTCCGGTCCGACCGCCTCCACCGTGACCCGGTCGGCCACCTCCGATGCGGCGATGTTGGCCTCAGCCGCCGCGATGCCATGCGGGTCGATATCGACGCCATGACAGCGGCTGTTGGGCCAGGCCTGGGCGACCTTGAGCATCAGACCGCCGATGCCGCAGCCCACGTCCAGCACCGCCGCCCCTGCCTCCAGCCTGTCCTTCATACCGGGGATGCCGGCCAGCATGCGCCGCGCCACGACGGTATGGAAACCGGCCGTGGTGGCGCCCACGTGGCGGGAGAAATCGTCGCCATGCTCCTGAAAGCGGTTGGTCCCGCCGGTGCGGAAATTTTCCGGGTAGGTACGCAGATCATCACTGCCGAAGCGCGCCGTCGATATGACATAGGGCGCCAGATTGCGCGGATCATTGGTATCCACCAACAACTGGTCCATCATTTCGGCCAGGCGGAAACAGCCATCATCGCCCGCTTCCAACAGGCCATAATGGTACCCCGTCTTGCACCAGACATCGACGTAGAGGCCGTGCAGGCCCAAGTCCGCCGCCAGGCTGGCCGGGTTGCAGCCGCCATCGCCCGCTTCGTTGATCTTGGCGAACAGGCCCAGCTCCGTCCCAATCGCCATATGATGCACGGCGTGAAAGCCTTTCAGGTATTCCCACATCAGATCGGTGGGATCTTTCGGCTGCATTTCGTTCATGATCACGTCTCCCGGTTTTGTTTCTATTTTAGTGCCGCGTAGGCGGCCGTAAATCCGGCCAATGATACCGGCACGACAATTTGTTGTTGTTGGGCATCGAAAAAGATCAACGTCGCTTGTTGTCCGGCCTGCAAGTCCTTCAGCAGAGCACCTTCCAGGTCCATGCGCGTGTGGCAACCGTTCTTCAGGCAGATTTCCAAGGGTATGCGCAGGGTTTCGCCGTCATCTATCTGCATCGTCAGGCCGCCGGGCAAATAAACCCCCAGGGGCAGTGTGAGGAACACCATGGCCGGCCTGTCAGGATCGGGATAACGCACGCCGATGCGCAGCGCGTCGCGCTTGTCCTTCAGGGTTTTGGCGATCTGCATGATGAAGCAATGTTCCGGGGCGCTATCGCTCTTGCGTTCGCAACGCAAGCGCCAATCCTGATAATCCTTTTCCCGCGCCGTGATCGCCTGCGCCGGCGCCAGGGACGTCAAGGCAAACAGTATGGTTGCAAGTGCGGCAATCGCGCGGGCGTTGGCGGGCATCTTGTTGTCCTGCTGTTGTTGGGGCCGAAACGGGAATGTAGCCGTTTTGTCCCGGGTGCAACAACCGCTTTGCGGCTTTCACCTTGGCCGCGCTATTGCCATACTGCGGCATCGAAGCCTTGAAGGAACAGGATCGTATGAGCCGGATGTCATTGACCACCACGAACGTATTGCCCGAAGGCGGCCTGGCCGCCGGCTGTTTTGTCGGACGGGCATGGTTGCCGGGCGATTGGGGCGGGCCAACGCCGGTACTGGTCGGTGACGACGGCGTTTTCGACCTGCTGTCGGTCTCACCTACCCTGTCGGGACTGCTGGCCATGGATGATCCGGCGGCGGCGGCCGTTGCGGGTAAGGGCGTGCGCCTTGGCGATGTGGACACCATGGTGACGAACAGCGCCCATGATGCGCGGGATCCCGAGCAGCCGTATTTTCTCGCACCCGCCGATCTGCAGGCCCTGAAGGCCTGCGGCGTCACTTTCGTGCGTTCCATGCTGGAGCGGGTGATCGAGGAGCAGGCCAAGGGCGATCCGGACCGGGCGGCCGAAATCCGCGGCGCCATCGGGGCCGAGATTGGCCAGTCACTGGCCGATATCGTTCCCGGATCGGAGGAGGCCGAGCGGGTCAAGGCGGTTCTGACGGAACGGGGTCTGTGGTCGCAATACCTCGAGGTCGGCATCGGTCCGGACGCCGAGGTCTTCACCAAATCACAACCCATGTCGGCGGTGGGTATCGGGGCGGAAATCGGTATTCATCCCAATTCCACCTGGAACAATCCGGAGCCGGAAGTGGTTCTGGCGATCGCGCCGTCGGGGCGGATTGTCGGCGCCTGTTTGGGCAACGATGTCAATCTGCGGGATTTTGAGGGCCGCAGCGCTCTGCTGTTGGGCAAGGCGAAGGACAACCGTGCCTCCTGCGCCGTCGGACCGTTCATCCGTCTGTTCGATGACGGCTTCAACCTGGAGCATGTACGTGCGATGGAAATCGCCCTTTCGGTCAGCGGCGCGGACGGCTTCGAATTGCAGGGCGCCTCGTCGATCGCCGAAATCAGCCGCGATCTGGCGGATCTGGCCGCCTATGCCTGTGGTCCCCACAATCAATACCCCGACGGCCTGTTACTCTTTACCGGCACCATGTTCGCCCCGACCGAGGACCGTGACGCCCCCGACCAGGGTTTCACCCATCACCTGGGCGATATCGTTACAATCGCCAATCCCATGCTGGGCGCCTTGACCAATCAGATCAACCATACGGACAAGATCGCGCCTTGGACCTTCGGCATCGGTGCCCTGATGGCCAATCTATCGGCCCGGAATCTGTTATGAACCCGGAAATCATAGACCGGCTGCACGGCGTTTCCACGGCGACCCTGACCATGCAATTGCTGAAGCGCGGCCTGCGCAACTGCTTCATCGTCGGGGCCCGGCCGCTTAACCCGTCAGCCTGCCAATTTGCCGCGGAGGCTTATACCCTTCGGTTTATACCCATGCGCGAGGATTTGTCCCGGGTGGAGATCTTGGGCGATCCCGAATATCCCCCGCGCAAGGCGGTCGAAGACATTCCCCCCGGCGCGGCCATGGTCATCGATGCGCGGGGTGAAATGGGTGCCGGCGTGATCGGCGATATTCTGGCTGCGCGCATGCAGGAACGGGGCGTCGCCGCCGTGGTCAGCGATGGACCCGTGCGAGACGGTGTTGCCGTCGCCGCCGGGTCGCTACCGGTTTTTTGCGCCGGCAGCGCCGCGCCGGCCAGCCTGAATGTCCATTTTGGCGCAGATTTACAGTGCCCCGTGGCCTGCGGCGGTGTCGCGGTAATGCCGGGCGACGTCCTCGTTGGCGACAGCGATGGCGTGGTGGTGATCCCCCAGGCCATGGCGGAGGAGGTCGCCCGCGACGGCGCGGAGCAGGAGCGGCTGGAAAATTTCCTGAAAAAACGCGTGGAGGCGGGCCACCCCACCATCGGCACCTATCCGCCCAACGGGGAAACCCTGCGGGCCTATGAAGACTGGAAAAGTGCCAATCCTAGCGACGGTTAATTGCGATGAATTCCTAGTATCATTTTGGCGGCAATAACATGCCAGTAGCCACGGCCTTGCCCACGGCTCTTTGTAACGAAACGCTTAATACTTTTGAAATTTTTCCCCACTACAAAAGCGCATTGTCTTTCCCCGGAATAAAGGTCCAAACAATGCGTATTATGAAATTTGCCCTCGTCGCGGCTCTCCCCTTGATGCTGGCCACCGGTGCCAGCGCCAACGAATTTGAACCCCAATTGCGCGACCTGGCGAAAAACAAGATCCAGTCCTGGCTCAGCAATCCTTCGGTTGTTGAAGCCATCAAGGCGCAAAACAAGGAACACGATGGTCTCTCGGAGACCAGGATCGTTGCCCTGGACAAGCAATGGCGGGCCGAGACCAATGCCTCCAGCCGGCCCATGATCGATAGCATCCTGAGCAATCCGCTGTCGGCATTCCTGAAATCCAAGAAGGACGGCAGCGAAGGCCTGTACACGGAAATCTTCGTGATGGACAACAAGGGCCTGAACGTTGGTCAGAGCGATATCACCTCGGACTATTGGCAGGGTGATGAAGCGAAATGGAAAAAGACCTACGCCGTTGGCGCGGACGCGTTGCACATTGGCAAGGTCAAGGAAGATGAATCGACCCAGACTTTCCAAAGCCAGGTCAGTCTGCCCATCGTCGATCCCAAGGACGGCAGCGTAATCGGTGCGATTACGGTCGGCGTCAACGTCGAGATGCTGGGACAATAGGATTGTCGACTGGCAGCTAGAAGACGTACAGGAAATGTAACCGATCACCGCGGCCCGCTTTCGAAATGAAGGCGGGTCGCGGCTGTTTTGGAGTGTTGGTAGATGTCTTTTTGGACAATTGGCCGCAAGACGGTCGCCGTCGTGGCAATCGGTGTGATTCTGGGCTTTGCCGTTGTTATCGCATCGCAAAGTCTGGGTGAGCGGCAGCGGCTGAAAGCCTTGGCCCAGGGCAGCAATCATTCCCTGACGCAACTGCTGGCAGCTCAGGTCGCCGGCGGCATTCGCTTTCGCAAGGCCGAAACCATCGAACGGGCCTATGCCGAATTGACCACGGGTGAAACCTCCAATGTCGCCGCCGTGTCGGCCATCGCTCTGGACGGCAAGCCCGTCGTCAACCATAGGTCCGAGCATCTGCCATTCACGGCCGAGGCTGAGCTGTCGGAGATCGCCAAGCAGGCGATTGAAACCGGTGAAACCCAGTCTGTCTTCGTCCAGGGACAGCAGGTTATCGCCACGCCGGCACGTTTCGGAAAGAAGAACGTGATCGTCGGCGCCATCGCCGTGGTTTGGGATTTTGGTGGTGTCGAGGCACAGCTTGACCGCAGCGTCATGACATCCACCGCCTGGGCGGTGGCGATCTCGGTGCTGCTAATGCTGGTGTTGTGGTTCGCCCTGACCATATTGGTCAGCCGGCCGATCGCGGGCATGACGGCCGCCATGCGGCGCCTGGCCGACGGCGATCTGGATTCAGAGATAGATGGCCTTTCACGCGGCGATGAAATCGGCGCCATGGCCCAAACCGTACAGGTATTCAAGCAGAATGCCCTTGAAGTCGAACGTTTGCATAACCAGCAGGCCGAAAACGAACGCCGCGCGGCGGAAGAGAAGAAGGTGGCGGCCCTCGATCTGGCAAACAATTTCGACAGCCAGATTGGCGGTGTCGTTACAGCAGTATCCAATGCGGCCGGCGAGATGGAGACTTCGGCCCAGACCCTCACCGAAACCGCCGATCAATCCATGAGTCAGAGCGAAACAGTGGCGACGGCGGCCGACGAAGCCAACAGCAACGTCCAGACCGTTGCGTCGGCGACGGAGGAGTTGTCGGTTTCCCTGCGTGAAGTAGGCAACCAGGTGACGGAATGCGCCTCCATCACGCAAAAGGCCGCCGACGAAGCGGCGCAGACCAATGACGAGATCGCCGTGCTTTCCGAAAGCGCGGAAAGGATCGGCGACGTTATCGCCATGATCAATGAAATCGCCTCGCAGACCAATCTGCTGGCCCTGAACGCCACCATCGAAGCGGCCCGCGCCGGCGAAGCCGGCAAGGGCTTTGCCGTGGTCGCCTCGGAGGTCAAAAACCTGGCTGGCCAGACCGCCAAGGCCACCGACGAAATTTCCAGTCAGATTTCCGGTGTACAGCAGGCTACCAGCGGTTTCGTCCAATCCATCGGCAGCATTACGCAGACCATCGACCAGGTAAACGAAATCGCGGCCAACATCGCGGCGGCGTTGGAACAGCAAAATGCCGCCACTGACGAAATCAGCCGCAATATCCAGGAAGCTTCAACCGCTACACAAAGGGTCTCGGGCAGTATTGCCGCCGTCACCGACGCCAATTCCCGCACGGGAGGTGCCGCAGGACAGGTGGAAGAGGCCGCGTCCGACCTGGCGCAGCAGTCCGAAACCCTGCGTCACGCCGTGGACGACTTCCTCGGCAAGGTCAGGGCCGGATAGGCTTCAGAGGCTCTGAACCGCCGCCGCGTCCTTCTGGGTCAAGGCGTTCAGCATACTTTCGACCACCTCCGGCCCCAGACCGCGGGTGATGAAGACGATGCGGGAGCGGTGGTCATCGTCGGGCCATTCGTCCAGTTGTACGGGCGGGTGGAACATGTGCTGCACCCCGTGCACGACAATGGGCGTCTCGCTTTCGGCCACGTTCAGCATGCCCTTGATGCGCAGAATATCGTCACCGCGATAGGTGGTCAGCAGTTCCAACCAACTGGCGATTTGATCCCAGGGCAGGCGCTCCTCCAGATAGACGCAATAGGCCTGGATATTGTCATCGTGGCGATTGACGTCATGCCCATGTCCATCGCCATGATCATCACCGTGACCATCACCGTGATCATGGTGATGTCCATCATCATAGGCTTCCGCCCGCAGCCAGCGCTGTACATCAAGTGACTTGGTTTCGGGATCGTAAAGCCCGGCATTGAACAAAAGTGCGGGATCAATATCGCCATGGGCGGCCCGATGAATATGGGCCGCCGGGTTCAAACCGCGCAAACGGGCCTCCAGATTGTCCATGGCGTCATCATCCGCCAAATCGGACTTGGTAACGACGATGCGGTCGGCCACGGCGGCCTGTTTCACCGCTTCCTGATGCTTGGCCATGGTCTCCACGGCCAGCATAGCGTCCGCCGTCGCAATCACCCCATCCAGGCGGTAACGGCCCATCAGGAACGGATCCGCCATCAGGGTATGCAGTATTGGCGCCGGATCGGCCAGGCCGGTCGTCTCAATCACCAGCCGCTCGAAGTCAGGCACTTCCTGCTTGGCCCGGCGCTTATAGAGATCCTTCAGGGTATCGACCAGATCGCCCCGGATGGTGCAGCACAGACAGCCGCTGGACATCAGCACCACGTCGTCATCAACGCTTTCCACCAGCATGTTGTCGATGCCGATCTCGCCGAATTCATTGATCACCACCGCTGTGTTCGCCATGCCGGGATGCTGTATCAGGCGGTTCAGCAGGGTTGTCTTGCCGCTGCCCAGAAAGCCCGTGATCACCGATACGGGCAGACTATCCACTTCAACCTTGGTCATGTTCTTTTCCCTGGGCCTCCGCCGCCAATGGCTTGAAAGGAAGCACTAGCATCCAGATCAGATTGGCGCAAACCTTGCCGCCATAGGCGCGCAGCCCGATCTCCATGCCCTCGTGCCCCAACGCCGGTTGATCTTGGTAGGAGCCGAACAGGCGGTCCCACCAGGGCAGATTGAAGCCGAAATTCGTGTTGTATTCCCCCGCCTCGACCGAATGGTGCACCCGGTGCATATCCGGCGTCACCACGGCGAGGCGCAGCCAGCGGTCCAGGCCCAGGGCCAGGCGCACATTGCCATGGTTGAACATGGCGGTGCCGTTCAACAGCACTTCGAAGATCAAGACGGCCAGGGCCGCCGGCCCCAGGATCATTACCGCCGCCAGCTTGATCAGCATGGAGAGGACGATTTCCAGGGGATGGAAACGCAGGGCGGTAGTGACATCGTAATCCGGGTCGGCGTGGTGCATGCGGTGCATACGCCAAAACAAGGGGATCATGTGGAACAAGCGGTGCTGCCAATAGACGATCATATCCAGCAGGGCGGCTGCCAGGGCGACTTCCAGCCAGCCCGGCAATGGCAGAAGGTTGAACAGGCCCCAGCCTTTCTGTTCGGCCCAATGGGCCGCGCCCACGGCCAGAATGGGAAAGACCAGGCGCAACACGATGGTATCCAGCACCACGATGCCCAGATTGCCGAACCAGCGGAACGGTTTGTCTTGGCTGAGGCGGCGGCGCGGCGCGGCCACTTCCCACAGTGCCATGACCACCAGCACGCCCAAGAATATCGACAGGCGGATTGTGCCCTCGTTTTGCATTATGCTTGTCGACATGACCGACTTCCTGTTCGACGGCCCGGAGGGGGCCAAAACAACCCTGGTTCTTGCCCATGGCGCCGGCGCGCCAATGGACAGCCCCTTCATGGAAACTTTCGCCCAGGGCTTGGGCGAACGAGGCATCGCCGTGGCGCGGTTCGAATTCCCATATATGGTCAGCCGCCGCGCCACCGGCAACAAGCGCCCGCCGGACCGCCAGCCGATCCTATTGCAAACCTGGGCCGAGGTCATCGCACGGCTGCGCGACAAAGGCGTCATCAACCGCCTGGCCATCGGCGGCAAATCCATGGGCGGGCGCATGGCCTCGCTGCTGGTCGCGGAAACGGATGCACCAGACGTCCAGGCCCTGGTCTGCCTGGGCTATCCTTTCCATCCCGCCGGCAAGCCGGAGCGCCTGCGTACCGAACATTTGCGGCATCTGCCGCTGCCTTGTCTGATGGTGCAGGGCGAGCGCGATACCCTGGGCAATCGGCCGGAAGTAGAGGGTTATTCCTTGCCCGACGCCATACGGTTCCATTGGTGTCCGGACGGCGATCATAGCCTGGTGCCGCGCAAACGCTCCGGCTTCACCCAGGACGGCAATTGGACGGCGGCGATGAACGCCATCGCCGAATTCCTGCAGCCAATCTAGAGCGTTTCCGGATTATTTTGGGGCATAGCCATCCTCGGCGAAGAAGTTCCAGCATTCCTCTGGTTTGA
>JASLLM010000111.1 GCA_030747035.1 Alphaproteobacteria bacterium | reverse complement strand
GTGGTTAAGAGAATCACACCCGCAAGCTCATGAAAACCCGCCATAAGAGTCAGCAGTTGAGACGACTGGTATAATCCAGCGCCTTCAGGCGGACCTCGGCGCGGCGCAGCTTGCGGCGGAACCAGTCCTGCTCCGCCAGTTTGCCGCCGCCGTGATCCTCCTGGGCCGCGATGGTTTTCAACAGGCGCAGCAAACGCTTGTTCTCGCCGGTACGGGAAAGCTGCAGGCGTTCGCTGCCCAGCACTTCCTTGGCATAGGTCCAGCCCATGTTTTCTTCGCCGACCCGGTTGGCCATGGGAACCCGCACATCGTCGAAAAATATCTGGTTGAAGAAATGCATCTCGTTCAGGCCGATAATGGGCCGGATGGTTATGCCGGGCGTTTTCAAGTCGATCAGCAGTAGCGAGATGCCCTCCTGCGCCTTGACGTCCGGGTCCGTGCGCACCAGGCAGAAAATCCGATCGGCGGCATGGGCGCCCGAGGTCCAGATCTTGGTGCCGTTGACCACGTAGTCATCACCATCCGGCACCGCCCGGGTTTGCAACGACGCCAGGTCGGAGCCCGAACCCGGTTCGGAATAGCCCTGGCACCATTTTTCCTCCGAGCGCAGAATTCGCGGCAGATAGAAATCTTTCTGCTCCTGGCTGCCCCGCGCGATGATCAGCGGGCCGATCATGCTCAAACCCATGGGATCCAGCGGCGGGCAGTCGGCCATGGCGCTTTCTTCCTCGAAAATATTGCGCTGCATGGGCGTCCAATCGACGCCGCCCAGTTCGACCGGCCAACTGGGCGCGACCCAACCCTTTTCGAACAGAATTTTCTGCCAGCGCGCGGTTTCCGCCGCCGTGCCCAGGCGGCCCGAGCGGACGGTCTCGCGGATATCGTCGGGAAGATAATCTCGTATGAAGGCCCTGACTTCACTTCGAAACGCTGTCAGGTCGGCGCTTTCGGTCGTACTCATCGCTGGCTCCGGCTGGCTACTTTTTGCTGGCTCATGGCGGTGAAAATACCAGACTTACGGACCCTCGTGTGGTGGATTTGAAGCTCGCTGCATTGAAGTCGATCAAGGCCGCTTGTGGTGGGGCGAACTTCAAATCCTTAAACCACACGAGATTCATAGTCTAAGTGTGGCTTCGGAATCTTAAGTCCGCCAGCGGCGCTGTTAAATTCAACTAGGCGGACTTAAGATTCGCCACACTTCGGCAAAACCGGTGCGTCGATGGGGGCAAACAGGTAGCGCCGGATCACATCGTGATAGCCGCGAAAGAAAAATCCGCCGTTGCCATCAAGGAAGCGCGCCTTGTTTGCGCCGTAGTAGGCAGGTAGCTGATACCAGGGCATCTCCGGGCGGTCGTGATGGGCGACGTGCAGGTTGTTGTGCAGATAGAGCAGGCCTAGGAAACCCGGACTTTCGACAATGGCGGTGCGGTGATTGGCATCGGCCGCGGCGCGATGCTCGGTGTAGGAGCGCATCATGGTCAGGGCCAGGCCCGGATAGGCAAATGTCAAGATATAGAGCCAGGCCGGCAGGCCGCATATCATGGTGGCCCAGTACAGCACGGCGGTGACCATGACCCCATGGGCGGCCCAGTCCCGTAGATGACGGAAATCACCACGCAACAGTTGGCGAATTTCACCCAGCCAGAAGCGCATGATCGTGATGGCAACGCCGACGGTCAGGCGTCCGATCAGCGTGTTGTTGATGATATTGATGAGCTTCAGCGCTCCCGGCATGGCGGCCCAGGTGTCAGCGTCGAAATAATAGGATTCGGGATCCGCCCCGGGGATGGTCAGAAATTCCTTATTGTGGTGGCGGATATGGTCGCCACGGTAAATGGAATAGGGAATAAACAGCCCAAGCGGGGGATACCCCAAAGCGTCATTGAACCAACGCCATGGCGTCGGGTGGCCGTGAATGACCTCGTGCTGGAGGGAATAGTACCAGGCCGTGAACCAGCCGCCCAGGATCAATAGCAGCCACCCGGGCATCTGGCTGCCGTACCAGGTAGCCGCGAACCAGCCGCCATAGACGGCGACAATCAAGGCCCAGGTCGGGGCCTCGAATTTGGGCGCTCTCTCGGATGCCTGCCGTGGGGTTTGCTGTGGCATTTGATGCTAATTACTCCCAACCGCCGTGGGAGTCCATGCGAACCGCCCTAGGCAGCTACAGACCCATCTTACCCATCTTCGATGGCGCGTTTTGCGTCATTGGATAGTGGACCCCGCCCAAGATCATATCAACATTGCGGCCATCCGCGCCGAGCGGCATGTAGACCCCTTCGTACTGGTTCCAATCCTTGCCAATGAAGCCGGAAGAGCCGAACAGCCTTATGGGCCTGCCGTTGGTAACGGCCCAAGTAAAGGGCATGGCCAGGGTCTGGTAATCCTTGGGGTCGTATAATTCGTCGAAATATGCGCCTGTGGAGTCCCGCTCCACCGCCTCCGTGATATGGGTGCCAATCAGCCGCCAGCGCAAACGTATCGGGTCGCCGCGCAGGATATCGACAAGCTCCAGATAGGGCCACAGATGCGGTGGGATCTTAAGCGGGTCGACATCATCCTTTGCCGGCATCGTTCGCCCCGCGCAAAGGCCGCGCCAATAGTCCAGCAACTCCACCAGAATTTGACTGTCGAATTGCAGATCCGGATCAATTTCGACGTTCAGGCTCATATGCTTCACCGACGAGGCCGGTTCGGGATGGCGGTCGTCTCGCCATCATGATCCTCAATGCCGCGCGGTCAAGCCTGTTGATTGCGCCCGCAACGATTTGCGGCGCTGCAATGCCCCTATGACGCGTACTTGCCGCCGATCTGCGGCGTATGTGCGCCCTCAAGGCCCTTTTCGGCATGCTGCAGTCGGGTATCCCTGGCCCAGGTGCGCTTCAGATCATCGCGGATATTGATGGCCAGACAGCCCAAACCCTCGATCTCCAGTTCCACCTTGTCGCCATCCTGAAAGGCATTCAGGCCCCGGTGGTTGGTTCCAGTGGCTAGAATGTCGCCCGGCTGCAGGGCATGGATGGACGAGGTCCATTCGATACAGCGGGCAATATTGTGGGCCATGTCGGATGTATTGAAATCCTGCATCACGGTGCCATTGACACTGAGGCGGACCTGGAGATTTTGCGGATCGGCGATTTCATCGGCCGTGACGATGTATGGGCCGATCGGCGCGAAAGTATCCCTGGACTTGACCTGGAAGAAGACGTTGTTGCTGGGACCCACGCCGCGGGCGGAGCCATCGATGAAGTTGGTGTAGCCAAAGATATAGTCCATGGCCTCGGCCGCCGCTACATGGCTGGCCGGCTTGCCGATGATCACCGCCAATTCCGCCTCGCCTTCGAACACCGTGGCGGGGATATCATCCAATACCATGGTATCGCCGGGGCCGATGATGGCGGAGGGCGATTTATGGAAGCCATTGATGGGCGCCGGTTCATCCCGGGTGCCGTCCTCCATGTAGTTGACCGCCATGCAATCGATATTGCGGGGCAGGGGCAGGGGCGGCCGCAAGGTCACGGCTGAAAGGGGTTGGCCATCCTCCCGTGCCACCGCTTCCTGCAGGCGCTCGCGATAGTCATCGAAGCGTGCGATCAGGCCGTTGACCAGTGTGCGCTGATCGACGCTCGGGATATCCCGCAATTCATCGGTCACATCCACCACCGCCTCGCCCTTCAGGATGCCCAGGCGGTAGTCATCGAAATACAGAATTTTCATAGCCGTTTCCCCTGTTATTGCTGGGTAATTCTAACCCCGGCGGCGGCCATCATCCAGGTTCAACTCGGCCCGGATTTCATCGTTGTGCTGGCCGGCTTCGGCGACCCAGGGGCGGGCCTGGACATCGGCGTTGGAGAACTGGAACGGCGTATTGGGCACCTTGTAGCGGCCCCCGCCGTCCTCAACCTCGGCCATGGAGCCACGGTGGGCGACTTGCGGCTGAGCCATGGATTCCGCCACCGTCATATAGCGGGTGCACGGGCAGCCGGCCTCCGAGAGGGCCTCAATACAGGCGTCGGCCTCACGGTCGGCGGCCCAGGCGGCGACTTCCGCCGTCAACTGGCCCCAGTGTCCGGTACGGGCCAGAATGGTGGAAAAGCGTTCGTCATCCTTCCATTCGGGATGCCCCGCGCCCATGGCCAGGGCCTCGAAATTCAATTGGCTGATGGGGGCGATCATGATGAAACCGTCCTTGGTCTTGATCGGTTCAAAGATCACCGGGGCCGGTACTTTCTCGATTTGCACCGCCTGTACCTCGTAGGCCAGCATTTGGTGCATGACATCCATCAGGGCAACATCGATATAGTCGCCCCCGCCGCCATTCTGCCGGTGCGCGATGGCGGCGCAGATGGCGCCAAAGGCGTGCGTGGCGGCCAGGATATCGGCGGTGGTGCTGCGGTTTGGAATTGGGCGGTCCTGGCGTGAGTCGTACTCCACCTGAGCCAGATCAAAGCCAGAGGCCGCATGCACGATGGGCGCATAGGCCGGCAACTGCGCCGCCGGTCCGGTCTGGCCATAGCCGGAGACGGAGCAATAAATCAGATCGGGACGCAGGCCCTTAAGATCGTCATAGGCCAGTCCGAGGCGTTGCGTGACGCCGGGGCGGAAATTTTCCAACACCACATCAACGCTCGGCATCAATGCCTGGACAACGGCGCGGTCCCCGTCGTCCTTCAAATCAAGGGTTATGCATTTCTTGCCGCAGTTCAGATGGCCGAAAAAGCCACTGTGCTGGCCGCGCAAGGGATTGGACTTGCGCATGTAATCGCCTTCCGGCGGCTCCACCTTGATCACCTCGGCACCGGCATCCGCCAGCAGCCGGGAACAATAGGGTCCCGCCATGAACATGGAAAAATCCAAAACCCGTATACCACTCAATGGGCCGTTCGCGGCATTCTCCGCACCGTTGCCTTGGGACATCTGTTACTTTCCTCAATCTACTCGGAACCCCGATTATAACCCGCCTTCCAATTCTTCGCGCAGTAATTCCAATGTTAGCCATTGTTCTTCGGCGGCGGCTCTTTCCTCCATGATTTGCGTCAAGCGCGCGGAGGCGGCATCGAAGCCGCCCGGGTCGCGGCCGTAGAAGGCCGGATCGGCCAATGTCTGTTCAAGTTCGGCGATTTCCGTGGCCAGCGCATCAAGGCGCGCGGGCAGGGTATCCAGGGCGTGCTTGTCCTTGAAGGACATCTTGCGGCTGCTGTTCGACTTGGCTTTGCCCGCTGACCCGGCGTTGTTTTTCTGCTTTCCCCCCGCCGTCGGCGTCTTCGCCTCACCCGCTGTGCCGCGCTGGGCCAACATGTCGCTGTAGCCGCCGGCATACTCCAACCAGGTCCCCTCGCCTTCATATGCGATGACGGAGGTGACGACGCGGTCGAGGAAATCCCGGTCATGGCTGACCAGCAGCACCGTACCGGGATAGTCCGCCAGCATCTCCTGCAGCAGGTCCAGGGTTTCCAGGTCCAGATCATTGGTCGGCTCATCCAGAAGCAACAGATTGGATGGCTTGGCCAATGCCCTGGCCAGCATCAGCCGGCCGCGCTCGCCGCCCGAAAGGGCCGAAACAACGGTGCCGATCTGTTCCGGCTGAAACAGGAAGTCCTTCATATAACCGATGACATGCTTGTTCTGCCCTGCCACGCTGACCCGGTCGCCGCTGCCCCCTGTCAGGGCCTCGGACAAGGTCGCGTCTGGGTCCAGGCTCTCGCGCCGTTGATCCAGGCTGGCGACCGCCAGATTGGCGCCCAGGCGAACGCTGCCCTTATCCGGCGTCAGTGCACCGGTCAGCATGTTCAACAAGGTGGTCTTGCCGGCGCCATTGGGGCCGACGATGCCCACCCTGTCACCCCGTTGGATACGGCTGGAAAAATCCGCGACGATGGTGTTGCCGCCGTAGGATTTGGAAATTCCCTTGGCCTCCGCCACCAGTTTGCCCGACAGGCCGCTTTCGGTGACGGCCATCTTCACATCGCCCGGCTGCCGGGGCCGCTCCCGCCGGGCCTGGCGCAGGGCATGCAGATCGCGCAGACGGCGCTGGTTGCGTTTGCGCCGGGCGGTGACGCCATAGGTCAGCCAATGTTCCTCGCGGACGATTTTCCGGTCCAGCTTGTGCCGCTCCTCCTCCTCCCCCTGCAAAACGTCGTCGCGCCAGGCTTCGAAATCCGCGAAGCCGCTGTTTAGCTGACGGGTCTCGCCCAGATTCAGCCAGATCGTGGCGCGGCTCAGATTGGCAAGAAATCGCCGGTCATGGCTGACCATGATGACGGCCGAACGCAGGCCGCGCAGTTCCTCCTCCAGCCACTCGATGGCGGGCAGATCCAGATGGTTGGTCGGTTCATCCAGCATTAGGATGTCAGGCTCGGGCGCCAGCACCCGCGCCAGAGCGGCGCGGCGGAGCTCTCCCCCCGACAATTGCGCCGGCGTTTCGTCGCCGCGCAGACCCAGTTGCTGCAACAGATAGGCCGCCCGGTGCGGATCGTCACCCGGGGCAAGTCCCGCCTTCACATACGACAGGACATCTCCGTGCGCCGACAGATCCGGTTCCTGGGGCAGATAGCGCACCGTGGTGCCCGGCTGGACGAAACGTTCGCCGCTGTCCGCCTCAATCAGGCCGGCGGCGATCTTCAACAGGGTCGATTTGCCGGAGCCGTTGCGTCCCACCAGGCAGGGCCGCTCGCCTGGCGAAACGGACAGGGCCGCGCCCTGCAACAGGGGCGTGCCGCCGAAACTCAGATCGATATCGCGTAGGAAAAGAATGGGAGGAGCCATGACGGGGCTTTATAGCGGGCCTGGGCCGCTAGACAAGCCGGCATTCACGCTCTAATCCATCTTCGCGCCCCCGGGGAGGCGTTGCACTGAACAGCAAATGATGTCGCGGCCAGCCCGCCTCTTGCACAAATTACTTATAAGGGTAGTTTGTGATTATGGAAACTATCATCAGAGACGCGAAAATTCTGCTGCAGGAATTCGAACGCAATGGTGATCCGGAACCCCTGAAGCGGCTATCCGATGTTTTCGATCAGATGGCGCCGGATGTTGCCGAGCATGAAGACATCCTCGTACTGCGGGTGATGGTTGATTTCAGTCTGCGGCGTTGGGCACGTGCGCGGGATCATCTGGTCAAACTGATCATGCAGGATCCGGACAATTCAAGTCTGTACAACGACCTGGCCAATCTGAACTTCAAGCTGGATGATTTCGCGGCGGTGGTCGAAAATTTGCGCCAATATTTCCGTCTGGCGGCCGATCCTTCCGAGCCGCTTCCCTATCATGCCATGAGTTCGGCCCTGCACGCACTCGGCCGCGGCGATGAGGCAACCGCATTCCTGGACGATGCGGTGCGCCGCGACCCGGCCCTGGCGATCTACCGCAATGACGAATTTCTCGAACAGCAACAGGCCGCCCTGGCGCGGGGCCTGCGACCGATATTCCTGAATACCTTGTTCAAATCGGCCAGCATTCACATTGCCACCCGCCTGGCGGAAGGTCTGCAATTGCCGCGCTGCCACATTACCGAGCCGACCTTGCGCGGTGACGAAATCATTCCCAGTTGGCTGGAGTTGTTTGCCAAGGGCGGTGCCATTTGTCAGGAGCATTTGCCGGCTAGGCGGGATGTGTTGGATGCTTTGGCGGCTGCCGGTATCGACCGCATCGTGGTGCACACACGCGACCCCAGACAATCGATGATTTCGGGCGTCCATCACTACGCCGACATGTTTTCGGCCGGCTCCTTCGAGGGGCGGGTGTTTGTCGCGCGGCTGCCGGTGGACTACTGCCAATGGGATTTTATCGACCAGGTCGACCACTACCTCGAGCACTACTTCGAGCCAGAGGCGCGATGGGTCGCCGATTGGCAGGGGACCGCGCGACAGGGCACATTTCCCGGTCGAATCTTGCTGACCAGCTACGAACGATTTCGCCGGAACAATCGGGCCTATTTCGAGGCCCTTTTGGACTTCCATGAAATCCCGTTCGAGATCTTCGATTGGAGCCAGATCGATATCCAACCCGAGCGGGGCGTCTTTCATTATCGCAGCGGCGAGACCAACGAATGGGAAAGGGTTCTAAAAGGGGAGCAGGTGTCGCGGGCCAACTCGATCATGGCCGCCGTCGGCCTGGACCCTGATAGCTTTGAATGCTAACTGAATGTCGTGAAGTGCAGGCTTCCGATGCATTAAGTGAAGGTGTCGGGCCAGTTTGCCATGGGCCAAGGGAAGGATAGTATATTGAGTAGACTTGCGGGAAAACGGGCCATCGTGACGGGCGCGGGCAGCGGCATAGGACGGGCCAGCGCACGGATTTTCGCCCGCGAGGGCGCCTCGGTGGTGGCGGTGGACCTGGCCGAGGAAGGCCTGGCGGAAACCATCGCAATGATCACCGATGCCGGTGGTAGTGCCATGGCGGTTACTGCGGACGTCGGCGATGAAGATGCGGTCAAGGGTTTCGTCAACACTTGTGTCGAAACCTATGGCGGATTGGATGTGATCTATGCCAATGCCGGCGTGTCCGGCGGCCGGGTGGCGGTGGCCGAGCAAACCGTGGAGCTGTGGCAGGAGATCCTGCGGGTCAATCTGATTGGGCCGTTCCTGTGTATCAAGCATGGCGCGCCGGTCATGGCGGTGGCGGGCAAGGGCTCGATCATCTGCACCGCCTCCGTCGCGGCCCTGCGCGCCAATGCCGGTGGGCCTCCCTACGCCGCTTCGAAGGCCGGCGTGGTCAGCCTGGTGCAAACCATGGCCAACGAGTTCTTTGCCTCCGGTGTGCGCTTCAATGCCATTTGCCCCGGCCTGATCGAGACGGGCATGACCAAGCCGACCTTTGATCGGGCCCGCTCCCGGGGTACGGAAGGCAAGATCGGCCAGTTGAACCCGACCCGCCGCAACGGCGAGCCGGAGGAAATCGCCAACATGGCGCTGTTCCTGGCCTCCGACGAAGCCAGCTACGTCAATGGCCAGTCAATTGCAGTGGACGGCGGCCTGACCAGCACGCACCCCTTCGTGCCCAAGGGTTGAGGGATCGCCGGCCGGTCTAAGTCCCGACCGCGTCGCCGACCCTTTCGCCATGGTATAGCGCCCCGCCCGGCGTGGCGACGCTTACCGTGATGCGGTC
The DNA here is from genome assembly GCA_030747035.1 of Alphaproteobacteria bacterium. Taxonomy (GTDB): domain Bacteria; phylum Pseudomonadota; class Alphaproteobacteria. The sequence goes on along the minus strand of JASLLM010000111.1, from coordinate 5,475 downwards.
TCCGTCCCGCTGAAACCCGATGATTGACGGCCAGGCCAACCAGCGGAAACGGCCGTCTTGGCAATAGTGTATCGGCACCCTGTACGGTGGGAAGACCTCGCCGCTGGTATCATCCTGGCCGTCGGTATACAGAGTGCCGTCTTCATGGAAGACGTCGAGGGTATTGATCGCGGCAAGGAAGCCGCGAATGATGTATCTGCCGCTGAAGACGTGTAGATCATCGCCGGGGTATGCCGCCGGTTCGGAATGCAGATAACCGGGCCGCTCGACTTCGCCGGTGGACAGTGTTCGGTGGAACAGCAGGCAGTCCCAGGCAGCGCCGGCGCAGACCGGCTGATAGCGCAAGTTCGAGCGGTCGGGGCGTTCAACCTTGAGCCAGTCGGCCACCGGGCCGGTGGTTGGCGCCTGGCGCAAATCCAGAAAGAAGCAATCCGGCCCGATATTGGCGTAGGCGGCCTGGTTGCTGTCGGGCCGAGGCGGCTCCCCCTTGAGCGAGCGTTCGCTGGCTGCGCCGATGAAAAGGATGTCATCGCGCCCGAAGCGGCTGGCGAAGTACGAGCCCATGGAGGTGGCTTTCTGCACCCGCACGGGATGCAATTGCAGGTGCGTGTTATGGGCGCCGATCACCATGCCGGCGTCGTGACCCTCGCGCTCCCGAACCCATTGCAGCGATTCCGCCATGGAAACGTCCCGCACATTCCAGAATTGCCGTATGCCAACCTCGAAATCGGCCTCGGTCTGCGCCAGGCCCAGGAACACATCCCGAAGGATCTGCGCCGAACGCAACGCCCAGGCATAGTCCTCCGCTGATGTTGCATCCGTATAGGCAATCCGCGCCTGTTCCATACGGCTTACTACCAGGGAGGCCGCCGCGATCAGCTCCCGGGATCCGGACGCCGATATTTGCGTGCGGGTTTCGAGGGTCACCTCTTCCACCGCCTGTTCGAAATTTCTGGCGATATCGTCGGCAAGCGCCTGGTCAACCCGTGCCGCGAATTCGTGCGCCGCGCGATAGGCATGGCGGGCATGGGCCCAGTTGCCGGTGCCGTCCATGGCGTAAAATCGTAGCTCTCTGGGACGGTCCGGGTCCGTGTTCCAGTCCCGCATCCAGCGGATCAGTTCGTTCAGTTCGGCCCAGACGCCCCAAACATTGTTGATGGCGGCGGCAACCTCGTCCCAATCGTGGTCGGCACCGGCGACATAATCATGCACCAGCCGGCCTTCGACCAGGCCGCATTCCAGCACGAAGGTGGTGAAGCCGTGTTCAAGTGCGAGATATTTGAACAGCCGGCCGCGCCAGCGGTTCCATTCGTGCAAATAATGCGCGCTCTCACCCACGGCGACCAGGCGCTTGCGGCCGATTACTTCGGCGATGAAGGCAAGGTCGTCATAACTGTCGTCTTGCCGGGGTATGGACAGGGCGACCGCCTCGCCCCGCGCCCACGCGATGAAGGCATCGGCGGCGGGATCGTGCGCGACCGGCGGTCCGGACATGCCTTCGACCCCTAGTCTTGCAGCTGCGCCATGAAGCCGCCGCCGTCGGCAAAGACGGTGCCTTCGGCGACTTTTCCGTCGCGGACGGTAAAGAACGCCGCTGCCGGGCGGCTGACGTTGTTTCCCGTCGCCGGCATGCCGTTGAATTCGCCGTTGTGTATGCCGGTGAAGATGTAATACACCGCCACCGTGTCGCCCTCGCCGATGATTTTCTGGATGTTGAACCGGGCCTCGTCAAAGGCCGCGTGGCGCGCCTTCAGATCCTCGACATGTTCCGCCAACGAACCCATGGAGGCAACGCCATGGCCGTGCCGGACATAGTCGGTGTGAAACGTGTCATAGACCACCGCCATGTCCTGCTTGTTGAAACCGTCTTCCATGATGTGACGGACCAGTTCCTTGTTGTCTTCCGCGCTCATATTGTTTCCTCCATTTTTACCTACCGCCCTTCGGGCGACTTGAGGCGGGTTTTCGCCTGCCGCCCTTCGGGCTACGGGATCAGAACAATCTTACCGTAGGCGCCGGGGCGCAGCACGGCATGATGAGCCTCGATCGCCTCCGCCAGGGGCAACTCCTTGCCGATCACCGGGTCCAGACTGCCGTCCGCCAGGCCCTTGCCCAACGCATCATGGATCTCGGCCATTTCCCCGGCCGTGGCGTTGGGCAGGGCGATGCCGATCAGGTCCAATTCCTTCATCATGGCTTCCCGCGCGTTGATCTCGATCGGGCCGCGGTTGCCAATGATGACGATGCGGCCGTACTTGGCGACCACTTCCATGTCCCTGGCCAGGTTAACATTGGCCAGCATTTCCAGGATGATTTGGGGCCCCTTGCCGTCGGTCAGTTCCGCCACCGCATCCAAGTAACCGTCCTTGGTATGATCCAGGGCGTGGGCCGCGCCGTGCTGGCGCACCAGATCCAGGCCCCGTTCGCTGCCCGCCGTACCGATGGTGGTGATGCCGTGGGCGGCGGCGATTTGCAGGGCGGCGGTGCCAACGGCGCCGGAGGCGCCATGGATCAGTACTGTCTCGCCCGCCTGGGCCCGGCCCCGGTGGATCAGGGCCCATTGCGCGGTGCCATAGGGAACGCCAAGGGCCGCGCCCTGGGCGAAACTGAGGTTGTCGGGCAGGGGCAGCAAATCCACGGCCCGGCGCAGCAATTGTTCCGCATAGGCGCCTTCCCAGGCATCCGGACCCACGCAGCCGGCGGCATAAACCCGGTCGCCAGGCTTCAGGTTGCCGACACCGTCGCCCACGGACAAGACCACGCCGGCGGCATCACTGCCGGGGATGAATGGCAGCTCCGGCCTGATCAGGTGAATGCCGGCGCGGATATAGGTCTCCACCGGATTGACGCCAATTGCCTTGACCGCGACCACCGCCTCGCCGGGCCCGGCGACGGGGTCGGGGACATCCTCGTAGCTCAGAACGTCCGCTTCACCGAATTGATGGATGCGAATGGCTTTCATCCGAGCCTCCTCCGTTAGGACCTAATCCGCGCCTTCCACTACGAACGCACTTCCCGTGGAGGCGCCATGGCGAATGCCGACAATGGCCTGATATTCGTCCGAATAATAGAATTCCTTGGCGCGGGCGTAGCTGGGAAATTCAATCATCACCACCCGCGGCCCCGGCGCTGGGCCCTCCAAGGCCTCGCACTGGCCGGCGCGGACAATGAATTTGCCGCCGTAGTCGGCGGCGATGCCGGGGGTCTGGGCGGTATATTTCGAATAAGCATCCAGATCATGGACATCAATCTGGGCGATCAAATAACCAAGCGCCATGGGCTCTCTCCCTTTTCCGTCAAATCATCTCTTCGGGTTCGATACTGCGGATATTGTTGCCGCCGCGAACCACCTCTTCAGCGGCCAGTTCCAGCAGGGTCAGGTTGGGCATGGGGATATCACTGTAATCGGAAAGCGGTCTGTCGTTGACGAAGCAGATAAGGGTACGCAATACGCCGCCATGCACGGCCAGAAAGACCCGTTCGCCGGGTTCGATACTGGCGACGATATCCCTCACCCCGGCCGCTACACGCTGCTGCAGAACCTCCAGGCTTTCGCCGCGCCAGGGCGCCCCTTCCCAAGGTGCCTCCTGCCAGGTGCGCAGGGCGTCGGCGTCTTTCGCTTCGACTTCCGTGGCCAGCAGGCCCTCGAACCAGCCCAGGCCGATTTCGATGCATCGTGGCTCGATCGCGTCGGGAAGCCTGCCGAACAGGCAATCCACGGTCTGGCGGCAGCGCAGGGCGGGGGAGGAAATGATACGGTCCGGCTGATAGGGCATGCGCTTGCCCAGGGCGATGGCATCGCCGCGGCCGGTCTCCGATAGGGAGCTGTCCATCTGGCCCTGGAAGCGCAGGGGCGGGCCGTTCCAAACCGTGTGGCCGTGGCGGATTAGATAAAGTCGTTTGTTTGTCATCTACAGAATCACTGATTGAAGCTGCGCAATCATTCCATGCTTCGCCGCGCCTGGACAGGAAAACCTTGCCGGGGCACCATATGCCATCCATGGAGGTGCAAAATGGTCCAAATTGGCAAGCAAGACGGCGTTACCACCCTGATCCTGAACCGCCCGAAACAGCGCAATGCCCTGGATGCCGGCGTCATTGACGGCCTGATCCAGGCCATAGAGGAGGCGGAAGCGGACGATGCCACCCGCTGCCTGGTCATTCGCGGCGCTGGCGGCAATTTCTGCGCCGGGCGGGATCTATCCATGGCGCCCGAACGTAACCTGGCCGCCGCCCTGGCGGCGGACGAAACCTGGACCAAGGTCAACCGCCTCCTCCACCGCATGACCAAACCGACCGTGGCGGTGGTGGAAGGCTACGCCGTGGCGGGCGGCTTCACCCTGGCAATGATCTGCGATTTCGTGCTGGCCGAGGAAGGCGCTCATTTCGGCGCCTTGGAGATGCGGCGGAATTTTCCCGCCGCCATCAACACCCCGGTCCTGAGCAGCCTGATCGGCCCGCGCCTGGCCTTGGAGTTCCTGCTGTTCGGCGATCTGATCCCGGCCCGGCGGCTCTATGAGGTGGGCCTGATCAACCGCCTGGTGGAAGGGGCGGAGGCCCTGAACCAGGTGGCGCATCAATTCGTCGGCAATCTGGTGGCGCTGGACCCCGATGCGGTACGCATGACCAAGGAAGCCCAGCGCGCCGCCCGCAACATGCCCCTGATCGATGCGCTGGAGATGGGCAAGCTGGGCAATGCCCTGATCGCCGCCTCCGGCCGCATGGAAGAAGCCATGCAGGGTTACGCGGACAGCAAGAAAGACTAGTTGCTTCCGAAAACCCGCCGCAGGAACTGCATGCCCAGGTCCAGGCCGTCCTGGGCGATGGTATGGCCGGCGCCGGGGCTGACATGCCATTGCACATCGAACGCGGCCGCGCCCAGGGCACTGACCGCCTCGTGCAGGTGCTGCACCGGCAGCATTTCGTCCATATCGCCGTGGATCAGCAGGATCGGCGGTTTCGATACGGCTTCCGCCCCCAGCAGCTCGGGCCCGGCAAGAATGCCGGAATAGCCCAGGATGCCGGCGATCTGACGGGGCCGGCGCAGGGCGGTGTGCAGGCTCATCATGGTGCCCTGACTGAAGCCAACCAACAACAGTTCGTCCTCCGTCAGGCCGTGACGTTCCAGTTCCTGATCGATGAATTGATCCAGTATGGGCGCGGCGGACTGGACGCCGGCCAGACGGCTGCCGGGATCGAACTGGCTGATGGGGAACCATTGATAGCCAAAGGGGGACATCCCGCACGGCTCCGGCCCGTTGGGCGCGACAAAGGCGGCCTGGGGCAGGACCTGGGCGAAATAGGGTGCGAGGCCGATCAGGTCCTGGCCGTCCGCGCCATAGCCATGCACCAGGACCACCAATTGCTCCGCCTGTCCGCCGTGGGCGGGATCCTGGCGCGGTCCATCAATCTGCGTCACCGTCATTTCTGCTCAATTCCCTTGCGATAGTGCCATTTCCGCCCCTACCCAGTCGC
>JASLLM010000110.1 GCA_030747035.1 Alphaproteobacteria bacterium | reverse complement strand
GGGAGCGGGTGGTTCAGAGATTCGATGAATATCGAAAATGGTCTAGTCGAAGCCAACGTAGGAAATGATGTCGTCGTTCGGCGTACGTCGGGATTTCACCTGGTTGGCGGAGAAATCTTCATCCGGATAACCCATGGCGACGCAGGTCATGATGGTTTGCCATTCGGGGATCTGCGCATGTTCGCGCACCACGTCCGACTGCATGATGCCTTGGCCGTTGATCACCGTGCCCAGGCCGCGGGTCCAGGCGGCCAGCACCAGGCCGTAGACAATCGCGCCCAGATCAAAGTGGCTGATGGTGGCGGGCTCCAGGCTTTTGTCATAGGTGACGACGATGGAGACCGGCGCGTCGAACTGGCGGAAACCGCGCAGCACCCAGTCCTGGCGCCGTTCCTTGTCATCCCGCTCAATGCCCATGGCCTCGAACAACTGAATGGCGATCTCGATCTGCCGCTGGCGGTGGATGCCCTCGTAACCGTCACGCACCGGGATCTCGCGGTTGACCTCGGCCCCGCCCAGCATGCGTTCGGTATTGCCCTTGCGGATCCGATCCAGCGGCTCGCCAGTGATCACGTGCAGGAACCAGGGCTGGGTATTCATCGAGGACGGCGCGCCCTTGGCGATTTCAACGATTTCCTCAATCACCTCTTTCGGCACCGGGTCGGGCTTATAACCACGGATACTTCTGCGTTCCTGAACAAGCTTCTCGAAATCCATTTGCGTTTCCTCACGACAATATTATGCGGTATTTGCGGCCAATCTAGCGATGAAGCCCGCCCGCGCAAGCGTAAATAGGCGAACAGCGCCCATTTTCCCCTTACGCCCTATCGTGGCGCATCAACCCCGCAGCTTCCACAGCGCCGCGCCCGCGAAAAGCACCAGGACCATCAAGGCCAGCGCTATCCGCCGTCCGGTAAGAATTTTTCCGCCATCAGCCTCCTCTTCGATGACGGATGGGTCCAGCAGCACGCGATAGACGGGCACCGGATCGGGCATATTTTCGACCTCCCTGGGGCCCATATCCTCGAATGCCACATGGTCCAGGCGCCGGCGCACCTGCTCCAGGACGTTACCTGCGACCACTATGCCGCCAGGATCCGCCAATTCCAGCAACGCTGCCGCCACTTTGACACCATCGCCCGTGACACTGTCGCCCTTGACGATGACGTCACCCAAATTGATGCCCAGGCGCAGCCGCATGCGTTGATCCGACGGCCAATCGCCCTGATGAATTGGCAGGGTGCGCTGCACATCCACCGCGAAATTCACGGCCGCCACGGCCGAGGTAAAAGTCGACAGCAGGGTGTCATCCTTGGCGTCGATCAGGCGTCCATTATGCTGCTTTAGCAAGGGCTTGATAATGTTTTCAGCCAAGTCACCGAAATGTCCCTGGGTGCCGTCCGCATCGACTTCCACCAACCGCGCATAGCCGGCCACGTCGGCGATCACGATGGCGGCGAGTTGGCGTTCGGGCGTGGACATGTTCGATATTAGCCATGCCATACCCAGCGGCGCAACGCCGGCGATGGCGCACAGCATCGTGACCGGAAACTTGGTTGTCCCCGACGAACGAGGCATGCTATCGAGCGCCGTCCCTGGAGTTCCCCAGCATGGAGTGCTTGCTTCGTGGAGTTGCTTTTCGCTTTTGTCGCCGGTTTGCTGACGCTGCTGAATCCCTGCGTATTGCCCGTATTGCCCATCGTTCTGGCGGCCTCGCTGCAGGCCGACCGCCGGGGCCCGCTGGCGCTGGCGGCGGGGTTGAGTCTGTCGTTCGTCCTGGTCGGCCTGTTTGTCATCGTGCTGGGGTCTTCCATCGGTCTTGATCAGCGGCTGATGACCACGATCGGGGCCTGGATGATGGTGATCTTTGGCCTGGTTCTGCTGGTCCCGCGCCTGAACGAACGCTTCGCCACCGCCACCGCCGGCTTCGCGGGCAATGCCGATGACCATCTGCACGGCATGGACAGCGCCGGGCTGCGCGGGCAGTTTTTGGGCGGGGCCATGCTGGGTGCCGTCTGGTCGCCCTGTATCGGGCCAACGCTGGGCGGTGCCATATCCCTGGCCTCTCAGGGCCGGGATGTCATTTGGGCCGGCGCAATCATGATGGCGTTCGCCTTGGGGGTATCGGCAATGATGCTGGCCCTGGCCTTCGGCACCCGTGAAGTGGTGGCGAAGCGGCAACAGGCGCTGCGCCTGCTGGCGGGCAAGGCCAAGCTGATCTTGGGGATCACGTTTTTGTTGGTGGGCGCCGGCATCCTATTCGGGGTAGACCATTGGCTGGAAAGTCAGGTGCTGGACATTTTGCCCGAATGGTTACAGGACCTCTCGGTTTCGGTTTGAGCATGTTGAATAGGTGATTTGATGTTACGTAGAGTCTTCTTCCGGTATGTCATTGCCCTGGCGTTGTCGTCGCCATTGGCGGCCCAGGCGGCCGGTGGCAGCGTCCCCTACAGCCCGCAGGTGGTGAAGGCCGCGTTGGCGGATGGCCGCGCCGTGCTGTTGGAATTCGCCGCCGAATGGTGAGGCACCTGTCGCAGCCAGATCCGTGCGATCAAGGCATTACGGGCCGCCAACAAGAACTACGACGCGAAGATCACCTTCGTCTATGTGGACTGGGACACCTACGCGGATGCCCCCATCGCGGAGCAGTACAAGGTAAACTATCAAGCCACGATGGTGATGGTGAAAAGCAGCGGGGAAGTGGGCCGACTGATCGCCCAGACAAGCAAGGCCAAGATCAAGGCGCTGCTCGACAAGGGCTTGTAAGACTGCCCCGGCGCCACCGCCGGCATAAGGATTACTTGGCATAATCACATTGTTTGCGCATACTCCCTCTTGCAATTCATAAAACCAATAAGGGAGGACTGTAATGCAGCGTAGACTCTTTACAATTGCGTCCGCGGTTTCGGTGGTTGGCCTGATGCTCTCCGCCGAGGCGGCGCTGGCGCAAAAAAACGGTGGTATCCTGAAGGCCTATCACCGTGGCACCCCGCCCAGTGGCTCGATTCACGAAGAAGCCACGAACTCCACCGTCGCGCCCTATATGGGCGTGTTCAACAATCTGATCATGTACGACCAAGCCATCGCCGTCGAAAGCCTGGACACCATCGTTCCCGACCTGGCCACCAAGTGGAACTGGAACGATGACAATACCAAGCTGACCTTCACCCTGCGCAAGGGCGTGAAATTCCACGACGGCAAGCCCTTTACGGCCAAGGACGTGGTCTGCACCTGGAACCTGGTGACCGGCAAAAGCAAGGCCAAGCTGCGCAAGAATCCGCGTAAATCCTGGTACAAGAACCTGGACAAGGTGACCGCCGATAACGATTACCAGGCGACCTTCCATCTGAAACGCAAGCAGCCCGCTTTCGTCGCGCTGCTGGCGAGTGGTTATTCGCCGGTCTATCCCTGCCATGTAGCGCCGAAAAAAATGCGGACCCATCCCATCGGCACCGGACCGTTCAAGTTCGTCAGCCTGAAGCAGAACGAGCATGTGAAATTCAGGAAGAACGAGAACTACTGGAAGAAGGGCAAACCTCATTTGGACGGCATCGACTGGACCATTATCAAAAGCCGATCGACCCGGGTTCTGGCCTTTATCGCCGGCAAATTCGACTTCACCTTCAACGTGGATGTGACCATTCCGTTGTTGAAGGATGTGAAGGCGCAGGCGCCGCACGCGGTCTGTGATCTGGTCACAACCAACGTCAGCACCAATCTGATCGTGAACCAGGCCAAGCCGCCGTTCGACAACGCCAAGGTCCGCAAGGCAATGGTTTTGTCCATCGACCGCCAGGCCTTCATTGATATTCTGGGTCACGGTCAGTTCTTGCAGGGTGGTGCGATGATGCCACCGCCAGCGGGTGTCTGGGGCATGGCGCCTGAGTTCTTGAAGACTGTCGCCGGTTACAACCCGGACATCGCGGGCAACCGCGCCAAAGCCCGGAAGATCATGGAGAGCCTTGGTTATGGTCCGAACAAGCGTCTGAAGGTGAAGGTCTCGACCCGCAATATAGCGGTTTATCGCGACCCGGCGGTGATTTTGATCGACCATATGAAAGAGGTCTATATCGACGCCACGCTTGATACGGTTGAAACCAGCAACTGGCACGCCAAGGTGGCCCGCAAGGACTACATGGTGGGCCTAAACCTGACGGGCATCGGCGTTGATGATCCGGACGCCAACTTCTACGAAAACTATTCCTGCGGCTCGCAGCGCAATTACACGGGCTACTGCAAGCCGGAAATGGAGGCGCTGTTCAAGCAGCAATCCATGATGGAAGATCAGGCGGCACGTAAGAAGCTGGTCTGGGAAATCGACAAAAAACTGCAGGAAGATGCGGCCCGGCCGATCATTTCCCACGGCAAGGCGGCACAGTGCAAGCAGCCTTATGTGAAGGGCTTCGTCACTCATGTGAACAGTCTCTATAACAACTGGCGCATGGAAGACGTCTGGATGGACAAGTAGGTCCAAGCCTATTGGTCATGGGCCGGGGCGCCCCGCGAAGATTATCGTGGCGGTGTCCCGGCTGGCCCAATTTGGCCGCAGAATTTTTTTGACTATTTGATTGCGATATTCCTGGCACGGGCGGGGTAGAAATTGGGTTCATACTTAGTTAAGCGCTTTTTGTTGATGGTTCTGACGCTGGTTGGAATTTCCATCATCATCTTCGTGCTGCTACGGCTGATGCCGGGTAATATCGCCGACATCATGTTCGATTCCGCCGGCTTCGTTGACCCGGCGGAAAAGGCGCAGATTGAAAAGGAACTGGGCCTGGATCTGCCCATCCCGGTGCAATATTACCATTGGATGAAAGGCCTGCTGGTCTGGGATCTGGGTTTCTCCTACGTTTCGGAAATGCCGGCGATCGACGAGCTGGGCCCGCGCATTCCCATTACCGCCAAACTGGCGGCCCTGGCCCTGGGCTTTTCCGTCCTGTTCGGGCTGCCCCTGGGCGTTATCTGCGCCGTGAAACAGGATACCGGCCTTGATTACACCCTGCGTGTCATTTCCCTGAGCGGCCTGTCCCTGCCGTCATTCTGGCTGGCGCTGCTGATCCTGATGTTTTTTGTTACCTACTTGGGCGATATCCCAATCTACATGGACCCGCCGGAGAACCTGTGGGATGAGCTGGTGCTGTATTCGATACCGGCGGCGGCGGTGGGCTTCCGCTCCTCCGCCCTGATCATGCGCCTGACCCGGTCCTCGATGCTGGAGGTCATGCGTCAGGACTATATCCGCACGGCGCGATCCAAAGGGGCGTCGGACAATTCCATCAACTATCATCACGCCCTGAAGAATGCGGTACTGCCGGTAACCACGATTATCGGCATTGAGGCGGCATTCCTGATCGGCGGCCTGATCATAACCGAAACCGTCTTCAATATTCCCGGTGTGGCGCATTTCCTGGTCGAGGCGATTCTGATGCGGGATTATCCCATCGTGCAGAATCTGGTCATGCTGATCGCGCTGGTCACGGTGTTGATCAATTTCTTGGTCGATCTGCTGTACGCGGTGCTGGACCCGAGGATCAAGTATGCCGACTAGAACAAACCGTTTCAAAAAGGACGCCGGCAATGGCTAATATCGACCATCAAGCCGAATTGATCAAAGCTGGCGCCCATGTCTCGGGCCGCTGGGACAAGACCATGTTCTATGCCCGGCGCTATCCCCTGGGCGCCATCGGCGCGGTGATCATGGTTATTTTCATATTCTCGGCCCTATTCGCCGATGTGCTGGCCCCCCATGATCCGCTGCAGACCAAGGCTTCGGCCTCCCTCTCGGCACCAAATGCCGAGTTCGTCATGGGTGCGGACATGATGGGACGGGATATGCTCAGCCGGATCATCCATGGCGCCCGGATCTCATTGACGGTGGGTGTCGCGTCCATAATGCTGGGCGGCTTCATAGGCGTTCTTATCGGTTTGATGTCGGGCTACCTGATGGGCTGGTTTGATCTTCTGATGCAGCGCCTGATCGATATCATGCAGGCACTGCCCCTGCTGGTCCTGGCCCTGGTGATGGCGGCCTCGCTGGGACCATCGTTGGAGAATACGGTGTTTGCCATTTCCATTCCGCTGATACCGAACGTCGCCCGGGTGGTGCGCTCCTCCACCCTGTCATTGCGCGAGATGCCGTTCGTCGAGGCGGCGCGGGCGGCGGGGATGAGCGAGATGCGGGTGGCGGTACGCCATGTCCTGCCGAATATCCTGGCGCCGTTGATCGTCTTGTTCACGGCCCAGCTCGGCGCCGCCATTCTGGTTGAAGCCTCGCTGTCCTTCCTTGGGCTGGGCGTGCCGGAGCCGCATCCGTCCTGGGGCCGCATGCTGTCGGAATCCGCCGCCGAGTATGTCCGTGTCGCGCCCTGGCTGGTGATCTTTCCCGGTCTGGCAATCTCCATGGCCGTGTTTGGCGCCAACCTGTTTGGCGATGCCCTGCGCGACATTCTTGACCCAAGGCAACGCAGTTAGGCGGCGCAGGCATGACAGACATGGCGAACAGTAGCATTGGCGAAGGAGAGCCCGCCGCGCGGGCCGAACCGAATAGTAGTGAACTGGCGTTGGAAGTGGAGGGTCTGCAAACCTATTTCTTTACCCGCCAGGGCACCGTCAAGGCGGTGGACGGTGTCTCGTTCAATCTGCGCAAGGGCGAGACCCTGGGCATTGTCGGCGAGTCGGGCTGTGGCAAGAGCATCACCGCCCTTTCCGTCATGCGCCTGGTGCCCGAGCCGCCCGGCCGGATCATCGGCGGTCAGGTAAAGCTGGATGGCGAAAACCTGCTCGACTATAGCGAAGCCGAGATGCGGGATATCCGTGGCAACGACATCTCGATGATATTTCAGGAACCGATGACGTCGCTTAATCCGGTCTTGACCATCGGTTATCAGATTGCCGAGGCCTTGATCCTGCATCAGGATTATTCCAAGGCCAGGGCCCTGGAACGGGCGGTGGAGATGCTGGATCTGGTGAAAATTCCCGAGCCGGCACAACGCGCCAAGGAGTATCCGCACCAGCTGTCGGGCGGAATGCGGCAGCGGGCGATGATCGCCATGGCTTTGGCCTGCAACCCGAAAGTATTGATCGCGGATGAGCCGACGACGGCGCTGGATGTCACCATCCAGGCGCAGATTCTGGACCTGATCGTGCAGTTGCAGCAGGAACTTGGCACTGCGGTGATCCTGATTACCCATGATCTGGGCGTAATCGCGGAAACCGCGCAACGGGTCGTTGTGATGTATGCCGGCCGCAAGGTGGAAGAGGCGGATGTGGAGCCCTTGTTCGCCGAACCGATGCACCCCTACACCCACGGTCTGATGGCATCGGTGCCGCAACTTGAGATCATGAGCGGTGTCGAGGTGGGCAGCGGCGATCATCTGGCGGAGCGGCTGGAGGAGATTCCCGGCATCGTGCCGCCGCTTAACGACCTGCCGCCCGGTTGCACCTTCGCGCCGCGCTGCAAATTTGCCGATGAGCGCTGCCGGGCGAATTATCCGGTCTACGAGGAAAAGCGGCCCGGGCATTGGGCCGCCTGCTGGCATTCCGACCGCTTGTACGGAGGTGGGAATGACTGAAGCAGCCAATACCGTGGCGCAAACATCGGCGAACGGCAACGAAGCGCCGTTGCTGGATGTGGCTGACCTGAAAAAACACTTCCCCATCTCCAAGGGCTTGCTGTCGCGGGACAAAGGCAAGGTTTATGCCGTCGACGGCGTCAGCTTTCATATCAACCAGGGCGAAACCCTGGGCCTGGTCGGGGAAAGCGGCTGCGGCAAGTCGACCGTCGGCCGCACCGTCCTGCGCCTTTTGGATCCTACCGACGGCAGCATCAAGCTGAACGGCCGCGATATCACCCATTTGAGCAAGACCGATATGCGCCCGGTCCGGCGCGAGATGCAGATTATCTTTCAGGATCCCTATTCTTCCCTGAACCCGCGCATGACGGCCGGCGACATTGTCGAGGAAATGCTGCGGGTCCATGACATCGGCACGCCCGCCGAACGCAAGGAACGGGCGGCGGAACTGTTCGAGCGCGTGGGCCTGCGCAAGGCGCAACTGGAAAGCTTTCCGCATGAATTTTCCGGCGGCCAGCGCCAACGCATCGGTATTGCCCGCGCCCTGGCCTTGAATCCAAAGGTAATCATAGGCGACGAGCCGGTCTCGGCCCTGGATGTGTCAATTCAGGCACAGGTCATCAATCTGTTGATGGATCTGCAGGCGGAATTGAATCTCTCTTATCTGTTTATTGCTCATGATCTGGCGGTGGTCGAGCATATCAGCGACCGGATCGCGGTGATGTATCTGGGCCGGATCGTCGAATACACCGACAAGAAAACCCTTTTCACCAACCCCCAGCACCCCTACACCGAGGCGCTGTTGTCGGCGGTACCCATTCCCGATCCGACGATCAGGCGCAAGAAAACCATCCTTCAGGGCGACGTTCCCAGCCCGATCAAGCCGCCGCCGGGCTGCCATTTCCACACCCGCTGCCCCTATGCCGAAGCGCGCTGCACCGTTGATGTGCCGCAACTCAAGGAATATGGTCCCGGCCACGTGGTGTCCTGTCACCTACGATAGATCCATTTTGACGGCGGCGTGGTAGAACGCAGGCCGGTCAGACGGTGGCGGTGGAAAAGCATGGCCGTGAACGAGCACATTTGGGATCTGATCGTCATTGGCGGTGGTATCAATGGCGCCGGTATCGCCTGTGATGCCGCCGGCCGGCAACTGTCGGTGCTGCTTTGCGAAATGGACGACCTGGCCAGCGCAACCTCATCCGCCAGCAGCAAGATGATCCACGGCGGGCTGCGCTATTTGGAGCATTTCGAATTCGGCCTGGTACGCAAGGCCCTGATCGAGCGGGAAGTGCTGCTGGCCAAGGCGCCGCACATTATCCGGCCGCTGCAATTTGTCCTGCCGCATGCGCATTCCGTGCGCCCGGCCTGGCTGATCCGGCTGGGCCTGTTCTTCTATGATCATCTGGCAAGCCATCCGCGGCTGGCCAATTCCCAAGGCATCAATCTGCGCCGCCATGCCGCGGGAGCGCCCCTGAACAGCAGCCTCCGGCGGGGCTTCATCTATTCCGATTGCTGGGTCGATGATGCGCGGTTGGTGCTTTTCAATGCCATGGCCGCCGCCGGCAAGGGCGCGGACATTCGCACCCGAACGGAATTGATCGAGGCCCGGCGGGCCGACGGCCTGTGGCGGGCACGCCTGCGGCAGCAAAGTAGCGGTATCGAGACGGTGGTGCAGGGACGCGCCATGGTCAACGCCGCCGGGCCCTGGGTCGAAAGTCTGCTGCAAGAACAACTCGGCCTTCCCAGCGGTCAAGGCGTGCGTCTGATCAAGGGCAGCCATATTGTCGTCCCCCGCCTGTCCGAGGGAGAGCATGCCTATATTCTGCAGCATGCCGACCGGCGCGTTGTGTTCGTAATTCCGTTCGAGGAGCGGTTTTCGTTGATCGGCACCACCGACGTGGTGCATCGCGGCAAGCCTGAAGACGCCACCGTATCGGCTGATGAAACAGCCTATTTGTGTGACGTGGTCAGCAGCTATTTCGCGGCGCCGGTGCGGCCGTCGGATGTGGTCTGGTCCTACGCCGGCGTCAGACCTCTGTTCGATGACGAAGCGGAAGACCCTTCCGCGGTTACCCGCGACTACGTTCTCAACCTGGATCAAGCGGCGGGCGAAGCGCCGTTGCTGTCGGTTTTCGGCGGCAAGATCACCACCTACCGAAAACTGGCCGAGGAAGCACTGGCCGATCTGAAACCCTTTTTTCCCGCCATGGGGGAACCCTGGACCGTAGCTGTCCCGCTGCCCGGTGGGGACCTGCCTGGCGGTGACTTCGAGGCCCTGGTGGCGCAACTGGCGGGCCGCTATCCCCGGCTTCAACGACCCCTGCTGCGATCGCTGGCAGCGCGGCACGGCAGCCTGAGCGATGAGGTTTTGGCGGGCAGCTATCAGCCCTCCGATCTTGGCATCGATTTCGGGGCCGGACTGACCGCCGGCGAGGTCGACTATATGATTGAGCGGGAATGGGCCCGTAGCGGCGATGATGTGCTGTGGCGGCGCAGCAAGGTCGGCATCCACATGAGCACGGCGCAACGTGCGGCGGTCGCGGACTATGTCGCCGGGCGGGTTGGCATCCGGTCCGGATAGTCCGTGATCACGCCGTCAACGCCCCAGTCGAACAGGGCTGCCGCCCGGGGCCCTTGGTTGACGGTATAACAGCGCAAGGCAAATCCGGCCTGGATAATCTCCACCGCGCGGATTTTCGACAAATTCAAATGGTTGCAATGGACGGCACAGGCCCCGACCTGTTCGGCGATGCGGTGCCAGTCGTCCCCCGGCGACGACAACAGCATGGCTCGTTCAAGCGCCGGTGCCGCCGCGCGGGCCGCCGCCAGCGAGGCCGGCTTGAAACTGCACAACAGGGGCGCCGGCAGATCGCCGGGCCAATGCGCCGCCAGATGCGCGGCCACCCGCTGTCCGGTCTCAACTTCCCGCCCCGGTGTTGGTTTTATCTCGACCACGGCACCAAGGCCGAGATCACGCAGCAGTGAGATATAGTCATCCAAGGTCGGCACCCGCTCGCCCCGGAAAGCCGCATCGAACCACGATCCGGCATCCAGCGCCTGAATATCCGCCAGCCGCCGTTCCGCCGCCGCGCCCGATCCATTTGTCGTGCGCTCCAGGCTGTCGTCATGCAGGATAATCATCTGGTCATCGGCGCTTAGCTTGACGTCGAACTCGACCCATTTGACGCCCAGTGCCGCCGCCGCCCGCACGGAGGCCAGGGTATTTTCCGGTGCATGGCCGCAGGCACCCCGATGGCCGATAATCGCCGGCAGACAGGTCTCTAGCTGGGACATTGCAAGGCGTCTTCCAGGCGTCGCCAGGCTGCTTCATCGCCCGGCAAACCAAAACGCAGCCAGGTTTCATGTTCGGCGAAATCACGTACATGAATGCGGCCCGCCGCCAGCCGGTCCCTGATTGCGGGAGAATTATCCGATTGCAGCAGGACAAACAGGTCCGTGCCGCCGACGATATGGCCATGCTCCGACAACAACTGCCGCAGTTTTTCCGCCTGCTCGGCCAGGGCCTTCCGGTGTCCGGCGATCCAGGCCCGGTCATCATAGGCCTGGGCCGCGACATCCAGGGCCGGGCCATTCACCGGCCAGGGGCCTAGGTGCTGCCGCACCGAGGAAATAAGAGGTGCCGGTCCCAAAAGAAAGCCCAGACGTAAACCCGCCAGGCCGAAAAATTTGCCGAACGAGCGCAGCACCAACAGACCTGGCCGGCCGGCCTCGGGGGCCACGCTGACGTCGGGTTGAAGATCGCAGAATGCTTCGTCAACGATCAGATAACCTTCCCGCGCCGCCATTTCGTCCGCCAGCCGCAACAGCTCTTCGCGCCCCTGAATGGCGCCGCTGGGATTGTTCGGGTTAACCACCACGAGGTAACGGCAGGGCCCGGACAGATCAGCGATGGCCGGGATCTCCTCGACCTTATGGCCGGCGACTGACCAACGGTGCGCGTGTTCATTATAGGTGGGCGCCAGCACCGCTGCGGGCGCGGTGGGCAATAGCCTTGGCAACAGTTGCAACAGCGCCTGGGAGCCGGGGCCGGAGCAAATTTCCTCCCATCCCGTCAAGCCGAAGTAGCGCGCCGCTGCTGTCAGAGCGGCCTGTTCCTCTGCCTGGCGGGGCAGACTGCGCCACGCTTGTGCGGGCGGAGGGGTAAATGGATAAGCGAAAGGTGCGATGCCGGTGGACAGATCCAGCCAATCCGAGCCATCCTCCGCCGCGCCAACCGGCGGCTGGCCACCGTGTTGCAGCGGCGCCTCTGTCACGCCTGCAGCAGCGCCAACATCGCCGGCGCCCCGGCATGGGCGTGAAAGCCGCCGATGGCAATGGAAACGATGCCAATACCAGCCTGCAAACCGCGGTTCAGCCCCGTCATTACCCGGCCCGACAACAGCAAAGGCAAGGCAATGACCGAAGACAGCAAGACCATGCCTAGAATGGATCCAACACCGAACAGAAAGACAAAACCCATGCCCTCCAACATCTGCGCCGGTCCCGCAAGAGCGATCAGCGCGGCGGAGCCTGCCAGACCATGCATCACACCCACCGCCAGACTGCGCCGAACACCACTTCCGCCATGGCCATGTTCGTGCCGGTTTCTATCGTGGCTTTGCCGTTCGCCGGCGTGGCTATGAGCGTGGAAATGCATCCTGCCATCGGCATGACGATGCACATGAAAATGCAGCCTTTCCCGCACCACCCGCCAGATCACCATGGCGCCCAGGGCGATCAGCATGCAGGCGACGGCAAACTCCAGGCCGGCGCCAAGCCCGGCCGGAATGCTGCCCCGTGCCAACATGACAGCGCCGGCAAAGGCGCCCAGCGCCAGGGCATGCCCGAGACCCCAAAACAGACCGTGGCGCAGCACCCAGCGCAGCCGGCTCTTGCCCGCGGCCAGCGCCGCGACGGCGGCAACATGGTCAGCCTCCATGGCGTGTTGCAGTCCCAACAGGAAGCCCATGACGATGATTGTAGACATACGGAAATCCAAAACGCATACCAGTGTTGCCCTTAGCTTTACGCTGGCCGGACCA
Source organism: Alphaproteobacteria bacterium (assembly GCA_030747035.1). Classification (GTDB taxonomy): domain Bacteria; phylum Pseudomonadota; class Alphaproteobacteria. The sequence goes on along the minus strand of JASLLM010000110.1, from coordinate 1,967 downwards.
ACATTGCCAGCGGCAATTCGGCTAGCCGATTGCCGGGGCAGGTCATGCATGCTAGTTTGCGCCAGCCGTGGCGCGGAAGCCGGTGTTTGATTCCTGCCAAAACAGGACGAAAAAATCCGGCGCTGCCCCCGCAACTGTGAATGGCGAGGAATCGGGAGAATGCCACTGGCGGCGTCGCCGCCGGGAAGGCCCCGCAACCGACGACCCTAAGCCAGAAGACGCGCGCGGCCTGTTGTAACCCATGTAACCGATCCTCGGAGGGAGGGCGCCAGGCCATGAATTATTCCAAACTTCCCCATTCCCATCGACAGTCAGGACCGTGCCGTTCATGAGCAATCTGCAACGTATTCCCGCCACCGTGATCACCGGTTTCCTGGGCGCGGGAAAAACCTCCATGATCCGGCACCTTCTGCAGACCGCCAATGGACGGCGCCTGGCCCTGATCATCAACGAATTCGGCGACATGGGCGTCGACGGCAATATCCTCAAGGCCTGCGGCGCCGAGAATTGTGCCGAGGAAGACATTGTCGAACTGGCCAACGGCTGCATCTGTTGCACCGTGGCGGACGATTTCGTGCCCACCATGGAGGCGCTGCTGGAGCGGCCCGGGGGCATCGATCACATCATTATCGAGACCTCCGGCCTGGCCTTGCCGAAACCGCTGCTCAAGGCCTTCAACTGGCCGGGCATCCGCACCCGCATTACCGTCGATGGCGTGGTCGCCGTGGTTGATGCACCGGCATTCGCCGCCGGTCTGTTCGCCGATGACCCGGACGCGGTCATGGCGCAACGGCAGGCCGACGAGGCGCTGGACCATGACAGTCCCCTGGCTGAACTGTTCACGGATCAACTGGCTTGCGCCGATATGGTGGTGATGAACAAGTCCGACCTGATATCGGCGGCGGAGACGCCCCGCGTCACGGCGGATTTGCAGGCTGCGCTACGCCAATCCATACGGGTGGTGCCGGCGCGGCATGGCGCCATTGATGCCGATACCCTGCTGGGTCTGGATGCCGCGGCGGAAGACGATTTGCACAACCGCCCCTCCCACCATGACGACGAAGACGACCACGAACATGATGACTTCGAAAGCTTCGTCGTGACTTTCCCTGAAATTGCGGAGCCCGAAGCCTTGATGGCGAAGCTGCGGCGGGCGGCGGCGGCCCATGACGTGCTACGCATGAAGGGCTTCATCGCCGTCAAGGGCAAGGACATGCGCCTGTTGGTACAGGGGGTCGGCGACCGTTATCAGCACTATTACGACCGGGACTGGGGCGCGGAGGAAGACCGCGCCTGCCGTCTGGTGGTGATCGGCCTGCATGGCCTGGACGAAGCGGCCATCCGCGCGATTATTTTGGACTGACCGGGAATGCATCTGCTCGCAGCCAAACCCGGCGGCATCTCCGATGGAGCGGAGGCGGTGGACCTGGGCCAAAGTCCCGGCGACATTGTCATCCTGTCAGCGGCAGATACGGATTTGCAGATGCTGTCGGCGGCCCGGCGGCATTCGGACGCGCCCAGCCTGCGGCTGGCCAATCTGATGAATCTGAGCCACAACATGTCGGTCGACCTGTATGTGGGCGACATCGTCAGTGCGGCCAAACTGGTGGTCATCCGCTTGCTGGGCGGTGTCAACTATTGGCCTTACGGCGTGGAACAGGTGGTGGACTGCTGCCGGCGGCATAATATCGCCCTGGCCATCGTGCCCGGCGACGACCAGCCGGATGCGGAATTGCATGGGCTATCGACCCTGCCGGCCGAGGCCTGCCATCGTCTGTGGCAATATTTCGTTCATGGCGGCCCGGACAACGGCGGCAATCTGCTGGCCTACACGGCCAACCTGCTGGGCCGGGCGGATCAGTGGCGGGAGCCCGCACCTTTATTGCGCGCCGGTATCTATTGGCCCGGCGAGGGCGCCGTCGCCCTGGATGATCTGCGCCGGCACTGGACGCCCGGCGCGCCGGTGG
>JASLLM010000010.1 GCA_030747035.1 Alphaproteobacteria bacterium | reverse complement strand
CAAGCTGCAGGCGTCCCGCGGTCTCCAACTCGCCGATCATCATGTTGAAACCACCATCGCCGGTTACACCCACCACGGGCCGATCACCGGCAGCCAGCTGCGCGCCCATGCTGCCCGGCAGGCCATAGCCGATGGAGGCGAACCCACGGTTGGCGATATAGGTCCGCCCCGCCATCTTGGTTTCGCACAACAACCCCGTCCAATGGGCCGCGAAACCGCCATCGGCGACCAGGATACCGTCCTCGGGCAGGGTGTTGTTGAGCTCGTGGCACATGCGCGCCATGTTGACCGGCTGCTCGCTGGAGGTCAGGCGTTCCTGTACCTCCATGCGCCAGGCGGTCATGCGTTGCGCCACCTCTGCCGCATATTCGCCGCGCGCCGCATGCTGGCTGGCGGCACTGTCGGACAGCTCCGCCGCAAGATCCTCGATCCCCGCCAAGGCATCGCCCCACAGGGGCACATCCGCCGGCACACAGCGGCCGATTTCCTCCGCCATGATCTCCAGATGGATCAGCGGGATATGCCGGGGCGGCAGGGTGTAGCGCTTGGTCGCGATCTCGCCCATCTTGCAGCCAACCACCAAAATACAGTCGGAGCTTTCAATGACATCGTTGGCGATCCGGCTATACCGGCCAAACAGGCCCAGCGCCAGGGCATGGGTACAGGGAATGGCACCCTTGCCGCTCAGGGTATGGGCAACGGGGATATTCAGGCTTTCGGCAAACGCCGTCAGGGCACCTTGGGCCCCGGACAGATGCACGCCACCACCGGCCAGGATGACCGGCCGCTTGGCCCCGGCCAGCAAGGCGGCGGCGCGGGCCAGATCGTCACGGGCGGGACGGCTGCGGTAGGCCGGCGAGTTGATGGCGGAAGTATCGGCATAGAGATCATTTTCGTCGAAATCGTATTCGCCATGGGCGATATCCTCGGGCACGTCCAACAGCACGGGCCCGGCCCGGCCGGAGGTCGCCACGCCATAAGCCCGGCGCACCAGTTCGGGCACCCGCTGGATGGCCTCGATACGGATCACTTCCTTGACCGCGGGAGCCAGGATTTCAAGCTGTCTCGATTCCTGCGTCATGTTCTTCCAGGAATGGTCCCGGTTGCTGTCGCCGGTGATGGCAACCATGGGCACGCCCGCGTTCAGGCTTTCTACCAGGCCGGTGGTCAGGTTCGTCGCCCCCGGCCCCAGGGTGGCATCACAAACGCCCGGCCGGCCCGAAACCCTGGCAAAGGCATCGGCGGCAAAGGCGCCGCAGCGTTCATCGTTGATCAGGGTATGGGTCAAACCGACATCGCGCACCGCATCGTAAAACGGCAATAGCTGGAAACCGCCCATGCCGAACATGGGCGCGGCATCATGCAGCTTCAACATCTCGGCCAGGGCGCGGCCACCGCTCATGGTGCGGGGCGGCTGGTTACTCAATTTCTCTTCGGACATGCTCTAACTCTCTCCCGATTGGGCCTTTCTTGCGAATGTTTGCAGGCTGTCGCCCGCGCCAACGCCCAGGGCGGCGGCGGTTTTGTTCAGATGCGATATGATACCTGTCTGCCACATGGAACGGGCATCACCGATGCGCGCGGTCTGGCAATCCACCGTCACGGCGGCGATCTCGCGCTGATCCAGGGCCGGCAGCCGGCTGACACCGATATTCTCGATACCCACGCCGGCGTCATTGAAGGCACAGGCCAGAACATCATATTTGATGGCCGAGGCAGCCTCCCCACCCAGCAGGGCGCCATGAGAGGCGGTCAGAACAATCTGACCGACATCTTCCGTGCGTAACAGCGAGGCGGAATCGATCCCCCAGATCTCCGGTGTCTCCCCTTCCCCGGAGAACAGGAACCGCGCCTCTTCATAGGCCGGTGCATCGCCCGACGGCGCGGGTGCGGCGCACATGGCCTCGGCGCAGGCCATGGCGGTCTGCCCAGCGGCACAGCCCAGCGCGGCCGCCGTTTCGTTCACATGAGAGATCACGCCGCGGCTGGCCATGTCGGCGCCATCGCCAATGCGCGCGCTGTCGTGTGCCACGGTGGCGCCGGGACGGCCCAGATCATCCAGATAGGGCAGCGAGGCAAAGCCCGCGCCGTCCAAACCGCCGCCCGCATCATTCAGGATAATTGCCCGCGCCCCGGCCTTGGCGGCAAGATAACCGGCATAAACGCCGCCATGGCTGCCGGCGATCAGGACCTGGCCCATATGCTCTGGCCCCAACTTGGTGACCGTCGGCGCGGTGACGATTTGAATATCCATAGGCCGCCCTTCTATAGAAGCCAAAAAACCGATACAAGTGCGCCGTAGTTTGCTTATCGGAGGATTACCGTGCCCAACGACGCCGCCCATCCCAGCCATAATATCGACCGGGACCGTCTGGTCGACCTCTATCGTACCATGCGCCGCATCCGCGCCTTTGAGGAGGCGGCGGAAAAAGCCTCTCTCGATGGCCTTGTGGGCGGTGCGGTGCATCTGTCCATCGGCCAGGAGGCAGTCGCCGCCGGCGTCTGCGCCAACCTGCGCCGTACGGATCAGATCACCACGACCCATCGGGGCCATGGCCATTGCATCGCCAAGGGCACGGACCCGGGCGCGATGATGCTGGAGCTGTTTGGCAAGGAGGGGGGTACTTGCGGGGGCAAGGGCGGCTCCATGCATATCGCGGATTTCGAGGTCGGTATGCTGGGCGCCAACGGCGTTGTCGCGGCCGGCATTCCCATCGCGGTGGGCGCGGCCCATGGCGCCAAACTGATGGGCGAGGACAAGGTCGTCGTCTGTTTCTTCGGCGACGGCGCCATCAACCGGGGCCCATTCATGGAGGGGCTGAACTGGGCCACGGTATTCAAACTGCCGGTGCTGTTTGTCTGCGAACAGAACGGCTTCGCCTCCACCACTCATTCCGATGCGGTTACGGGCGGTGGCGGCGCCAATGCCCGCGCCGAAAGCCTTGGCTTGGAAGCATATGAGGTCGATGGCAACGATGTCGCCGCCGTCGACGGCCTGGTCGGCGATCTGATCCCGCGAATTCGGGGCGGTGGCGGACCGATGTTTCTCAGTGCCCGGACCTATCGTTTGAAGGGCCATACCTCGGTCGACCCGGCATTGTACCGGGATCAGGACCACGCGGCGGCGCAATGGGATGTGGACCCCCTGGTTCGCGCGGCGGGAGAGCTGCGCCGCCTCGGGCTAGCGGACAGCGACCTGGCCGCGATCGACAGCGCGGCGGCGGGTGAAATGGCCCGGGTCGCCGAGACGGCCGAGGCCGCCGAGACACCGGCGCTGCAGCACGCCTTCGCGGATATTCAGGATATCGGCGCGCCGGTTTGGGAGAGTTCGTCATGAGTGTTATCAGCTATCAGGAAGCCGGCTGCCAGGCGGTGGCGGAGGAAATGCGCCGGGACCCATCGGTCTGGGCCCTGGGCGAGGATCTGGGCCGGGGTGGTGTGTTCGGGCAATACCGGGGCCTGATTGACGAGTTCGGGCCGGAACGGATCGCCGATACGCCCATTTCGGAAGCCACCATCATGGGCGCCTCGGTCGGCGCCGCCCTGGTCGGCACCCGCCCGGTGGTGGAGATGCGCTTCGCCGATTTTGCCCTGTGCGCTGTGGATGAAATGGTCAACCAGGCGGCCAAGGCCCGCTTCATGTTCGGCGGCCAGGCCCGCGTGCCCATGGTGATCCGCCAGCCCAGCGGCATGTGGCGCAGTTCCGCCGCCCAGCATTCACAATCCCTGGAGGCCTGGTACACCCATATTCCGGGCCTGGTGGTGGCCGCGCCATACACCCCGGCGGACAACAAGGGCCTGCTGAAATCCGCCATCCGTTGCGACGATCCGGTGATCTATATCGAACACAAGGATAACTGGGCCCTGGAAGGCGAGGTGCCCGATGACGATGATTTCCTGGTGCCCCTGGGCCCGGCCCGTCTGGCCCGGGAAGGCGCCGATGTGACCCTTGTGACCTGGTCCAAGATGGTTGGCGTGGCGGAGCAGGCCGCCGAACTGGCGGCCGAAAAAGGCATCGATATGGAAATTGTCGACCTGCGTACCCTCTGGCCCTGGGATCAGGACATGGTCTTTGCCTCGGTCGAGAAGACCAAACGCCTGATGGTAGTGCACGAGGCGGTACAGGTTGGCGGCTTCGGGGCCGAAATCGCGGCCACGGTGGCGGAACACATGGCGCATGTCCTGGTCGCACCGATTCGCCGCCTTGGCGCCCCGCGCGCGCCGATCTCCTACGCCAAACCCCTGGAGGACCTTTTGCGCATCACGCCGGCAAAAATACTCGCGACAGCCCTGGAGCAAATGCAACGATAACATGACATTACACCCCCTGGCGCCGGTTAAACTGGACCGACAATGGCTAAGTCATTCAATTCAAGGCCAAAACCCTTGGATGTCCGTGCGTTGCACGGCACCGGTTTTGCGGTTAGGTTTCCCAGGTAGTAGTGGGGTGTTGTCGATAAGCAGGCAAAGTTGCAATGGCGCAAAAGTCTCGATGGAGCGTTAGTGGCGTCGAGCCCGAATGCCGGGTGGCGGCAAAGGTGGCGGCGCGGCGCGCCGGCCTGACCATCGGTGAATGGCTGAGCCGCGTCATCATGGAAAGCGCCAAGGAATCCATTCAGGGCCAGGAACTGGCGCCGGTAAAATCTGAATTGCCGTCCGCGCCATTGAACGAATTGACCGACGCAATCGAATCCCTGTCCGAACTCATCCACAAGCAGAACGCACGGGCGGAGAAGGCCGCGGAGAAGGCCGCAGAGGAGGCCGCACAGCGGGGCCGAGCCGAGGTCGAGGAACCCATTGAGAAAGCCGTGACGCCGGTTAGGGAAAATGTCCGGAAGCTGGAAGAGGAACTGGAAACCAAATTGGAGGCCCTGCAGAAGGGCGGCCAGGACGATGCAGGGCCGATGCAGGAGCGGGTGCGCGAGGCCGAAGCCAAGGCGGAACGGCCAGTTTGGCCATGGCGCCCCTGGAGCGCAAGGTCATGCGCCTGTCGCAACAGTTGGAAATGCGCCAGGAGGAGGCCGCCGCGCGGCGGCCACGGGAGCGGCGCGGACTGCTGTCGCGCCTGTTCGGTGACTGAAACCATCGCCCGGATAGCTTGAGCGACTCTAGAACCGCTCCAATTGATGCACGAAGCCTTCATCGCCCGGGCGTGCATCCAGCCGGTTCGATGGAAAGGCATGTACCCGATCCCGCCCCAGCAGATAAACCCGGAATGGCCCGGGAAAGATCGCACTAAAGGCCGGATCGCCGACATCCAAACCGCCGGTATAGGCGCCAAAGGCCGGCAGGATCAGGCGCAGATCGTCCGAGATGAAGCAGCGCCGGGTCAGCCGGCGGCCGCGCAGGCGAACACTGGCCTTTGGATGCAGATGACCGGCGACCTCTCCCGCCGCGCCACCATTGGCGACATGGCGCAAAATCAACGGCCCGCGCTCTGCTTGCTCAAGGCCCACGCCGCCCAGGTGCGCCGGCGGGCGGGGATCATGATTGCCAAGGATCCAGAACCACTCCCGCGCGCCTGTCATCGCCTGGATCGCGGCGGTATCGCCGTCGGACAGCCGCCCCTCGGCCCCTCCATCGTGAAAGCTGTCGCCCAGACAGGCCACCGTCGCGGGCGCGAATTCCGTGATGACCGCCGATAGCCGGCGCAGAGTTACCGCCGTATCATAGGGCGGCAGGAAGCGGCCTCGGTCGGCCCGGGACGAGCCCTTCTCCAGATGCAGATCAGCGACCATCAGCAGGGATTGTTCCGGCCAGAATACGGCGCCGGAATGATGCGCCACCAAGTCTGCCCCATTCACCAACATGGTTTTCTTCTAGCGCAATTGGGAGATAATGGAAACGCGCGAACCGCGTTGTTCGGATCGGGGGAGACAAGCCATGAAATCCCATGCCCGTGTTGTCGTCATCGGCGGCGGCGTCGTCGGTTGCAGCGTGCTGTACCATCTGACCAAGTTCGGTTGGGACGACGTGGTTCTGATCGAACGGGCGGAGCTGACCTCAGGCTCCACCTGGCATGCGGCGGGGGGATTTCATACCCTGAACGCCGATCCCAACATTGCCGCCCTGCAGGGCTACACCATCCGCCTGTACCGGGAGTTGGAGGAAATTACCGGGCAATCCTGCGGCTTGCATCATGTGGGCGGCGTGACCATCGCCACCGATCCCAACCGTATGGATTTTCTCAAGGCCGAACGCGCCAAACACCGCAACATGGACCTGGACACGGAAATCATCGGTCCCGAAGAGATCAAGCAGCTCTGCCCCGTCCTCAACACGGACGATATTCTGGGCGGCCTTTATGATCCCCTGGACGGCCATCTGGACCCCTCCGGCACCACCCAGGCCTATGCCAAGGCGGCCCGCATGGGCGGGGCCGAGATCCATCTGCGCACCCATGTCCGGGAATTGCTTCGCAAACCGGACGACAGCTGGGACGTGGTAACGGAACAGGGCACGATCAATTGCCAATATGTGGTCAACGCCGCCGGCCTTTGGGCCCGCGAGGTCGGCGCCATGGCGGGGGTCTATTTGCCCCTGCACCCTATGGAGCATCAATATCTGGTCAGTGACGATATCGCCGAGGTTTACGAACGGGAGACGGAACTGCCCCATGTCATGGATCCCGCCGGCGAGAGCTATTTTCGCCAGGAAGGCCGGGGCCTGGTCATCGGCATTTACGAGCAGGCCTGTGAGCCCTGGGCGGTGAACGGCACATCATGGGACTTCGGCGCCGAACTGCTGCCCGACAAACTGGACCGGATCGAAGCGCCCTTGACGGAGGCCTACCACCGCTACCCCTGCCTGGCCAAGGCCGGCATCAAGCGGGTGATCAACGGACCCTTCACATTTGCCCCCGACGGCAACCCATTGGTGGGTCCGGTGCCGGGGCTGCCCGGCTATTGGTCCGCCTGCGCGGTGATGGCGGGCTTCAGCCAGGGCGGCGGCGTCGGCCGGACCGTGGCCGAATGGATGATCGAGGGGGAGCCGTCATCGGATGTCTTCGCCATGGATGTGGCCCGCTTCGGCGACTACACGACGCCGGACTATACCCGCGTGAAGGTGATGGAGAATTATCAAAGGCGCTTCGCCATTACCTATCCCAACGAGGAACTGCCCGCCGCCCGGCCCCTGCATACCACGCCGGCCTACGATATCTGGAAGCAACAGAACGCCGTATTCGGCGCCGCCCATGGCATGGAAGTGGTGAACTATTTCGCCCCCGAGGGAGAAACGCCCTACGAGATCCCCAGCTTTCGCCGCTCCAACGCCCACGATGCGGTGGCCGCCGAGTGCCATGCGGTGCGCACCGCGGTGGGTCTGAACGAAATCCACAATTTTTCCAAGTTCCAGGTCACCGGCCCCGGCGCCGAAGCCTGGTTGAACCGGGTTCTGGCCAACCGCATGCCAGCCGTGGGCCGCATTACCCTGAGCCCCATGCTGAACCCTCTGGGCAAATTGATCGGCGATCTAACAGTTTCCCGTATCAACCCGGAAAGGTTTCAGATCATCGGCTCCTACGCTGCCCAGGCTTATCATATGCGTTGGTTCGAGGGCCAATTGCCCAGCCCAGGCGTGCAAATACGCAATATTTCCGATGAGCGCATAGGTTTCCAGATTGCCGGTCCACGGGCGCGGGATCTGCTTTCCCGCCTGAGTAATCAGGATCTGTCTTCCGATAGCTTCCCATTTCTTGGCGTGCGCGAGATGGCGGTGGGCGAACTGGCGGCCATTGTTTGCCGGATCTCCTACACCGGCGATCTGGGCTATGAAATCTACGTGCCGCGCGAAGATCAGGCCGCCCTCTATCAGGCCCTTACAGCGGCCGGCGATGAGTTCGGCCTGCGGCCCTTCGGCATGCGGGCGATGATGTCCCTGCGTCTGGAGAAAGGCTTCGGATCCTGGCTGCGGGAGTACAAGCCCGACTACACGCCTGGGGAAACCGGCCTGGACCGCTTCGTGAATTTCAACAAGGGCGACTTCATCGGCCGCGCGGCGGCTCTGGCCGAAAGGGACAACCCGCCCGCCCGGCGCCTGGTCACTTTGGTGGTGGAGGCGGATGACGCTGACGTTTGGGCCGACGAACCGATCTGGAAGGACGGCACGGTGGTCGGCATGGTGACCTCCGGCGGCTATGCCCACTATGTGGGCAAGAGCGTGGCTCTGGGCTTCGTCCCCGTGGCCATGATCGCCACCGGCGCGGCCTTCGAAATCGAAATCCTCGGCGAACGCCGCCCCGCAACCCTGATCACCGAACCCCTGTTTGACCCCCTGGGCAAACGCCTGCGCGGCTGACGCCCCTATTTCGGTGACAGTTTACTAAATAGGGTAAGTATCTGTGATTTATGCTGAATTTGTATTGAATGCGGGTCCGCGAAGTCCTATTTAGTAAACTGTCACCGAAATAGGGCGGCGAAATAGTATCGCTATATCTGGTCGCTGGCGCCGGTGTTGTGCGCTTGCAGCATGGCATCCGTGCCGAAGAAGGCGTGCTTGGACATATCCGGCGAATAGCGCGAGGCCGGGGGTGTGCGGCCCAAGGCCTCGGCGATGGCGCGTACGTGATGCGGGGCACCGCCGCAACAGACACCCAGATAGTTAACCCCCAGGGCATGCGCCTTCCTGGTGAATTCCGCGATCTCGAAACGATTGCAGGTGAAGGGATCCAGGGCAATGGGAAACGGCATCTCGCCCAGCAGGCAATCGCAGTGCGGGTCGCGCAGGGACTGAAACGTGGGCTCGCCGGCATGGGTTCGATAGGGCACCGGCAGGGCGGCGATATGACAATCCACGCTTGCCGCCACATCTTCCAGCAATGGCAACATCGTCCAGGGGCCGCGGCAGCAGTTCAGACCGACCACGTCGGCGCCCGCGTCCGCGATCCGCCTGGCGGACTCCCCGGCCGTGTCCCCTTCCCGCGTTGCATCGGCCCGGTGAAAGGCCATGGTCACCACCGTGGGCAGGCCGGTCTGGCGCATGACATCCAGGGCGATCAGCGCCTCCGCCGTATAGGAGAAGGTCTCGCCAATAATGAGATCCGCGCCCGCATCCACCGCCCATGCGGCCTGCTCCTCGAACATGGCGCGCACGGCGTTGATGCTCTCGTTATCGCCGGGTTCAAAAAGGTTTGTGTTGGAGAGGTTACCGGCCAGCAAGGTACCGCTTTCCGCCGCGACCTCGCCGGCGATGGCCAGGGCATTGCGGTTCAACTCTTCCAGCAAATGCTCCTTGCCGATCAGGCGCAGTTTTTCCCGATGGCCATAATAGGTGAAGGCCTCGACCACGTCAGAGCCGGCATGAACGAACTCCCGGTGTAGCTGACGCACCATTTCGGGATGCTCCAGCACCGCCTCCGGCACGAAGGCGCCGGCCTGTAAATAGCCCCGGCGCTCCAGCTCGAACAAATACCCTTCGGCACAAATGACCGGTCCCTCGGCCAGCCGTTGCAACAAACCTGGTGATTTCCTGGAAGTATCCATGGACATAAACCCCGCGCTTTTAATCCCCTGCGGAACGATATCCGACGGCGGACCTTGGCAGAATTTTTCGAGGCTGAATAGACATAATCTTCAGCTCGAAAATGCGCGCAAACGAAAGCTTCAATTGGCCGGCGCCGAGACAATACGCTAGTGTCTTCCGATTACTCGAATGGACGGAGGCACTTCGTATGAGTTGGCGGGTTGGGGTGGATATCGGCGGCACCTTCACGGATGTCGCCCTGGTGGATGAAGAGACCGGAAAGATCGGCATCGCCAAGGTAGCGACCACGCCGCGCGATTTCGGCCAGGGCGTGGTACAGGGCCTGGCCATCGCGCTGGAAGAACATGGCATCGCGGCTGGAAATGTCTCGCTGCTCAGCCATGCAACGACAGTCGTGACCAATGCCATATTGGAGGGCAAGGGCGCCCACGCCATGTTGGTCTCCACCAAGGGTTTCCGCGATGTGCTGGAGTTGCGCCGGTCTTCACGCTCCAGCCTGTATGATATGTTTCAGGATGCGCCGGGCCTGTTGATACCGCGCTATTGCCGGCTGGAGGTGAATGAGCGCCTGGATGCCGCGGGCGGGGTGGTGACGCCCCTTGATGAAGGGGACGTCGAGGCGGTCATCGCCTTCGCCAGAGAAAACAAGATCGAGGCCATCGCCGTTTCGCTGATGTTCTCCTTCCTGAATGATGTGCATGAGCGCCGCATTGGCGAGCTGCTGCGCGCCGCGCTGCCGGATGTTCCGGTCTTTCTCTCCTCGGAAGTACTGCCGGAAATCCGCGAATTCGAACGCGCCTCCACCACCGCCGTCTGCGCCTATGTGGGGCCCATCCTGGAAAGCTATCTGCAACGTCTGGCCGGCGCGACGGGAGAGATGGGTCTGCCGGATCTTTACGTCATGGGCTCCTCCGGCGGGGTGTTCGACGTGGCGGAGGGCCTGAAAATGCCGGCCATGGCGATTGAATCCGGCCCCGCCGCCGGCGTTATCGCCGCCGCCATGATCGGCCGCCAGTTGGACAAACCGAACCTGTTGTCCTTCGACATGGGCGGCACCACCGCAAAGGCCAGCCTGATCAAGGACGGCATTGTGGAAACAACCTCCGAGTATGAAGTGGGCGGCGACGGCAACGTCAACCGCTGGATGAACGGCACCGGCCACCCGATCAGGGTGCCCGTCATTGACCTGGCGGAGGTCAGTGCCGGCGGCGGTTCCATCGCCTGGATCGATCCCGGCGGGGCGCTCAAAGTCGGACCGCAAAGCGCGGGCGCCGAGCCCGGCCCGGTTTGTTACGGCACGGGCGGCACCCAGCCAACGGTGACCGACTGCAATCTGGCCCTGGGCTATCTGGATTCCAATGCCCTGCTTGCAGGCCGACTGCCCATCCAGGGCGACAAGGCCAGGGCGGCCATTGATGAACATCTGGCCAACCCCCTTGGCATTGACACCGATGCCGCCGCCGCCGGCGTTCTGAACGTGGTCAACGCCTCCATGGCCGAGGCCCTGCGCATTGTCTCGGTGGAACGGGGACACGATGCCAGGGAATTCAGCCTGGTCGCCTTTGGCGGCGCGGGCCCCATGCACGCGGCCGAACTTGCCACCGAATTGGGTATCCGCGAAGTCATCATTCCGCCCATACCAGGCGGCTTCTCCGCCCTGGGTCTGGTCGCCACCGATCTGAAGCGGGACTATGTGAAGACGCATTTTATTCCCCTGGGCGAGGCCGACCCGGACGCCGTCTCGGCGGCCTTCGCCGAGATGGAGGCATCGGCCGGACAGATGCTGGAAGCGGCCCGGATACCGGAACAGGACCGGGCCATGGAATGGGCGGTCGATCTGCGTTACGGCCGGCAGGCTTACGAGTTGACCGTGCCCTGCCGACCAGGCGCCGTGACCGGTGAAACCCTGGAGGAGCTGGCGCAATTGTTTCACGAGAAACATCGCCTGACCTACGGCCATGACAATCCGGACGAATCCATCCAAATGGTCAATCTGAGGCTATCCGCGATCGGACGCTTTGAGAATATCGAACTGAGCCATGGCGGCAACGAAGCCGGGGATCAGGCCTCCCTCAAGGGCCAGCGCCCGGTCTGGTTCCGTCAGGGCGGGCGCCAGGATAGCGCCATCCACGATTGCGCCAAGCTGGCCATATCCACGGACATTTTTGGCCCGGCGGTGCTTGAGGCCGTGGACAGCACGATCGTCATACCGCCCGGCTGGCGGGCTCGGGTGATGGATACGGGCCACATTCTTATGGAGAACGACAATGACGCATAGTGAAACCGCCGCGCCCATGAGAACCGACGCCGCCACCTTCGAGGTGGTCAAGAACGCCCTTTATGCGGCGGCGGAGGAGATGAAGATCGTCCTGGCCAAGACCGCCTATTCACCGTTGTTGAAGGTGGCGGGGGATTATTCCTGCGGCCTGTTCGATGCGGATGGCGAGATGATCGCGCAAGGGCCGGATCTGCCGATCCATCTGGGCTCCATGCCCGATGCGGTGAAGGCGGTGATCCAGGCCTTCGGCACGTTCGAGGATGGCGATGTCTTCATCCACAACGACCCTTACTTTGGCGGTTCGCACCTGCCGGATGTGAATGTGGTCTCGCCGTCCTTTCACAAGGGCGATCTGCTGGGCTTTGCCTGCGTGCGGGCCCATTGGCCCGACGTGGGCAGCGCCACGCCGGGCAGTTATGGCGCGGTGACGGAGGTTTTCGGCGAAGGCCTGCGCCTGCCGCCGGTGCGTCTGTACGCCGCCGGGGTTTTGAACCGGGACGTGGATGCAATCATTTTCACCAACGTGCGGACGCCGGACGAGCGCCGGGGCGACATGAACGCCCAGATCGCAGCAAATCGCAGGGGCAGCGCCCGGCTGTCGGAGCTGGCGGAGAAATATGGCGTCGATATCCTGCGCCGGATCATGGCCGAGGTGATGGACTATTCCGAAACCATGATGCGCAAGTTCCTATCCGAGCTGCCTGACGGCGAGGGCCGGTTTGAGGATTTCTGCGACGGCGACGGTGTGTTGGAGCCGGGCCAGGAGGATGACGAGACCTTCACCATCCGCATGCATGCGGTGAAAACCGGCGACCGCCTGGCGGTGGATTTCGCCGGCTCCGACCCACAAGTATCCGGACCCATGAACGCACCCCTGTCGGTGACCGCATCGGGCATCTTCACGGCGGTCAAAATGGTTGTTGATCCGAACGGCATGATCCCGCCCAATTCGGGCTGCTGGCGGCCCATCACGGTAACCGCGCCCGAGGCATCGGTGGTCAACGCCGCCTTCCCCGCCCCGGTGGTCTATGCCAACCACGAGATGTCGCACCGGGTTTCCGACATGCTGTTTGGCGCCTTGCATGCCTTCTTGCCCGAGCGGGTCATGGCCTGCTCCCAAGGCACCTCATCGGTGCTGACCCTGGGCGGGATCGATTACCGCAGCGGCGAACCCTATGTGAGCTATGAATCCATCAAGGGCGGTTTTGGCGCCCGGCCCACCAAGGACGGCATCAATTGCGTCGCCGCCGGCATTTCCAACATGATGAACACGCCCATCGAGGTGCTGGAGATGAGCTTCCCCGTGCGGGTAGAGGAATATTCCGTGCTGCCCGACAGCGGCGGCGCGGGGCAGTACCGGGGCGGCTGCGGTGCGCGGCGGGTCTGGCGCGTCCTGGGCAATACCACCCGCGGCGCGGTCTGTTGCGAACGCAGCAAATCAGCACCGTTCGGATTGGCAGGCGGCCTACCAGGAACGCCCATGCGCATCACGCTGGAGGATCCTGACGGCAGCCAACGGCATCCCTTGAGCAAGGGCGCCTTCACGGTGGCGGCGGAAGGCCGCATCATCTTCGAGGTTCCCGGCTCCGGCGGCTACGGCCCGCCGTCCGAGCGTGACCCGGCCGCCCTGGCGGATGATTTGAAGAACGGCTACGTCAGCAAAGCTGCGGCGAAACGGGATTACGGTGTGGATTGATGCCATAGCTGCAATCGTCGCGGAATGAGACGCCGCCCATCGTCAAACCCGCTGTAGGAAGCAAGGGCCGGGTTAGCTCAATTTATCCCTCTCCCCGAATTTCAAGCCGCGCCGGTCGCCGATTTCTCTGTCAACTTCTGCAACATTTGATCGGCAACCCGCCAACCGAGCTCGCGGTAGGCTTCAAATTGCTCTTCATCGAAAAACTGATCGCCGGTGCTTTGATCGGGAAACATCGGATTGGCGCCCTGGTATCCCGCTGTTTCCAGGCGCAAGCCTTTGATCATCGTGGTCTTGAGCAAGATCAGGATACCCTTTGTTTCGTCCGAATAGGTGATCTCCCCCACCGCGAAGCCGTGTTTGGCAACCTTGCGCCCCTGGGGAAAAAGCACCTGCCTTTGAGGTATGAGATTTTCGATGGGGAAGCCATAGCGGTCGAATTCAATCCGTGCGCCGAAATCCGCTTCGGCCCGGTGCATGGCAATCTGCAGATCGGAAAAAGCGTACTGGGCACGGCGCCGCCGTCGCAGATCACGATCACGCCCAGGCGCCGCCGGATCAATTCGTAAAGGCCCAGATTTTCGAAATGGCCGCCGTCGCTAAGATGCAGAAATTTGTCATTTTCGGTATAGCGAAGGCCCAGTAGTTCTGCCAGGCCGGGATGAAAATGGTTCGGGCAAATGCGCCCGGTTCCCGTATCAGCGGGGCTTCTAAGCCAATAACCGAGACGGATATCAAGCAACGCCATGATCAGCGATACAAAACGGTTCCTGGTCGGTCCAACACCGCCAACCCCGGTATGGGGATCGGCGGCGGCACCGGAAATCGCCATGGCCGTGGACAGAGTCATGTCACCGCCAAGATATGCCTCGGTCTTTTTCCAACCGGTGGCGTTACTGCCTGAATACAGCGGCGAAAAGATGAAATTGTCGCCGCCGCGGATCTCGCGCACACGATCATCGGAACCGATGAGGACCAGGTTGGTGTTGACAATATGAAACGGCCCGTTTGGTTCGGCGAAATCATAAAGTTCATGGACCTTGGCACTATTGGATTTCGATGCCGGCGGCCGGGTCAGGCTGTCTCCCTCCGACGCCAGCCGCTGTTTCACGAATGACAGATCCGGCATGAAAGCTTCCATCAAACGGTCGCGGTAGTATCGATGCAAGGACATATAGTTGATGTTGACCAGCCAGCCCAAAAACATCGACCCGGCGGCGGCTATGTAAACCAATTCCGGACCGCGCAACTTCCAAATGACGATGGTGTCTTGTTTGAGCACCAGCCAATGCGCCAGCATATAAGCCGAAGCAAGAATACCGACGATAAACAGGAACGCGGCGATCGGCGTCATGATACTCAAGGGGATGCCGCCGCCGTCGCCTTTTGAGGTCTTAAAATAACTCCACAACCCGCCAAGCGCGCCGACAATGGCAGCGGCGGGACCGCTTGCGGTCCCAGCGATTGTATCTTCAATCAAACGATCGATGTCGGGAAACAGACCGACGAACAACATCGCCACCATGACCATCAGCGGCCAGCGCAGCCAGTCTTCGAAAAGCCGGCGCAGCTTGTACCGATTTTTCTGGTCACCAAGTATGCCCTTTAGTTCGCCGGTGAGCAATGTGGACAGGGAATACAGCTTGCTGGCAATCACGAATGCGGCCAAAAGAATGGCGCCCCCCAGCATCAAATAGTCGAATGAAAGGTAGCGATCGTCCTTCGGAGCAAAATTATCCCCTTTCAGCCACTGGGGTAACTGCAGCATGACCACCATGAACAACACGATCAGCGGCACCCATACGCAAAGATTGACCACCATGCCCCTGAGCAGCACCACGATGCCGGAGACCACGGTGATGCCGTCACCGGGCGAGAGATAATTGCCCCGCTGTCGAAGATATTTCAACGGATCAGCCTGTTTCGCCGGCGGCGCGTCATTCGGATCCCCGGCGCCAAACGGGAAGGTCTCGGACCCCAGGCCATATTCGGCTTCCTCTTGCGCCAAATACCAAGTCAGCGCGGAGCCGATATAGCCGCCGCCAGAAACCGTAGATAAGTAGTCAATGCGGTCGAGCTTGCCGTGATGGGCCAGGGCCTGCAATACGCCAAGGGAAAAGGTCGCCGAACGGATACCGCCGCCCGACAGTCCCATGCCATATTCCGGCCGCGCCGATATCTCAAAATTATGTTCGAATTCCCAATCAACCGCGGCATCTTCGGCACGGCGTAGCTTGATGAATGGCTGCTCCGCGGCAACCAGTTGGGCCGTGCTGGAATCCGATTGCCCTTCTTCCGCCGCCGCGGCCAAATCCGAACTCGCTACAGCAGGAATGGTCATCACCAGCCTCCCTCTCCGGCAAGATCCCGACGAATAAATCTGAACCTAACGCCACGCGATACGGGGATTCGAAAATCCAATCCTTGCCTGTAAGAAAAAGGTTAATGTTACTCGCAATAGAAAATCAAACCTTTTCCGCAACGATATGGCAGTCAGCGGGCTGTGCGCGGATATTTTACGCTGCGTAACTGGAGCGCGCCATGACGCCCCATTTGCCGTCGCGGTTGGTGACGATCCACAGGGATTTATACTGACCCAGGACGCTGTCGTCGGCGCGGTAGCGGGTGAACTGCACATCCACGTGCACCTTGGTCTCGTCACCATGCACCACCTTGCGATGGTCCCACTTGGTGTAGGCCCAACCGCCCGTGTCAGTGCGGGCGTGAAAATTGTCGATGCTGTAATCTTCCGCCGTCTCGAACACCTGCATCTTTCCTCCGGCGATGCGGTAGTGGGGAAAATGGAAACAGTCGCGCATGCCGGCGCTGTCCTGGGCGTTCAGTTTTTCCAGGTAGGTGCCCAGGACATCCAGGGCCGCTTGTTCGAAATCCTGCATTGTCTCACGCTGCTCCTCTCATAATGTGATGACCAGGCCGTCCTCGGCGCAATCATCCTCCACGTCTTCCCGGTTGGCCAGCATGTCGGGGCCCAGATGGGTAAGGATCATGCGCTTGGCAGCGAAAGCCGCCCTGTTGGCCTGAATATCGGGATAACTCATATGGCCCTTGACCGCCCTGTCATGAAAATAGCACTCGGCAATGAACAGATCCGCATCCCGGCTGGCCTGGGTCAATTCCGGCGTCCATTCGCCATCGCCCGAATAGCTCACGATCTTGTCGTCCACCGCTACCCGCAGGGCCGTTGGGTCGGTCTGGGGGGTATGCTTCGCCGCTACCGGCGTCACCGTCAGGCCAAGGACATCGTTGGCCTGGCCCACCGCCAATTCGACATAGTTGATGGGGAATTTCGCCGCCCTGGCGGAGGAGCCGGGGAACAGCGCATCAAGGGCCGCGCCGATACGCGCCTCGAGATTTTTCGGCCCGGCGATGGTTAGGGGCCGGTCCCGCTTGGCGCCCAGCATGGCATCCAAGAGCATGAACGGCAGACCGCCAAAATGGTCGCCGTGCATATGGGTCAAGAGCACGGCATCGATGGAATTGTGCGCGATGCCCAGTTTGTTCAGGGCGGTTAACGAGGTGGCGCCGAAATCAATGGTGAAACGCACGCCGGCGCCATCCACCATGATGCAGGTGTTGAAGCGTCCGCCGCTGCCGAAGGCATCGCCCGCGCCGACAAATGTGACCGTCACCGCCATGATCTACACCGTCGCCGTCACGAGGAACTGCGGGTTCAGGGCGAAGAATGTGCCCTCCTCGACTGCCCTGCTGGCCACCTCCACAACGCGGCTAACCACCGCCTCGTCATGCCGGCCGCCTTCGCGGGCATAGCCGGCGGTGTTAATGATAAAGCTGAGCATGCGGCCGGTGAAGTCCGGCACGGCGACGACCTCCACCGCAACCTCGCTGAACCCGGCACCCAGGGCGATGCCGTACATCTTGCGACCGATGGCCGGGGTGCGGAAGGCATGGATGCCCGCATCCAGAACATGGCGCCAATCGTCGATGTCAATGGGATCAAACGCCGCCATGTAGAAATCGCTGTCGATGGCATGCACCTTGCCGCCCGGCCTGACCGCCCGGCGGAATTCACGTAGGCTGGCGAGGGGATCATCCACATAGACCAGGACATTCTTGATCACCAGGCGGTCCAGACAGTCATCATCCAGGGGCAGCATATCGCTTTCCAGATGGGTTACCGTGACCCGCTCCGCCAGGCCCTCGTCAGCCACCCGTTTTCTGGTGCGTTCGACAAAATCGGCGTTGATGTCAAAAGCATGCACATGACCCATCGGACCCACGCGGTTAGCCAGCTCCACCGATAGATAGCCCGGGCCACAGCCGTAGTCGGCCACCACCTGCTCGGCCGCGATATCGGCCGGCGCCAGCAACCTGTCGCCGCGATTGCCAAGGATGAATTGCGCCTCGTAACGCTCCAGCCGCTCGGGCTCAATTTCGACCCAGTGATCCTTGTAATAGCTGTCCAGAGACACGTCCGGCTCCTCTACAACGGATAGACCAAAAGAATATCGACACGGCGGGATTCCAACACCACCCTGCGTTCCCTGAACAGCGGTTTGCCGTCTCGGACCTCGATCACGTCGAGATACTTGCCCACCGCGAACATTTCCGAGGCGCCGTCCTGCATGGTGCGGATGACGTTGAAATTGGTGCGGGCGCGATATCGGCCATCGCCATCCGGCTCAATCCGGCTGCGGCCCAGCAGATGGCAATAGGTATGGGCCTCAAAAATATTGGCCGTCTGCATGGCCTTGATACGATCCGCCATCATGCCCCGGCCCTGGCAATACATGATGCCCATGGGCAGGTCCTGGGCCAGGTTCTCGCGGGTCAGCACGGTGTAGCTGCCGTCCTCGGTAAAGTATTCGGGCCAGCCGTCCAACACGCCGTCGTCGATATCGTGGGCATAAGCGGTGATCAACTCCTCGATCGCCTCCATATCAATCGAACTCCATGATCCGGCGATAGCCGG
This sequence comes from Alphaproteobacteria bacterium, assembly GCA_030747035.1. GTDB lineage: Bacteria > Pseudomonadota > Alphaproteobacteria. The sequence continues at coordinate 22,835 of JASLLM010000010.1, read as the reverse complement.
TCCAGAAGCCGCGGATCGCGGCCTCGGTGGCGCGGCTGCTGTCAGAGGATTCCACCGACCCACCGCCCATCTCGGCCAGGCCCATTGACCCTTCGCTGCCGTGGGTGCCGCGCTGGACGAATTCGTTGATGCAGCCGTCCTCCAACGAGACCAGGCCGGCGGCGCCGGTCAGATTGCCCTGCATCACCCGCATGGCCGTTTTTTCTTCCGTATCGTCTTCGTAGCCGACATAGAACCAGAACAATTCCGTCTTATCGACGCCTCGGGGGACGAAGAAACGCACGGCCAGGGAATTCAGGGTGAACTGGATCGCCAGGTTGGGAAAAATCGCCTGGATGGAATGGGTGATGCCGTCATCGAATTCGTTCCAGGCATTCAAGAGATGCGGCCCTTCAAGGTGGGAATCGTATTGCGCCGCGTGGATCTTGTCCCGCTGGTATTCCTCCGCCTCCTCGAAGGTCTCGCGCTTGGCATAACTGATGTGATGCCATTTGTCCTCGGCCAGGACGATGCCGCCATCCATGTCCAGGCGGTTGATCTTGAAGGTGGTGTAAAACGTATGCAGCAATGTGGCGTGATAGGAATCCCGCACATTCTCGGCATACAGTTTCCAATTATTGTGGATGATCTGACTGTGCATGCCCAGGGGCTTTAGCGGCCTGCCCAAGTTGCGGCGGATGAACTTAGACATGGGCTGGCCAAGGTAACTTTCCACAGACGGCGTCGCCTCGGAAAAGGTGCCGAAGACCAGGCCGCAAAAAACCTCGATGCGCAACAGCTCCAGACCATGTTTCTCCGGATCGAATTCCTTGGGCAACCCGCCCTTGCCGCCCAGACCGTTGCGGAAGGCGATGCCCTTTAGCTTGCCGGCCATGTCGAAGGACCAGGAATGATAGATGCAGGTCAGCATCTTGGCGTTGCCGCGCTCCTTCAGGCAGACCAGGGCGCCCTTGTGGGGGCAACGGTTGACCATGGCGTGGATTTCGCCGTCGTCGTCCCGGGTGACGATGATAGGGATTTCACCGACCGTGGAGGTCTTGTAGTCACCGGAATTTGGTATATCGATTTCCAGGCAGAGGAAATTCCAGACCGGACCGCGAAAGATCCGCTGCTGCTCCAGCGCGTAGATCACCGGATCCGAATAGACCCGATAGGGAATCCGCGTTACCCCCGGTTCCGGCCACTGCAATGGCTCGTTCAGTTCTTCCATGCTCGACAAAGTCATGGCTGTCCCCCTGCATTTATGACAGTCATACTATACCACGCCGGGGCGAAGAGCACCGGACATTGCCAACATATTGCGCCTATGGCATGGTTTTCGCTCCACAAAACAAAAAATCAATGTTGGGAAACGGCATGAGCTCAGACGGCATTCCTGGACCGGACTCGGAGGTGGCCTTGCGGGTCAAGGCCATGGAATCCTTGCTGCTGGAAAAAGGCCTGGTCGAAAGCAGCGCCATCGATGCCCTGATCGATATGTTCGAAAACCGCCTTGGTCCCTGGAACGGGGCGCAGGTGGTGGCGCGGGCCTGGACGGATCCGGAATACAAGGCCTGGCTGCTGCAGGACGGCACCGGTGCGATCGCGGACATGGGGTTCGACGCGGTGCAGGGCGAAGACATGGTGGTAGTCGAAAATACCCCTCAGGTACATAACATCGTTGTCTGTACGCTCTGTTCCTGCTTCCCTTGGGCAACCCTGGGGCTGCCCCCCGTATGGTATAAATCGGCCCCATTCCGCTCTCGGGCGGCCTCCGATCCGCGCGGTGTATTGGCGGAATTCGGCACCGAAATCGGCGCCGATACAGAAGTACGGGTCTGGGACTCCAATGCCGAGCTGCGCTACATGGTGCTGCCCGAACGGCCCACGGGGACGGACGGCCTGGATGCCGAGGCCCTGGCCAAACTGGTGACGCGAGACTCGATGATCGGCGTCACCAAGGTGGCGCCACCGGATTAGGGAGGCCTCGCCATGAACGGCATACATGACATGGGCGGCATGCATGGTTTCGGCACGATCATGGAAACCGTGGATGCGCCGCAATTCCATGAGGAGTGGGAGCGGCGGACCATGGGGCTGGTCAATGCGATGATGGCGGGCTTTCAGTTCAGCGTAGATGAATTCCGCTATGCCATCGAACGCATGGCGCCGGCCCACTATCTGGGCTCAAGCTATTACGAACATTGGCTGGAAGGTACCATGACCTTGCTGTTGGAAAAGGGCGTGTTCAGCCAGGCGGAACTGGACGCCCGGCTGGCCGATCTGAGCACGGAACAGAACGGAGAACCCGCATGAACGGTGTACATGACATGGGCGGCATGCATGGTCTGGGCCCGATCAAAACGGAATCGGACGATGTGGTTTTTCACGAGGAATGGGAAGGGCGCACCCTGGCCCTGGCCCGCGCCCTGCTGGCCGGCATGCATTTCAATTTAGATGAATTCCGCCACGCCATGGAACGGATCGAGCCGTCATATTATCTGACCTCGAGCTATTACGAACGCTGGCTGGAAGGCAGCATCACCTTGCTGTTGGAAAAGGGCGTGGTCAGCCAGGCCGAGTTCGACGCTCGGCTGGCCGATCTGCGCGGAGAGACATCATGACCCGTAAAGTCGATCTCGAGGTTGTAAACCGGCTGTACCAGAAAGCCGGCGCGGTACGCCTGAAAATGGACATCGAGCCTAAATTCAAACCCGGCGACCGAGTCCTGGCGCGCAACATCAATCCGACCGGCCATACCCGTCTGCCCCGCTATGTCCGCGGTAAGGAAGGCGTGGTGCGGCGTGACAACGGCGTCTTCCATTTGCCTGACGCCCGCGTCGCGGGAGACGGCGATCAGCCGCAGCACAATTACTCCATCCGTTTCGAGGCCCGGGAGCTTTGGGGTGGCGACGCACCGGCCACGGACTGCCTGAATATCGACCTTTGGGAAGATTATCTCGACCATGCGTAAGATGCTGACGGTACCGGACCTGGCCGTGCCCGAACAACAGGCCGGTGCCGCCCTGCCGCGCGATCGCGGCGATCCGGTCTTCGACGAACCCTGGCAGGGTCATACCTTTGCCATGGTGATGTCCCTGTACCAGGACGGCCATTACAGCTGGGCTGAATGGGACGACTATCTGGGTTATCACATCCAGGCGCCCGGACATTTCGGCGGCGATGACAAGCCCGCGGACGAAGCGGCGGACGAGAGCCATGCGGGCGCGAACTACAGCCGCTTTTTGGCCGAATGCGAAAGTGACGGTGCGAGGTATTACCATTATTGGCAGGCGGCGGCCGAGCAGTTGTTGGACGCCATGCATCTGGTGCCCAAGGCCGAGTTGGATGCACGCGTCGCCGCCTTCGCCAAGGCGGAGCGCGGGGGCCCACGCTTCCAAGCCGGCCAGCGGGTGACGGTGCGCGAGATCAAACGGGAAGGCCATACCCATCTGCCGCTTTACCTGCGCGGCATAACGGGCGAGGTGGAGAGCGACAAGGGTCTGTACATGTTCCCTGAAATGGTAAGTCACGGACACGATCACGCTCACAATCATGACCACGCCGACACCGACATCCTGCAGCACGTCTATTGCGTACAGTTCGCGGCTTCCGATATCTGGGGGGAAGGCAGCCACAACGTTCACTTCAATCTTTGGGATTACCAGTTGCAACCGGCTTAAGACCGTGGAGATGCGAAATGAGTGATGCACAGGACGAGGTGGATCTGGCACAGTTGATCCGGGAGGATGACGGCGAAAAGTATGCCCATCTGGCCGCGGCGCGCAGCATCGCCATGGTCATGAAGCTGCACGAAAAGGGACATTACGACTGGCCGGAATGGGTCGACAAATTCAGCGTGCAGATTTCGCCACCCGGACATTACGACCTTTCCGACGCCGAGGCGGAGGCGGCCGAGGCGGTGCTGAGCGGCGACGGCAAGAGCATCAACAAGAATTACGCCGTCCTGTGGCAGACGGCCTGCGAAAACCTGCTGGTGGAAAAAGGCCTGCTGAGCCGGGATGAGCTAGACGCCAAGCTGGCCGAGATGCGGGCGGCCGAAACTCCCGGCGATGATTTCGCCATCGGTGATCAAGTTCGGGTGCGTGATGTGGAACCCGTCGGCCATGCCCATCTGCCCCTGTTTCTGCGCGGCAGGAGAGGTGTCGTGGTCAGCCGCCTGGGCGATTTCACCTTTCCCGAAGTTGAAGGCGATGGGGAAGAGGCCAAGGCGCGCGGCCCACAGGCGGTCTATGGCGTCCGTTTCACGGCACGGGAGGTCTGGGGCCCGGAAGCACCGGCCCGGGACAGCCTGAATTTCAGTATCTGGCGCGACTATCTAGACCAATTGTAGTCGCCTTGGCGCAGGCTCAGGTTTTCTTGGTCTTGAAATAAGGGGCCGTGCCGGCGGCGTGGTCGGTTTCGTCGACCACCGCGACAATCTCCGTTATCTGTTTCGCCAGGATCGGCTCGATACCCTGGCGCAGGGTCAATTCGGCCATGGCACAGCCCTGGCAACCGCCTTCGAAAAGCAGGAACAGGGTGCCGCCTTCAAGCCTGTCCATGACGACATTACCGCCATGGGCGGCAATGGCGGGATTGATCACCTCATCCAGCAGGCTCTGAACGTCGCTGGAAACCGGGTCATCCGACCCAGCCAGGACGCGCACCTCCCGCACCTCTGGCATGTAGTGGCGCACGGTATTGGCGATCATGCTCTCGAGCGGGAGCGCCGCACCTGGCGAGCCGACCATCTCCAGCACCAGCGCATGATCCGCAAAGGACCGGACTTTCAGATCGCCGCCCCGTTCACGGACCATGGCCGCCACATGATTTTCCAAAATGGCCTCGATGGGCGATAGAGAAGTATCCTCGGCAGTCTCGTCAATTTCGTCGGCCGGAATTTCGCCGGGCACGGCGGCCAGCGCCTGCTCCAGATCGGCGATCAAATCGGCCGGGCTTTCCAGACCGATGGACAGGCGCAACAGATCCCACGGCACCGGCGTCGCCGGCCCTTCGATACTGGCGCGGTGTTCGATCAAACTTTCCACACCGCCAAGGGAGGTCGCGCGCTTGAATACCTTGACCGATGCCGCGACGGCCATGGCCGCGTCCTCCCCGCCCCTGATCCGCAATGACAGCATGCCGCCGAAGCCGCCCTGCATCTGGCGCGCGGCGATATCATGGCCGGGATGCCCCGGCAGGCCGGGATAGAGCACGTGGGAGATACGCCGATGGCCCGAAAAATGTTCCGCGATGGTCAAAGCACTCTCGGAGCAACGGGCGACGCGTACGAACAGTGTCCGCATGCCCCGCTGCAGCAACCAGGCCTCCAAGGTGCCCAGCATGGCACCGCCGTCGCGCCGCCAGGCACGGATACGCTGCCACAGGCCATCGTCCCTGGCGCCGACAACGGCGCCGGCCAGAACATCGCCATGGCCGTTCAGATATTTGGAGGCCGAATGCACCACCAGATCGGCGCCGAGCGCAAGGGGCCGGGTCAACACCGGCGAGGCAACCGTGCTGTCCACCGCGACGCGGGCGCCGGCGGCATGGGCGATCTCCGCCGCCGCCCTGATATCGGTGATGGTCCACATGGGATTGGCCGGCGTTTCCAGCCAGACCAATCGCGTTTTGCCCGGCCGCATGGCGGCAGCCAGGGCGGCCGTGTCATGGCAATCGACGAACTCCACCTCCAGGCCCCAGGAGACGGCGAAATCCACCAGCCATTTGCGCAGGGCCCAATACATCACCTTGGGCGCGACCACGTGATCGCCGGGCAACAGCGCCTGAAACACCGCGTTCGCCGCCGCCATGCCCGAGGCGAACAGCAAACAGTCGTGCCCGCCTTCCAAGGCGGCCAACAGATCCTCCGCTTCGTCATAGGTGGGATTGTGCGGCCGGGCATAGCCCCGCCCGGAGCTATAGCCGCCATCGGCGTCACGCTCGAACGTGGTCGATGGATGCAGGGATGGGATCAGCGCCTTGCTGACGGGATCAACCCGGCCCAGGGCCTGGGCGCTCAAGGTTTCGGGTGAGAGTTGACCCCCGTCGCTTGCGTCATCAGCGCTCATACTTCATTCCCATCGAATACCGCCTCTGAAGCTTATCGTGCCAGTTGCCCTGATACCATAGGTGCGAAGACCTTGATCTTATGCCTCGGAGCCCGGAAACTACCGCGCGGACAGCTTCTGGGGGAAAGCACTATGTCGAGAGCGGTCATTCTACTGTTACTAACGCTTTGTTTTGGCGTGCGGACTTCGGCCGCCGGCGCGGAAACGTCAACACCGGCGGTGGCCCTGGAACTGGTGGCGGAAGGGTTGAACGCGCCAATCTTCCTGGTTGCGCCGCCGGACGGCAGCGGCCGCCGCATCATCGGCGAGCAGATGGGCGTGGCCTATGTTCTGGGTGCGGACGGCAAGTTGCTTGCAGAGCCATTCCTGGATCTGCGCCAGAAAATCGTACCGTTGTTGAAGGCATTCGATGAACGGGGACTGCTTGCCCTGGCCTTTCATCCGGACTTTGCCAAAAACGGCCTGTTCTATGTCAACTACAGCGCCAAGCGCCGGCCGGATTCACCGTTCACGGGCAAGACAGCCTATACCTGGCGCACCTCTGAATTCCGCATTGACGGCAACAATCCCAACCGCGCCGATCCAGGTTCGGAACGGGTGCTGCTGCAATTGGACTGGGTCAACCGCAAACATAACGGCGGCGGCCTGGCCTTCGGTCCCGACGGTTATCTCTATATCGGCGTCGGCGATGGCGGCGGTGCCCACGGCGTGCCCGACATCTACATTCCGCCGAAGATCGACAAGGACGACAAGTATCGCCACAGCAAGAAAATCTCGGAGGATCCCTTCAAAATCCCGAAAAAGTTTCACAAATACGACCGCTATGCCCAGGACACGGCCCGCCTGAACGGCAAGATTCTGCGCATTGATGTAAACCAGGGTCACCCGGGCTATGGCATTCCGGCAACCAACCTGTTCCGGGGCAAGGCCGAGGGGCGCGATGAGATTTATGCCTGGGGCTTCCGCAATCCCTTCCGTATTTCGTTCGACCGCATCGGCAATGGCGATATGTTCGTCAGCGGCGTCGCGGAATCCTTTTGGGAGACGGTCTATCTGGTCAACCGCCAGGGCAACTACGGCTGGGCCATCCGCGAGGGTCGGCACTGCTATCTGCGAGAGCGGGCCTTCGATCCACCAAAAGATTGTCCCCGCCACGGCCCTTTGGGAGAGCGCATAAACGATCCGATCATTGAATACGCCAACTGGTCGGTGAAGCGTCCCTGGTCAAAGGTGAAAGTGGAGCCAATGGGCACCGCCAACATCGGCGGCTTTCTCTATCGGGGTTCCGCCATTCCCGCCCTGTACGGCCGTTTCGTCTTTGGCGATTTCAGTTCCATTGTGCAAAAACCATCGGGGCAATTGTTCGCCGCGACGCCATCACCCGAATGGGGTGCATTGTGGACCATAGCCAGATTACGGCAACTGGATGTACGCCTGCATAGTTTGAGCGAGGGCAGCGATGGCGAGCTGTATTTGTTGACCACCGCCCTTGGCATCCCGGTGGGCAATACCGGCAAGGTTTGGAAGCTGGTGCCGGCTGCCCGCTAAATCGTGATATACGCTTGGTGGATTGGAAAGGAAAACTGGACCATGATGCCACTCCTTGATCGCCGGCCGCGGAAAAATGGGTTTATGAATGTCTCAGAGTGTTGAACAGGGCTCCGCCCCGCCGTTGTCGCAGATGGCGTTTGGTGACAAGACACCGAAAAAGGCGTTCCTCACCGCGCTGGTGGTGGGCACCATCCTGACCGCCATAAACCACGGCGATGTCATCCTGGCGGGCGACGCGCCGCCGCTGCTGAAAGTGGCGTTGACCTATTGCGTGCCCTATTGCGTGACCACATGGGGCGCGATCATGGGCAAACGGGCGCAATGGCAGCGTGACCATCACCTCTGATCGGCACCGTTGGGGGGAGCTGTCATGAAGATCGAGGATTTCTTTAATCAGCCCAATATCGTTGATTTGAGCTTCTTCAATTTCAGAAATGCCATCACTGCGGCCTATTTCGCCAACGACAAACTGGAAGTGCAAAAGGTCAACGACAACTTCCGAAGTTTTTTTCCCATTCTAGGCAATGTCACCAACATCTATTTTCCCCACGTCCTGGAACAGTTGGGAGTCCCCGGGGTACAAATTGAGGAATTTGTTGAGAATATCGACCATAAGGGTTCGGTGCTGATCCCCGAGGTCCACATCACGATCGAGGGTGAGGAGCGCATCTTTTCCCTGTTGTCCACCTGCACCCATGATGACGCCTTCCCCTACCTAAACGGTGTGCAGGGGCAGTTCGTGGACCGCACGGAGGAATGGAAACTGAAACAGGAGCGGGAAGGGCTTTTGGAGGAAAAGCTGCGCGATAGGGAAATTATCGAGGAAAAGAGCCGGTAGTTGGAGGAACTGGCAACCAAGCTGGCCAAGTATCTTTCACCGCAGATTTACGAAAGCATTTTTTCCGAGTCGCCCGGACAAGTCACCACCCATGCCCGGAAGAACCTGACCGTATTCTTCTCCGACATCGTCCAGTTTACGGATTTGAGCGATACCCTGGAGCCCGAGCGTCTGGCCCTGGTGATCAATTCCTACCTTTCCGAAATGGCTTCCATCGCCCTTGACTGCGGCGGCACCATCGACAAGTTCATCGGCGACGCCATTCTGGTCTTCTTTGGCGACCCCGAAAGCGCGGGCGAAACCGAGGACGCCCTGAAATGCCTGGAAATGGCGATCCGCATGCAAATGCGCGTGGGGGAGCTGCAGAAATACTGGCAGCGCCAAGGTGTTTCGCGCGGCCTGCATGTGCGCATGGGCGTGACCACCGGCTATTGCACCGTGGGCAATTTCGGTTCGGAACAGCGTCTTGATTACACGGTTCTAGGCAGCCCGGTGAACCTGGCCGCGCGGCTGCAGAACATGGCGGAGCCCGACAGCATCCTGATGGATGAAACCACCCACAGTCTTGTGAGCGAGCTTATCGAGTGCCGCAAAATTGACGAGATCATGCCGAAAGGTTTCGTGCGTCCGGTACAGGTCTATCAGGTTGATGATTTCCGCTCCAGCGACCACATCGCCCAACGGCAGCGCCTGTATCTGAGCGGCAACCATGTGGAAGTCAACATCATCGACAGTTCCGACATCCGCGCCGCAATTGAGGAACTGCGCCTAATTCAACAGGATTTCGAGCAGCGCCTCAATCAGGACTAATACCAACCTGATGCATATGGACATCCTGTTGCGGGTAAGGAATGGAAATGCCGGCCGCATCCAACGCCTCCTTGGCGGCCTTGTGCAAATCAAACTGCAAGTCCCAGAAATCGCCGGCCTCGCTCCAGCAACGCATATTGATATCAACCGATGACGCCCCCAGGGCCTTGACCATGGTTTGCGGCGGCGGGTCATCCAGGGTACGCGGATCAGCCGTCATCAAGGCCAGCAGAACGGCCAGACCCTTGTCGATATCGTCGTCGTAGCCAATGCCGATCACGATATCCATGCGCCGGGTGGGGTTGCGGGAGAAATTGGTGATCGCGGTATTCCACAGCTGCCCGTTCGGCACACATAGATAGACGCCGTCGTAGGTGGTCATCTCGGACGTAAACAGACCAACACTATTGACCGTACCCGCTATGCCGCCGGCATCTATGTAATCACCGGCCTTGAAGGGGCGCAGAAACAGCAGCATCACCCCGGCGGCGATGTTCTGCAGCGTTCCCTGCAGGGCCAGACCGATGGCCAGGCCCGCCGCGCCCAGGACAGCGATGATAGAGGTCGTCTCCACCCCGAACTGCGAAAGCACCGCGACCAGGGTAATCGCCAGGATGCCATAGCGCGCCAGGGAACTCAGGAATGGCCGCAATGTATGATCCATGCGCGGCACCCCACCCAGGGCCCGCGAGACGGTGCGTTCGACCGCGCCGGCGATCCACCAACCGACAATCAGGATGACGATCGCACCCAGAATATCCAGGCCATAGGCCAGCATCAGACCATAGGCCTCCGCCATCAGGGCCGGGACATCGACATCAAGGTTTTGCATGGTGATTTCTCAATTGCGACAGCGCATATCAGGAACTTGGGCCCATCCTGGGGCAATATTCCGCTTCGTCCAATAGAAATCGAAGATTGAAAATGGGCTGCGGTTTAGGCGCCAATTTTCCCCAGGTTCAGTGCCTGCTCCCGACACAACTCAACCACCGCTTCCGCCAGGCTGGCCACGTCCGCCTGTAATTCCGACAACACCAGCACGGCCTGATTCTGCTTCGGCCGCAGCGTATATGTGGTTTCAGGGTTGTCCGGATCCGAATACGTCACCGCGACTTCCCAATCGACCCGCAATGCGCCTTGCAGGTTCAATGCGGTCACCGCATCGGCCAGCACGCGAAGATGAATTTGCCGGTCCGCATAAAACCAGACCTGCGGCACCTTCCACAGATCGCCAAATCTCTCGTGGCCTTCGCACGACCAGCAAGGGCGAATACCGTCAAGCCGCTGCAGCTCGTAAACCAGGGGCGCGATGATCGCCTCAAGCGGGTATTCCTTGGGCGCATCCGACAGCGCCAGGCAAATATCGGGGCAACCGCGGTGACAGTCCCGCGCGATGGCGCTGGGACACCTCGGTCCGCAAACCGGCCAGGCCTCGCCGGCCATGGTCGCCAGCATGCCCAAATGCTTTTGTATCTCCGCGGCTCGCGACCGGGAAATGTCTTTGCGTGCAATCCTCACTGGTTTGCCCCAGTTTTGTTTCTCCTCACACCAAAACTATGAAATATTTCTCGACAAATTATTAATTGGGGTCGTATGACCCCTTATGAATTTAGTATTATAACAATAATACTAAAATGAAATTTCATATTTCACAGTAAATGGCGACAGTATTTCATCAATATCTCCAGTAATACCGTCATTATTATTTGCACCCGTAACGGCTATATCAACCAGGGTGCCATGAATATCGCTCGCGCCCGCTGTCACATCTATCTCAACGCCCGCCGCCTCGGCCACGGGCGCCAGCAGTTCCGAGAAGACCCTTTCGATGGCATCCCAGCGCAAGGCCGGCTTGAATATCTTGCCGACGGCGGTCTGCGGCATTTCATCGAGCAGAAACAGGTTGGCCGGATTGGCGGCCCGTTCCGGAATATGCTCCCGCGCGAACGCCTGCAACTCATCCGCGCTGGCCTCGGCGCCGGGTTTAAGCTGGACATAGGCGATCGGCAGTTCGCCGGCATAGGAATCCGGCTTACCGATGGCCGCCGCCAACTCCACGGCCGGGTGTTGGTGCAAGGTTTCCTCGATCACGGCCGGGTCAATGTTGTGTCCGCCGCGAATAATCAAATCCTTGGCCCGGCCCGTGAGCCAGAGCAGGCCCTTGCTATCGAAACGGCCTAGATCGCCGGAATTCAGCCAACCGTCAGCCAGCAGCGCGCCTTCGTTGTACTGCTCCTGCACATAGCCGGGCGTCACACCCGGCCCGCCCATGATCACCACGCCGATTTCGTCCACATCGCAATCACGAACCACCTCGCCGTCCTCGTCCAGTTCCACGGTCCGGACCTTGCAGTGGGGCACGACGATTCCGGCGCTGCCGACGGCAGGCTCGCCGTTCCGGGGCAACATGGTGACGAAAGACGTGGTCTCGGTCATGCCATAGCCTTCCAGCAGCGGCTTGCCCATGGTCTTGATCAGGGCCCGGCCGACTTCCGTCGGCAACGGCGCGCCGCCGGTAGAGCCATGTCGGATCGACGAGATATCGGCATTGCCGATGGGGCTGTTCAGCAGCGCGCCAAATACCGTCGGCACCGTGCCCAGAATGGTGATCCGATGGTGATGCACGATCTGCCACATATCGCGCACCGTAGTGGGATCGCGAAAGCCGGCGGGACTGACCACCACCAAGGTGGTGCCATGGGCCAGCGGTACGATGCCGCAAACGATGGAGCCGCCAATATGGAACAGGGGCAGGCCCGTGGTCAGGCTGTCCTCGGGCCCGTAATCGATGGCCTGGCCGGTGCTCCAAATCTGTGTCGCCTGCATAAAGTGGGTGTGCTGGGCCAACTTTGGCGTACCCGTGGTGCCGCCGGTGTGGAAATAGGAGGCAGTCTCGCCAGGCTGAATTTGCCTGCCACTGACCAGATGGTCATCTGGATAGCCCGCGCGGCTTTCCGTGAACGGCTTGACGCCCTCCACCGCCGGGCCGCCGCCGACCCGGAAGGTAACCGCCAGTTCCGGCAGTTCTGCCCTCAGGGCCGCGACCTTGTCCCAGATTTCGGCGCTTAACTCCGGCCCGGCGGCAACCAGGATCTTGGTATTGGCCGCCTTCAGGATCTTCACGATCTGCCAGTCTTCCAACATCGGGTTGACCGCGTTGACGATGCCCGCCGCCTCGCCGCCAACGATGGTGCAATAGGCCTCCTCGCACAGGGGCAACAGGAACGACACAACCTCACCGGGCCGCAGGCCGTTATCGTGGAACATGTTTGCCGTCTGATAGCAGCCGGCCATGAACTGACCGAAGCTGATATCCCGTGGCGGCGCCTCCACATCACCGGGCACCAGGAATTTCAAGGCAATATTGTCCGGATCCTGTTCCGCCCGCTGGCGGATCGCATCAAACGCATTGGTCGCGGTCAGCAAATCCTCCAGCGGCGTCTGCTCCAAAGCCCTGGCATCGGCGTTATTTCGAATGGGGCTTCGCAGGGGACTAGACATGGCGCAGGCTCTCCGGGTTGGCATTATTCCGCAGGATCATATCAGATGCTCATTTGCGGATCACGGTATCGTCTTGGCTGTTTCTATTCGTTGGCGACGACCCCGTCGGCCAGCAGGCGGGCGATATGAGCCTCATCATAGCCCAGATCGGCAAGCAACGCCTCGGTGTCCTGGCCCAGGCGCGGCGGCGGCGCCGTCGCCGCCATACTGTCACCGGCCAGCTTGAAACCAACGCCCGGCACCCGATATTCCCGGCCGGTGATGTCATCCGCCACGGTCCGCACCATGCCGCGCGCCGCCAATTGGTCGCTATCGGCGATGTCGCCAAGACTGCGTACCTTGCCCGCCGGCACGCCCAAATTACTGAGGCGCGATTCCCACTCCAACGCCGGGGCCGTGCTGAAGGCCGCCGCCAAGGCTTCTTGAACCAGATCCACATAGTCGGCGTTGCTGCCCCACTCCTTGAGCCGCGGATCCTCCAGCAGCTCTGGCCGGCCGATCTCCCGCGCCACGGCGGCGGCCTGATGCGGCGCATTGGCGGCCAGGGCCAGCAAACCATCGGTGGTTTCAAACATGCCCGAATAAGGACTGCCGCTGGCAGCCCGGTCGCCCTTGCGCGCCGGCGGCGTCATGCCTTGCAGCAGCGGCGCCATGGCCGGTGCCATGATGGCCACGGCGGCGTCCAGCATGGCGACATCGACAATCTGCCCGGCACCGGTGCGCTCCCGCTGAAACAGGGCGGTGGAAATGGCAAATGCCGCCGACTGGCCCGCCACATAGTCGATCACCGGAAAGCCGACCCGCCACGGCCTGCCGCCGGCATCGCTATTGGTCGTCATCATGCCCGATACGGCCTGCACCACGTGATCGTAGGCGGGACGTTCGGACATGGGACCGTCCTGGCCATAGCCCGAAATGGCACAGTAGATAAGCGCCGGATTGGCCTGCATCAACTGTTCGGCACCGAGTTCCAGACGCTCCATGACGCCGGGGCGGAAGTTCTCCGTCAAGACATCCGCCTCGGCCGCCAGGCGGCGGACAATCTCCTTGCCCTCCGGCGTCTTCAGATCGACGGCGATGGACCGCTTGTTGGCATTTTGCGCCAGAAATCCCGGCCCCAGGCCCGCCGCTGACAGATCGGGGTCGGGGCCGCCAAAACGCACGAAGTCGGCGCGGCCGGGTTGTTCCACCCGGATCACTTCCGCCCCCAACAGGCCGAGCTGATAGGTGCAATATGGCCCGGCCAGGACACGGGTCAGATCCAAAATTCGGATACCGGAAAAGGGACGATTCATCGCTGGAAAACTCCTCACTGCGGCACAGTTGCCATAACATAGTTGCACCCAACGCGCTTGGCGATATCATACTCGTCATAACAACGCTGGCCGGCGCCTTGGGAGGTTCCGCTGGAAGAAAAATTTAACCGAGACAGGGAGTTTATCATGCTGAAGAAGACACAAGCATCCACCTATCTGTCCATCAGCGCCGCGGTCGCCCTGGCGGCAGCGCTAGCCGGTCCGGTGCAGGCGGGCCCGAAGAAAGGCGGCACCCTGACCGTGGCCCTGGAAACCGACGTACGCGGTTTCGATGCCGTCAAGGGTGGCGTGCTGGGCGTATCAGGCGAAACCGTCATGCGCACCATGACCGAACCTTTGCTCGGGATGTCGCGGGATTGGAAACCGTTGCCCAAATTGGCCACGGAATGGGTATCTTCGGACGATCAGAAGCAGATCACATTTAAGCTGCGTCAGGGCGTCAAACATCATGACGGCAACGATTTCACGGCAACGGACGTGGCGCATCATTACAACCGCATCCTGGACCCCAAAAACAAGGCCCGCAGCCGCAGTTTCATTTCCGCCATCAAGGGCGCCACGGTGGTCGACGCCAACACTGTCCGTTTCGATCTGAAACACGCCTGGCTGCCATTCATGGCCTTTATGGCAACCACATCGATGAGCGGTCCGATCCCCTCCCACAGGGCGGTCGCGGCCGGCACCCAGAATCGTCATCCGGTGGGCACGGGACCATTCGTTTTCGAGAAATGGGCCGGCGGCGACCGGATCACCGTAAGCCGCAATCCGAATTACTGGAACAAGGATACGATCCACCTGGACAAGGTCGTGTTCCGCATCCTGCCCGATACCCAAACCCGTTATGCCTCGTTGAAATCCGGCGAGGTCGATGTGATCTGGACCGATAGGGGCAATACCATCCGACGGGCCGAGAAGGACAAGGATCTGGCGGTGCACAAGGCGGAGGGCGCGGGCGCCCTGATCACCTTCTTCAATACCCGCAAGGGCCCCTTGTCCGACCAGCGTGTGCGCGCCGCGCTAAGCCATGCCTGGAGCCAGAACGCCATCATCAAAGTGACCTGGAAAGACACGGTGCCTTTCGTCAAGCATCCCTATACCGGACAGTTTGATTGCGGCGGTACCAACTACCGTGACTACGATCCGGCCAAGGCCAAGGCCTTGCTGGCGGAATACGGCAAGCCGGTCAAGATCTCCATGATCCATACCACCACGCCGCGCGGGCGGGAGCTGGGTGAAGTCTTGCAGCAGCTCTACAAGAAGGTCGGCGTGGAACTGGTGCTCAAACCGGTTGATCAGAACACCCTGGTGAAGAAAGTATTCACCAAGGATTACGAGATCAGCGGCTGGCGCATCGCCGACGGCGCCGACATCGGCCCGCAGATCTTCGCCCTGCATTTTTCCAAATCCAGCTACAACCTGACCGGTTATTCCTCGCCCGATTTGGACAAGCTGGCCTTGGGCATGCGGACAGCGACGGAAATGAAGGTCCGGCAAAACCGCCTGTGCCGCATGGCCGAGATCATGAACGAGTCCGGCCATATCCAGTACCGGGGCGGGCGGCGCTATCACGCCTTCGCGCAGAAATACGTCAAGGACGTGCCCTATCTGCGCCGCGGCGTGTTCGACGCGACCACCGTATGGCTGGATAAATAAGTCCGCGGGCGCCTATGTAGAGGGCGTTTTCGGTCATGCGTTACATTTTGAGGCGGCTGCGACGGCTGTGTATCGTCATGTTCGCCGTTACCTTGCTGACCTTTCTTCTGGTCAATGTCCTGCCGGGCGATATCGCCTATGACATCGCCGGGCAGGACGCCTCGGAAGAGGACGTGCAGGCCATTCGCGAGGATCTGGGCCTGAACCGGCCCGTGCTGGTCCGCTACATATCCTGGTTGAGTGGTGTTTTCGTGGGCGATTGGGGCGCTTCCTTCCGTACCGGCGAGCCGGTATTGGAGGCCATCACCTCGCGCTTTCCGGTTTCCCTGGAGTTGATGCTGTTTGCCCAATTGCTGGCCTTGCTGTTGGCGGTGCCCCTTGGCGTCGTCAGTGCCTATCGGGCCGGCAGCCGGCTGGACCGGGGCATTGCGGCGGCCGGCTTCGCCGCCGTCTCCATGCCAGCCTTCATGGTCGCGATCCTGTTGATCCTGTTGTTTTCCATGTATCTGAGCGTCTTGCCGGCGACCGGATATGAACCCATCTCCGAGGGCCTTTGGGCCAATCTGCGCGGCATGATCCTGCCGGCCCTCAGCATCGCGCTGGCGGAATGGACTATCCTGATGCGCACCCTGCGGGCCGAGATGATCGGTGTCCTGCAGGAGGACTACATCGCCCTGGCCCGGGCCAAGGGCATGGCGGATTGGCATATTTTGGTGGTGCATGCGCTGCGGCCATCGTCCTTTACGCTGATCACATTGATGGGGTTGCAGGTCGGCAACCTGATCGGCGGCTCGATCATCATCGAATCCATTTTCGGCATCCCCGGCGTTGGCCGGCTGTTGATCAACGCCATCTACGCCCGTGACTTCATCGTCATTCAGGGCTGCGTCACCTTTATCGCCATCGCCTATGTGCTGGCCAATTTCCTGGTCGACATGGCCTATGCCCTGCTTGACCCCCGTATCCGCGTGAGTGCGCAACATGGTTGACGGCACCTACGATGAAACGCCCGAGGCCGAAGCGGATGGCCAGGCCGAGGCCATCGCGGCGCACCGGCGGCGAAACCGCCTAGGTCCAATATTCTGGATACCACTGGTCTGGATTGTCTTCGTTGTATTGCTGGCGGTTCTGGCACCGAGTCTGGGTCTGCAGGATCCGGCCGACATAGATTTCCTGGCCCTGCAGGCGCCGCCCAACGAGGATCATGTACTGGGCACGGATGTGCTGGGCCGGGACATCCTGGCGCGCATCGTTTACGGCGCACGCGTCTCTCTCACCGTCGGCGTCGCCGCGCCCTTGATCGGCTTGGTGCTGGGCCTGATGATCGGCATCATGGCCGGTTATTACCGGGGCTGGACGGACGAGATCGTCGGCACCGCAATCGACACCTGGCTCGCCGTGCCGGGTTTGGTCATCCTGCTGTTGTTCTCGGTCATTTTCGGCGGCAGCCTGCCGACAGTCTGCATTGGCCTCGGCCTGCTGTTTATTCCCGCCGCCGCCCGCATCACCCGCGCCACCACGATGAATTTCGCCAACCGGGAATTCGTCCTGGCCGCCAGGGCCATGGGCGCCTCGGATCTGCGCATTTTGGCCCTGGAGATATTTCCCAACATCGTCTGGCCCCTGGTCGCCTACATTCTGATCGCCATCCCCATCGCCGTGGTGATCGAGGGGGCGCTCAGCTTCCTCGGCCTCTCCGTGGCCTCGCCGACGCCAAGCTGGGGCGGCATGATCGCAGAAGGGCGCGAGCATCTGGAGGAAACGCCCCATATCAGCCTGATCCCGACGGCGGTGATGTTCGTGACCGTACTCTCGTTCAATCTGGTGGGCGACACCGTGCGCCGCCGCCTGGCCGACCTGCGCGACAGGGCGATCTAGCCATGGCCATGCCGCTGTTACAGGTCATCGACCAACGGACCTATTTCGAGACCGGGCGCGGTCTGCTGCGGGCCGTCGATGGGGTCGACTTCGAGTTGCACCAGGGCCGGACCCTGGGCGTGGTAGGGGAATCGGGCTGCGGCAAGACCGTGCTTGCCCGTTCCATCATGGGTTTACTGCCATCCAATACGCGCGTCGGCGAGGGATCCAGGATCATTTTTGACGGACGAGACCTGGGCGCCCTGGACGAAAAATCCCTCCGCGCCCTGCGCGGCTCCGAGATCGCCATGATCTTTCAAGATCCCATGACCTCGCTGAACCCGGTGCTGACCGTCGGCAAACAGATCGGCGAGACCTTGATCCGTCATCACGGTCTGTCCCGCCACGCCGCCCGCGGCCGGGCGGTGGAACTACTGCGCGATGTCGGCATACCGCAGCCCGAAGTAAGGGTCGATCAATATCCCCACCAATTGTCCGGCGGCATGCGCCAACGGGTGGCCATCGCCATCGCCTTGAGTTGCCAACCCCGCCTGCTGATCGCGGACGAGCCGACCACGGCGCTGGATGTCACGGTGCAGGCGGATATCCTGGATCTGCTGCGGCGCCAGCAGATAGAGCGCGACATGTCGATGATCCTGATTACCCACGACATGGGCGTGGTTGCCGGGCGCAGCGACGAAGTCGCGGTGATGTATGCGGGCCGCATAGTGGAGTGGGCGGAGACTCCAGAATTGTTCCGCAATACCCGCATGCCCTATACCGCCGCCCTGTTGAATTCCATCCCCAGGGTCGATGACCCGCCGCACCGCAGGATCGATGCCATCGCTGGCCGCCCTCCCGACCTGATCCACCCGCCGAAGGGCTGCCTGTTTGCCCCCCGTTGCGGCCATGTGGAGCAACGCTGCCGGCGCCATTCACCGCCGTTGCAATTGGCCTCCGACGGTACCCATGCCCAGGCCTGCTGGTTTCCACAAAGCGTAGGGACCACGCCATGAACCGGCAGAGGCAAGATGACCACGATATCATTCTCGCCGTCCGGGATCTGGTCGTCGAACATGACGGTGGCGACGGCCGCACAGTGCACGCGGTTTCCGGCATCTCGTTCGATATCCGCCGTGGCGAAACCCTGGGGCTGGTAGGCGAGTCCGGTTGCGGCAAGACCTCCGCCGCCCGCGCCGTCATGCAATTGCCCCGGCCCACGCGGGGCTCGGTCCATCTCGAGGGCATGAACCTGGCGGCGCTTCCACGCAAGGATTTGCGGCCCCTGCGGGCCAAGTTCCAGATGATTTTCCAGGACCCGATCGCCTCGCTCAACCCACGCAGACGGGTCCGCGACATCGTCGGCGGGCCCTTGGCTGTTCAAGGTGAGCTGGGGACGGAGGAAAAGAACCGGCGGATCGCGGA
Organism: Alphaproteobacteria bacterium; assembly: GCA_030747035.1. Lineage (GTDB taxonomy): Bacteria > Pseudomonadota > Alphaproteobacteria. The sequence goes on along the minus strand of JASLLM010000010.1, from coordinate 3,831 downwards.
AGTGCTGTCCGATGTGGGACTGAACGCCGAGCAGACCATGGAACGGTTGCCCCATGAATTCTCTGGTGGGCAATGCCAACGGATTTCTCTTGCCCGCGCCATTATCCTGGAGCCAAAACTCCTGATCTGCGACGAGCCGGTTTCGGCCCTGGACGTTTCCGTTCAGGCGCAGATCCTGAACTTGCTGGAGGAGATGAAGGCGCGCCACGCCCTGACCATGCTGTTCATTTCCCATGACCTGGCGGTGGTCAAACACATCTCCGACCGGGTCGCGGTGATGTACCTGGGCAAATTGTGCGAACTGGCGCCGGCGGAAGAGTTGTACCGCCATCCAGGCCATCCCTATACCGCCGCCCTGTTGGCCGCCGTCCCCGCTCCCGACCCTAAACGCCCCTTGGGCCGGATCGACATGGTGGCGGGCGAGTTGCCTTCGCCCACCGATCCGCCCAGCGGCTGCCGCTTTCGCACCCGTTGCCCCCACGCCCAGCCGCTGTGCGCTGAACAGGAACCCAAAGCCGGCGAAGTCTCTCCCGGCCACACCATAGCGTGCCATTTTCCACTTTCCGGCTAGGACGGCTTTGCTTCATAGTCGCGGCCAACCCAATGGAGAAAATCAGCTATGACCGACGGCACCAATCTGCTCGCCCAACTTCGGGGTCCTGAAATCCTGATCGCACCGGGTATCTATGATGCCTTCGGCGCCCTGATGGTGGAGCGGGCGGGCTTTCCCGCCGCCTATCTGTCCGGCGCCTCCATCGCCTATACACGCTATGGCCGGCCCGACCTGGGCCTGGTGGGGATGGATGAAGTGGCCAATGTCCTCTCGGCCATTGGTGAACGGGTGCAAATCCCCCTGATCGTCGATGCCGATACCGGCTATGGCAATGCCCTAAACGTGATCCGAACGGTTAAGCTGTTCGAGCGCAACGGCGCCAATGTCATTCAGTTGGAGGACCAGAGCCTGCCCAAGCGCTGCGGGCACCTATCCGGCAAGACCCTGGTTTCGGCGGCCGAGATGGTCGGCAAGATCAAGGCGGCGGTGGATGCCCGCCGCAGCCAGGACACCCTGATCATGGCGCGGACCGACGCCATCGCCGTCGAGGGATTGGATGCCGCCCTGGCGCGGGCCGAGCGCTACCACGAGGCGGGCGCCGATATCCTGTTCGTGGAGGCACCCCGGGATTTGGAGGAAATGCGTACCGTCACCAGCCGTCTTGGTGGCAAGGCGCCGCTGCTGGCGAACATGGTGGAAGGTGGCAAGACACCCATCCGGCCGGCAACTGAATTGCAAGAGATCGGCTATTCCATGGTTATCTTCCCCGGCGGCCTGGCCCGCGCCGTGGGCCATTTGATGGGGCGCTATTTCGCCTCGCTGCAAGCCCATGGCGACACCTCGCAATTCAGAAGCCAGATGATCGACTTCGACGAGATGAATGCCTTGATCGGCACGCCCGAGATGCTGGCCGCCGGTGAACGCTTCGATGCAGGAAACTTTGAAGACGGTTGAAAGCGGAAGGGAGCCCGCCATGAGTGTTCTGCCCGCCGATGGCATTGAGTTCGAGACCGAGGTTCCCGTCGCCATCGTCGGCGGCGGCGCCTGCGGCCTGGTCGCCGCCCTGACCCTCGCAGACGCCGGCCTTAGCCCCCTGGTACTGGAGCGGGATGCCCTGCCGTCGGGCTCCACCGGGCTTTCGTCCGGCATGATCCCGGCCTGCGGCACCGCCATGCAGCGGGAACAGGGTGTCGAGGACACGGTGGAGATGTTGATCCACGACGTCCAGGCCAAGGCCAAGGGCCAGGCCGATCCGGCCATCGTAAGGGCGGTCGCGGCGGCGTCCGGCCCGACCGTCGAATGGCTGGTCGCCGAACATGGCATCGAATTGACCCTGGTCGGCGGTTTTCTCTATCCCGGCTTTTCCGCCCTGCGCATGCATGCCCCGCCCTCCCGGCAGGGTGCCGACCTGATGGCCGGCCTGTTGCGCGCCTCGGAAGCCGCCGGTATCGATATCATGACCAACGCCACGGTAACGGATTTGCTGGCCGACAGCGACGGCCGGGTGGCCGGCCTGACGATACAGCGGCCCGACGGCAGCAGGGAGATGATCGGCTGCCAGGCGTTGATTCTGGCCTGCAACGGTTTTGGCGGCAATCCCGCCATGGTCGCCGAACATATTCCGGAGATGACAGAGGCGGAGTATTTCGGCCATCCCGGCAATCAGGGCGATGCGGTCGTCTGGGGCACGGCATTGGGCGCCGACATCCGTCACATGGGTGCCTACCAGGGGCATGGCTCGGTCGCCGCGCCCCATGGCATCCTGATCACCTGGGCCCTGATGATGAACGGCGGCATTCAGATCAACAATCGCGGCCAGCGCTTTTCCAACGAGCACCGGGGCTATTCGGAGCAGACCGTCGACGTCCTGGCCCAGCCGGAAGGGACCGCCTGGCTGGTTTTCGACGACCGCCTGCTGGCCCTGGGCCATGAGTTCGAGGAATTCAACGAAGCCGAGGCGGCGGGTGCCGTCCGTCAAGGCAGCGATGCCGCTGCCCTGGCCGAGGCCATCAATGTCCCGGCCGACGTCCTGGCCCGAACCCTGGCGGAGACGGAAAAGCTTGCCGCGGGCCAGGGAAGCGATCCGTTCGGGCGCGATTTCACATCCCAGCCGGCCTTGATGGCGCCCTATCATGCCATCAAGGTCACCGGCGCCTTGTTCCACACCCAAGGGGGCCTGGCAATCGATGCACGGGCCCGGGTTCTGCGCCCCGACGGCAGTGCGCTGCCAAACCTTTACGCTGGTGGCGGCGCCGCCTGCGGGGTATCGGGCAGCCAGGTTTGGGGCTATCTTTCCGGCAACGGCCTGTTGACGGCGGTCAATCTTGGCCGTCTGGCGGGGCAGGCCGCCGCCGCTCAGATCGGGGCAACGAATATGGGGGATCGGTCATGAGTCAATCGCAGCACGATAAGGCGAAGGTTTTCTCGGCGCTTCATGCCGGGCCGGAAATCTTTGTCATCCCCAACCCATGGGATATTGGCACCACCAGAATTCTGACCGGCATGGGTTTCAAGGCCCTGGCGACAACCTCGGCCGGCTATGCCTTCAGCCGGGGCTATATGGACGGGGTGGTCGGCCGGGACGAGATGCTGGCCCATGCGGCCGAAATCGTCGCCGCGACGCCCCTGCCCGTTTCCGCCGATCTGGAGGATGGCTATGGCGAGACGTTGGAAGAGGTCGCCGAAACCTTTCGTCTGGCGGCCGCTACGGGACTGGTCGGCGCCTCCATCGAAGACTATTCAGGCAGTGCCATCTATGACTTCAATCTGGCGGTGGACCGGGTGGAAGCCGCCGTGGCGGCGGCGCGGGAGCAGGATTTCCCCTTCGCCCTGACGGCGCGGGCGGAGAATTTCATCCGCGGCAACCCGGATCTGGATGACACCATAAAACGCCTGCGGGCTTTTGAGTCAGCGGGCGCGGATGTGCTCTACGCGCCCGGCCTGCCCAACCTGGATGCCATTCGCACGGTCTGTCAATCCGTGGGCAAGCCGGTCAACGTGGTCATGGGCCTGTCGGGCAGCGACATGACCACAGAGCAGTTGGCCGAAGCTGGCGTTCGCCGTATCAGTGTGGGCGGGGCCCTGGCCCGCGGCGCCTTGGGCGCCTTCATGGCGGCGGCCAGAGAAATTCAGGACGGCAGTTACACTTTCATTGATGAGGCCGCTTCATTCGCCGATATCGCGGCGCATATGCAATCCGCTGACTAGAGCGTTTCCGGGATCTTCTGAATCGACGTTTTGCTTTTTGATCTTTGATTGAATGGGTGTTTGTGATTCGA
>JASLLM010000109.1 GCA_030747035.1 Alphaproteobacteria bacterium | reverse complement strand
CCACGGAAGGAGTATGCTGGCATCGGGTGCGGCTTTCAATAGTCCAGAGGCCGCGGCTTCGATACCGGATCGCAACAGGCGCGGCACAGCGAAAGGAATTCAGGCAATGTCCATGGCGGCGACAATCGAAGCGAAATTGCGGGCCGCCCTGGCCCCGGCGCGGCTGGTGGTGGAGGATCAATCGGAAATGCATGCCGGCCACGCCGGCGCCCGCGAGGGCGGGGAAAGCCATTTTGCCGTGGTGGTTGAAGCAGAGGCGTTCGAGGGCATGAATCGCCTGGCCCGGCAACGTCTGGTCAACGAAACCTTGAAAGAGGAGTTGGCGGGCAGCATTCACGCGCTGTCAATACGGGCGCTGACGCCAAGCGAGGCGCAAAACAAAGCATAACAGCCGAAAAATGCGCGAATTTTAGAATTAACACCGCCAATTTAGTTTGGTGGTTGCTTTTCGCCAATTTTCTTCCTGTTTTATAGTCTTATTGCAATTATAGTCGCCTTATAGTTTTATATCACCGGCCCAACATGTCAATTAGAGGAATAAACCATGTCGCAAGAGGCTCGTCATGGATTCGGCGGCGGTGCAAGCGGCGCGCGCCGTAACATTCGGATCGGCGACCGCCGCACGTCTATTAAACTGGAACCGGAAATGTGGGATGCCCTGGCCGAAATCTGCGCCCGGACGGAGAAAAATCTGAACCAGATTTGTACGGAAGTGCACGGCGCCAACAACGCCAATGAACCCGACGAGGACAGCGGCAGCGCCAATTTCACGTCCGAGCTGCGGGTATTCATTCTGGATTTCTATCGCGCCAATGCTCGGCAAGCCTAGAACATGTTTCTTCTAAACATGCTCGGACTCTTAAGAGAAGAGCAATTGAATCAATTAGTTGGATCGCCGTGGCGAATCCACTTAATTGAAAATTGCTCTAGAACGACACCGCAACGAAGGACTAAGGCGACAACACCGCTATGTTTTGGCCCCAGGCGGGCGAATTCGAACAGCGGTGACTTGGTTGCGCAACCGCCGCATGACTTCGAAAGTAAAGCCGTCAAGACTAAAGCTTTCCCCCACATCCGGAATGCGCCGCGCCAGGTGAATGACCAGGCCGGCAATGGTCGCGGCGTCGTCCTCGGGCAAATCCCAGTCAAAATCCCGGTTCAAGTCGCGCACGGTGACCACGCCGTCGATCATGAAACTGCCGCCCGCCTCGCGGCGAACGGCGCTGGTGCGCAGGACATCATGCTCGTCGCTGATGTCGCCGACAATTTCCTCAAGGATATCCTCCAGCGTGACCAAGCCCATTAGCGCGCCATATTCATCGACCACCAGGGCGAAATGTTCACGCCGCGCCCGAAAGGCATTCAACTGTTCCATGAGCGTCGTGGTCTCCGGCACGAACCAGGGCTCCCGCCAAAGGTCATGCAGGCCCGGGGCGGTAAGCGTGGCGTGGGAAGCTGCCGCATCCTTTGCGCCGGCACTGATGGCACGCAGCAAGTCCTTGGCGTGCAAGACGCCGACAATATTGTCTACATCGCCCTGCCACAGCGGCACCCGGCTGTATGGCGTGGCCAGCAACGCCTCGGCAATTTTCGGCGCCGGTTGATCGGCGTCCAGCATGATCATGTTTTTGCGGTGTACCATGACCTCCGACACCTCCACATCGGACAGATCCAGAATGGCATCCAGCATATCGCGGTCGCTCTTGACCATGGCGCCGTCGCGGGCGTGCAGCGCCAGGGTGCCACGCAATTCCTCCGAGGCGTCCGCCGCCGCCTCCCCTTGACGCATGCGCACGCCGAATAGACCCAAGACGCCGGATACGATGGTCTGCACCAGATCAACCGCCGGGCCCAGGGCAAAAACTATGGGCCCGATAATGGGGCCGGCCGCCAGGGCCGTGCGGTTGGGCCGGTTCAGGGCGTAGGTCTTCGGCAATACTTCGGCAAAGACGACGACCAGGGCGGTCATGATGGCAGTGGCATAGGCCACGCCCGCCTTGCCGAACAAGGCAATCATCACCGAAGTGGCCACGGCAGAGGCCAGAATATTGACCAGATTATTGCCCAGCAGTACGGCGCCAATCAGACGTTCCGGCCTGGCAATCAATCGGTTGACCCGGTTGGCGCGGCGCACGCCGCGACGCTCCAACTGATGCATGCGCGCCCGGGAGACCGCCGTTAGGGCCGTTTCCGTGCCGGAAAAGAATGCCGAGAGAACCAACAGCACCAATACGCCCAAAATGGAGAACAGTAATTCGCCGTCCATGGCGTGATTGTCCCTACCTCTTTCTTTTCCGCTATCCGGCCCGAGCAGGCCGCAGCGCGTCGTACAGCATCTCTTTCACGTCAGCCTCGGCGACATCCCTGGTGACGAAAGCCTGGCCGATGCCGCGGGCCAGAATAAACGTCAACTGGCCATCCGTTACCTTCTTGTCCTGTCGCATATGCCCGAGCATCGTCTCCGCCGTCAGTGCCGCCAGGCCGAGCCCATCCGTCCCGGTCGGCAGTTCCATCTCCGAGAGATGCCGCCGCACCCGTTCGGCATCCTGGCTTGGGCACAGACCCAGCCGGGTTGAAAGCGCAAAGGCCATGCACATGCCCACCGAAACCGCCTCGCCATGCAACAGCCTGCCGTCGTAACCGGCCTCGGCCTCCAAGGCATGGGCAAAGGTATGGCCAAGATTCAGCAAGGCCCGATCACCGCTTTCCCTCTCGTCGCGGGCGACAATCGCGGCCTTGGCCCGGCACGATACCGCCACCGCATGACGCATTGCCGCGCCCGAGCCGGCCAACAGATCAGCGCCGTTTTTTTCCAGCCATTGAAAGAACTCGAAATCGTCGATCAGGCCGTACTTCACCACTTCACCATAGCCGGCGCGCAGTTCCCTCGCCGGCAGGCTGGTTAGGGTTGTAACATCGGCCAGCACCAGACGGGGCTGATAAAAAGCGCCAATCAGGTTTTTGCCCTGAGCCGCGTTGATCGCCGTCTTGCCGCCGACGGAGCTGTCGACCTGAGCCAGCAACGTGGTCGGCAATTGGATGAAATCTATGCCGCGGCGCAGTATCGCGGCCGCGAAGCCGGCCAAATCGCCCACCACGCCGCCGCCAAGAGCCAATATAGTGTCCCGCCGTTCGACCCGCAGTTCCAGCAAACGGTCCAACAGGCTCTGTAGTTGCGTGAAATTCTTGCTGCCTTCGCCGGCGGGCACGATGATGGCGTCATTGCGAATCCCGGATCGGTTCAACGCCTCCCGTAGGGGCGGCAAGTGCAGTCCGGCCACAGTCTCGTCGCTGACGATGACGACTCTTGGCCGGGTCAGAACCGGCGCCAAATAGGTTCCCGCATCGGCCAGCAGACCCTCGCCAATAATAATATCGTAGGAGCGCTCGGCCAGCTCAACCCGCACCGTTTCGGTCGGCGCGTCTGGCCCCTCACCAGTCTGTTTCGGGCTGCCCACCATTAGTCTCCGTCCTTCGAACCAGCCGCCAGATATTGCCGCAAGGCCGTCACGATATCTTCCACCACATCCTCGTGCGGCCCCATGCCCGAAGTGACCGTCAGATCCGCCTGAGCATAGATGGGGTCCCGTTCCGCCATCAGCTCACGCAGAATCTGTTCCGGATCGCCTTGTTTCAACAGCGGCCGGTTGTCGCGGCGCAGCACGCGTTCCAGCAGGATCTGCAATTCCGCCCGCAGCCAAATGGAGACGCCCCGCTGCTCGATCGCAGCCCGTGTCTCCGAATCCATAAAGGCACCGCCGCCCGTCGCCAGCACTTGCGGCGGGCCATCCAGCAGGCGGGCGATGACCCGGCGTTCCCCGTTTCGGAAGGCAGCCTCGCCATGACGGGCAAAAATTTCCTCGATACTGCAATCAGCCGCCTTCTCGATTTCCTGATCAGCATCGAAAAAGGGCAATCCAAGCCGCTTCGCCAGCCGCCGCCCCACGGAAGACTTGCCCGCGCCCATTAGGCCAACCAGGACGACGCCACGGTCCAATTTGGGAAGGATTGCTTCGCTCATGACGCTTTCAATGACCGTCGGCGCCATGCACGGTCAAGCCAAGGGCGATGCATGGCGCCCGCTACATAAATGTTCGGCGCCTTTGCCGGGTTCCGTTGCAACGCGGACCGGCAATATATAGATTGGCGCCTAAGTCGACTAAGTTTTGCCACAATTACAGTCTAGCAAATAACCATTCCGCTGTCGCCATTCGCCGTGCCGATGAAAGAAAACCGCGCCTTGCCCAAACGAATTTACCATTTGAAATGAAAAGTGTACCCCTGATCATTATCGCTTTTGTCGTGCTGTTGCTTGCGGGCGGCATGGCCTTTCTGGCGATGTGGGAGATCCCGGCGCCCAGCGCGCCCGTGCACAAGGTTCTGCCCGATGACCGCTTCCCACGCTAAAACACTGCCGCTGCTGGCGGCAATGTGCGTTTTTATGGCGGCCGGCATGAACGGCGTGACGGCTGCCGACCTACGTCTGGCGCAAAGCCAAAACCAGGAACAGGGCCAGGCGGACGCGACGGGCAAGGACCTGCCCAGCGTAACGGTGGGGCCGGTGCCTAATAGCAAAAGCCCCACTATGGTCACCGAACCCGGCGCCAAGGCCGGCCCAGCGCCAACACCGCGCAGAAGTAGCGCGCCTAGAACGTTGCAACTGCGCCTGGACCCAAAGACCGGCCAGGCACTGACGGCGGAACAATTGCAAGAAAGGGCGCGCCGGCAGGTACAGCCGCCCCGCTCCCTGCGCGCCGCGCAGCCCCAACCCTCGCCGGCGATAAACAAACTGGCGCCAGCCGCCGGCACCGCCCAGACGGCACCGAAAGCCAAGTCCCAGGCCGATGCCAGCGGCGAGGCCGAGGGCATACAGGTCAAGACATTGGGGCAGACGAAGGTCTCCGCCATCGGCCTGTTGAGCGAGGCGGAGGGCGGCTTCGGCGCCGGCATGTGGTCGGGGACGCCAATGGCCATGGTGATGAATTTGTTGCCACGGTTGCCCGTGGCGGCGACTTCGCCGACGATGCAATCACTGCGCCGGCGCCTGCTGGTTTCGACGGCGCTGCCGCCTGACGACGTAAACGGCATGGATGGCGACGGCAGCGCCCTGGTCGCGCTGCGCATCCAGCGCCTGGCCGCCGCCGGTGATTCGGACGCCGTTGCACAATTATTGAAATTCGCCCCGCTATCGGCAAACAACAGCATCCTTGCGCAGGTGCGGGTCGAAACCGAGTTGCTGGCGGGCAATGTCGGCGAAGCATGCCGGATCGTGCGCAATCAACTCGGCGCGGACGAGGCGTCGGATGGTGGAAATACGGCCGGTAGCGCGGTCGCCTGGCAAAAGATCATGGCATTTTGTCTGGCATTGGACGGCCAGACGGCACAGGTCGAATTATACGAACAACTGCTGTACGAAAACGGTGTCGAGGACGAGGCGTTTTTTGCTCTATTGGCGAATTTGAACAGCGGCGAAGCCGAACCGCTGGAGCGAATCGCACGAACGGAACCGCTGCACCTGGCGATGTTGCGCGCCGCCCGCCGGGCTATTCCGGCTGATGCGGTAAAGCAGGCTTCACCTGCTGTGTTGCGCGCCATCGCGACTTCGCCCAATGCCACCCTACCCATGCGCCTGCAAGCGGCAGAACGGGCCGAGGCCCTGGCGACGCTGGCAACAAGTGTCTTGGCCCGGGTCTACGCCTCGGTGCCGTTCTCGGCCGAACAAAGCGCCGATGCGCTGGCGTTGGCAAAGCGGCAGCCCGGACCTTCGGCCTCCGCCATCCTTTATCAGGTGGCCCAGATCGACGCGCAGATAGAAGGCCGTGCCCGTGCCCTGGCCGCGGCCTGGCGGAATGGCAGGCGCAGCGGTAATTACATGACCGCGGTACGGATCAATCTGGATATGACCCGGACGATCGCGGCCGATCCCAAACTGGCCTGGTTCGCCGCCGCCGCCGGGCGTGCGCTGCTGGCAGCGGGCGACAGGGAGGCGGCGCGAAATTGGCTGATGGCCATTTTGGAGCCTGCCCGCGCGGGCGAGCCCGAGGCGGCAGCCGCCCTGCTGACCCTGGCGCCATTGTTTTACGTCGCCGCTGGCGGGCAAAACGACCCGGCTTTGACGCCCGCGATGGCAAAGGTATTGTCCGGCTGGTGGCAGGGAGAGGTTGCAAATGGCGGCGCGGAAAGGTACCAACGCGCCTTAAGGTTATATGGCCTGCTTGCAGCCCTGGGCAAAGACCTGCCTGGAGAACTGTGGGTACCATTGTTCGAGGCACCAGCCAGAGATATTCCGCAGGCTTCACCTTCGTTGCTGATGGGGTTGGAGCGGGCGGCGGCTGGTCAACGGAAGGGTGAGGTTGTGTTGCTTTCGCTGTTGCTTTTGGGCGAGCGTGGGCCGGCACTGAGCGATACCATGACCTTGGGGCGGGTTGTTGCCGCCCTGCGCGGGATCGGTCTGGTGGAAGATGCCGAAGCGATGGCCTTGGAAGGATTGCTGGGCGCCGGTTTCTAGATTAGGCGGATAGTGTTCCGCCGGTTTTTTGGTTTTGTCATAATTTTATGCGAGTGTTGCGTTGTCTCAATCATTACAATACGTCGACAACTTTCTGGAAATGCTAGCTGTCGAACGGGGCGCAGCGCAGAATACCCTGGATTCCTATGGGCGGGACCTGCGCCATTTTACTGATTTCACCGGCGCGGCCATCGCGGATGCGGCCAGCGACGATATCCGCAACTATTTGGCGCATCTGGAGCGTGAGGGCATGGCCCCCTCCACCGCCGCCCGCCGCCTCTCGGCGTTGCGCCAGTTTTACCGCTTCCTGCATGCCGAGGGCATGCGCGCGGATGACCCGTCATCCGCAATTGACAGCCCGCGCCGGGTCCGTCCCCTGCCCAAGGTCTTGACCGAGGTCGAGGTCGAACAACTGCTGGCGGCGGCAAAAACCTATAAGGGTGCGGAGGGCGTCCGCCTGGTCGCCCTCATGGAACTGCTCTATGCCACCGGTCTGCGGGTTTCGGAACTGCTGATGCTGCCTCACCCCGCGGTGCAGTCCGACCGGGCCTTCATCGTGGTCAAGGGCAAGGGCGGGCGCGAGCGCATGGTGCCCTTGAGCGAAGCCGCCATGAAGGCGTTACAGGCCTACGAAAAGGTGCGGTCGCGCTTTGTCCGCCGGCCGGCGGATGACAACTGGCTGTTTCCCTCGCGCTCCAAGGGCGGACATCTGACGCGGCAAAGATTTTCTCAGTTGGTCAAGGAACTGGCGCGGGCGGCCAAGATTGACACTTCCAAGGTTTCGCCGCATTCCCTGCGGCACGCCTTTGCCTCGCACCTTTTGGCCAATGGCGCGGATCTCAGGGCGGTGCAGCAAATGCTGGGCCATGCCGATATTTCAACGACGCAGATCTACACCCATATCCTGCAGGAACGGCTGCAGGATTTGGTCAATGCCCGGCATCCCCTAGCGGACTAGGCGCACCCATGGCGGTGGCCGGGCGCCACGGTGGATTTTGATGAATGATTAGCTTTCTCGATTTCGAAAAGCCCATCGCCGAATTGGAGGCGCGCATCCACGATTTGCGCCAACTGGATGGTGAGCAGGAGGGCGGCGCCGATATCGATGAGGAAGTGGCACGGCTGCAGTCCAAGGCCGACGAGTTGCTGCGCGAGACCTATGGCAAATTGACGCCGTGGCAGAAAGTACAGGTTGCCCGCCATCCCGACCGGCCGCAATTCAACGACTATGTCGCCGGCCTGATCGATGGCTTCACCCCCCTGGCCGGCGATCGGGCCTATGCCGACGACAAGGCCATCACCGGCGGGATCGGCCGATTTCGCGGCCGTTCGGTGATGGTGATCGGCCACGAAAAGGGCAGCGACATGCAAAGCCGGGTGCGCCACAATTTCGGCATGGCCCGGCCCGAGGGCTACCGCAAGGCAGCCCGTCTGATGCGCCTCGCCGACCGCTTCGGCCTGCCCATCATCACGCTCGTCGATACCCAGGGTGCCTATCCCGGTGTCGGCGCCGAAGAGCGTGGTCAGGCGGAAGCCATCGCGCGTTCGACCGAAACCTGCCTGGACATCCGTGTGCCCCTGATCGCCTGCCTGGTGGGCGAGGGCGGCTCGGGCGGCGCCGTGGCCCTGGCCACGGGCAACGCCGTGATCATGCTGGAGCATGCGGTCTACGCGGTGATCTCGCCGGAGGGCTGCGCCTCGATCCTATGGCGGTCAGCGGAGCGGGCCCAGGATGCCGCCGATGCCATGAAGGTGACGGCGCAGGATCTGGTCAAATTGCAGATCGTCGACAAGGTGGTCGAGGAAGCCATGGGCGGGGCCCATCGTAATCCGGCATCCACCATCGCCGCCCTGGGCGATGCCATCGCGGCCGCGCTGGAAGAATTCGATGGCAAAGATGGCGGCTTCACCCGCCAGCACCGGCGGGAGAAATTCCTCGCCATGGGACAGGTTGGTATTTCGTAGCGACCACAGGCTTTGTCGTCGCAACCATGCGATGGCGCGAAATCGATCAGCGGTTGACCGGCGCGCACATGAAATTAGATACTAGAGCAACCCGCATTCAATTGAATGCGGATAAGTTGCTCTATTCTAAAAGATTTAGCGCATGGGTTCGGGTTTGGTTAAACCCGACATGCGCTAACGTGCAGCGTCGGCGCAGGGGAAAGCCGCCGTGGGGTTGGGGAAAAGCTTTTTGAAAGACGATAAGAAGACCAGGGCGGAACTGATCGATGAGATTGGGATGCTGCGGGGGGCGCTGGACGCCATCTCGGACGGCTTCATTGTCTTCAATGCCGCAGACGAAGTGGTGGCGTTCAATACCAAATACCAGGAACTTTTCCCTTCATTTGCCAAATCGCTTGGCGAAGGCGTGCCTTTTCGGGAGCTGCTGCGGGTGCAAGCCCATAGCGGACAAATCGACGCCGCGGTGGGCCGCGAAGAAGCCTGGATTGAGGCCAGGATGGAGGAGCACAAAAATGCGGCCGGCACGTCGAGAGAGCAGCTCTTCGCCAATGGCAAGCAATTTCGTCTTAGCGAACACCGCACTTCGAACGGCGGCATCGTCGCGGTGCGCACGGATATTACCGATCTGAAGGCAGCGCAGCACGAGTTGCAGGCGGGCGAAGAGAGATTTCGGGATTTTGCCGAGTCTTCGGCTGATTGGTTCTGGGAAACAGATTCGGAGCTGCGGTTCACCTATGTATCCCCGAATGTGGAAGCCGTCTTTGGCCGGCCACCGGAATGGTACCTTGGCAAGACGCGGCAGGATCTGCTGGTAGATGACCATGACAACGATGTCTGGGACGAACATCTCGAAACCTTGCAAGCGCGCCAACCATTCCGCGATTTTCTTTACCAACGTGCCGCTGAGGACGGCGACACGTCCATGTGGCAGAGCGTCAGCGGCCGTCCATTTTTTGATGGTGAAGGACAATTCCTTGGTTATCGGGGCGCCGAACGCGATATCACGGAAGCTCTGCAGACCCAACTTGTCCTGCGGCAAAATCAACAGCGCTACCGCGATCTTGTCGACGGTTCCGTTCAGGGCGTGATCGTCCATCAAAACGGCAAAATTGCCTACGCCAATGCCGCCGCCGCCAGGATACATGGCTATGATCCCGACGATTTCATTGGTGTTTCCGTAGAGCAGCTTTTCCCGGAGCACGAAAAGTCCCGGATCGCGGAGTACCGCGATCAACAGCATGAACATTTCATCGATTTTCAGGTTCTCCGGCCCAATGGCGAACTCATTTGGGTCGAGGGCAATGCGCAGAATATTCATTGGGATGGCGCACCGGCCCGGCAAAACACATTCGTGGACGTTACCGAACAAAGACGAGCCCAGCAGGCTAATCAGGTTCTGCTCACGGCGATGGAGAATTTGTCGGAGGCGATGGGGGTATTTGACGCCGAGGGAAAACTTGTTGCTTGCAATCGGAAATATCAGCAAATCGTCTCCCCGAACGACAATAGACCGCCGATCGGTGAAACCCTGGAGACCATTCTGCGCCGAATGCTCGCGGAGGGCCTGATTGGCGAAGCTCTGCCGGACGAGGAGGCCTGGCTGCAAGATCGGCTGCGGCGGCGCCGCGACCTTGGCGATCAACCGTTAAATACGGAAGCAATGCGGAATGACCGGTGGCTTCTGGTCCGCGAAGAGCGTTTGTTCGACGGCAGCGTCGTGGTGTTGACCCTTGATATAGACGACCAGAAACGCCAGGAAGCACAGTTGCAACAGGCCCAGAAGATGGAGGCGGTCGGGCAGCTAACCAGCGGCATCGCCCATGATTTCAACAATATTCTGACCGCCATCATGGGTAATCTTAGCTTTTTGGAAGAACAGCTACAAAAAGACGAAGAGGCGCGGAATCTGGCGGCGATTGCGTTGCAGGGAACCCAGCGCGCCGCGGACCTGGTTGACAGGCTGCTGTCATTCGCCCGAATGCAGGCTCTGGTTCCCAAACAAACGGATGTTGCCGCGATCATGTCTCCGTTCCTGCGGTTGGCGCGGCAAACCTTGGGCGAAGAGTATGAAATCGAGAGCAGGATTTCCGATGACCTTTGGCCGATCCTGGCGGATCAAAGCCAATTGGAAAGCGCCTTGCTGAACCTGGCGATCAATGCCCGCGACGCCATGCCGAATGGCGGCCGGCTTCTGGTGGAGGTGACGAACCAGACCTTGACCAAACCTGATGCGACCGGATTTGATGATATGACGGCGGGGGATTATGTCGCTATCGCCGTAAGCGACACCGGTGCCGGCATGTCGGAAGAAACCCTGAAACACGCCTTTGACCCATTCTTTACCACTAAGGATATTGGAGAGGGTAGCGGACTTGGTCTGAGCATGGTGTTTGGTTTCGCGCGGCAAAGTGGCGGCAATGTCACGTTGTACAGCGAACTCGGCCTGGGTACGACGGTTCGAATCTACCTGCCTAGGATTGCAACGCAGACGCAGCAAGAGACCTCGGACGGCACCGCCAAGCGGACGCTGATGCCCAGAGGCACGGAAACCATCCTCGTGGTTGAAGACGATGAAGATGTATCTGCTTACGTAAATAGGGTTCTGAGTTCGCTTGGGTATAACGTTTTGACCGCGGCTGACGGTCCCACAGCGCAAACTTTTTTTCAGAACGCGGAAAATATCCAATTGCTTTTGACCGATGTCGTATTGCCGAAAGGCATGACGGGTCCAGATTTGGCGATGCAGTTTCGGCGGATCAAGGAAAACGGCAAGGTCATATTTTCGTCCGGCTACCCGCGTGATCTGCTCAACAAACAAGGCAAGAATACAGCCGATGTCGAACTGCTAAAGAAGCCATACCGGGTCACGAACCTGGCGCGGGCCGTGAGACAAGCCTTGGATGCCTGACGGCCAGCGCGGAAACGCCGTTGCCGGTAGCTCCGCCGCCATCCTAGGACGACAAAAGCCCCGGCGCGGCGGGCCATGAACCAACCGCCTCGACAATTGCGCCGGAGCGGATCAGGCCTGCAGCGGTCTGCATATCGGGTGCGAGAAAGCGGTCGTCGCCCAGACTGGAAACCTCCCGGCGCAGGCGGCGATGACCTTGCCCAGTGCGGCGCTGGTTTGCAGCGGCGCGCGGCACTCCACGCCCTGGGCCGCGACCAGCAGCTCCACGCCGATGATTTGCGACAGGTTCTCCGCCATCGCCAGCAGGCGCCGCGCGGCATGGGCGGCCATGGAGACATGATCCTCCTGATTGGCGGAGGTCGGCGTGGAATCCACCGAACAGGGCGCGGCCATCTGCTTGTTCTCCGCCATCAGTGCGGCGGTGGTCACTTCAGCGATCATGAAACCGGAGTTCAGGCCCGGATCGGGGGAGAGAAACGCCGGCAGGCCGAAATTCATGGCCGGGTCCACCAGCAAAGCCACCCGCCGTTGCGAGACCGCGCCGATCTCGGCAATGGCCAGAGCAATCTGATCGGCCGCCAGGGCAACCGGCTCGGCATGGAAATTGCCGCCCGAGACGATGGTGTTGTCGTCGGTGAAGACCAGGGGATTGTCGGTCACCGCGTTGGCCTCCACGGCCAGGGTCCGGCCGGTGAAGCGCAGCAGATCCAGGCAGGCGCCCATCACCTGGGGCTGACAGCGGATGCAATAGGGATCCTGCACCCGTTCATCATCGTCCCGATGCGCCGCGCGGATTTCCGAACCCTCGATCAGGGCGCGCAACGCCAGGCCGGTATCGATCTGACCCTGATGGCCGCGCAGGGCCTGAACCTCCGGCCTGAAAGGCGCGGCGGAACCCATGATGGCATCGGTCGAGAGCGCCCCGGTAACAATGGCGCCCAGGGCGCAGCGCCAGGTTTCGAACAGGCCGGCCAGGGCCAGGGCGGTGGAGACCTGGGTGCCGTTGATCAGGGCCAGGCCTTCCTTGGGGCCCAGCACGATGGGCGCCAATCCGGTCGCCGCCAGGGCAGCGCCGCCGGTCATGGTTTGGCCATGGTATTGCGCCTCCCCCTCCCCCAACATCACGGCAGTCATATGGGCCAGGGGGGCAAGATCTCCCGATGCCCCAACCGAACCCTGGCCGGGTATCACCGGCATCACGCCCTTGGCCAGCATGGCCGTCAGCAGATCAACCACATCGCGGCGGACACCGGAGGCACCCCGCCCCAGGGACAACAGCTTCAGGCTCATGATCAGGCGCACGATATGTGCAGGCAACGGCGCCCCGACACCGCAGCAGTGGGAGAGGATCAGATTTCGTTGCAGCGCCGCCCTATCCTCGGGCGCGATGGCCGTGTTGGCCAACTTGCCAAAGCCCGTGTTGACGCCGTAAACCGGCGCCACGTCCCGCGAGGCGCGGGCGATCAGGGCGGCGGCGGCATCGATGCCGGGGCCGGTATCGGGGTGCAATTGCGCTGGCGCGCCATCCCAATACAGCCGCGCCAGGTCTGCCAAGGTAGCGGAGCCAGGCAGCAGGGTCATCATTTTGGTCATGGCACCCCCATGGATTCGTTGCGGACGGCAGCAAATCAGCCTACGAATTATGTCAAGGAATTGCCAGGGAGCCTGACATGACGATTGACGCACGCATCGACAATTCGCGGGACATCAAGGCGCCCCGGGGGAGCACGCTCAACGCCAAAAGCTGGCTGACGGAAGCGCCGCTGCGCATGCTGATGAACAATCTGGATGCCGAGGTGGCGGAGAACCCGCAGGAGCTTGTGGTCTATGGCGGGATCGGGCGGGCCGCGCGCAGTTGGCAGGCTTTTGACCAGATCAGCGACGGGCTGAAAACCCTGGAAGCGGACGAGACCATGCTGGTGCAATCGGGCAAGCCGGTAGCCGTGCTGCG
This sequence comes from Alphaproteobacteria bacterium, assembly GCA_030747035.1. Classification (GTDB taxonomy): domain Bacteria; phylum Pseudomonadota; class Alphaproteobacteria. The sequence continues at coordinate 1,368 of JASLLM010000109.1, read as the reverse complement.
CACCCATGCCGACGCCCCCCGTGTGCTGATCGCCAATTCAAACCTGGTGCCAGAATGGGCCAATTGGGAGCATTTCAACGAACTGGATAAGGTCGGTTTGATGATGTACGGGCAGATGACCGCCGGTTCGTGGATCTATATCGGCAGCCAGGGCATCGTCCAGGGCACTTACGAGACCTTCGTCGAGGTAGGCCGGCAGCACTACGGCGGCGATCTGTCGAGGCGCTGGATTCTGACCGGCGGCCTGGGCGGCATGGGCGGGGCGCAGCCCCTGGCGGCGACCATGGCCGGTGCTTCGCTGTTGGCGGTGGAATGCCAGCCCAGCCGCATCGATGCCCGCCTGCAAAACGGCTATCTGGACCGGCGCGCCGACAGCCTGGATGAAGCCTTGGCCCTGATCAAGGCATCCTGCGCTGAGAAGAAACCGTTGTCCGTGGGCCTGCTGGGCAACGCGGCGGAGATATTCCCCGAATTGGTGGCGCGTGGCGAGCATCCCGATATCGTCACCGACCAGACCTCGGCCCACGATCCTTTCAATGGCTACCTGCCAGCGGGGTGGAGCCTGGAAGAGTGGGCGGCGGCGAAGGAACGCGACCCCAAGGCTGTCGAGGCGGCGGCCATGACATCCATGGCCGTGCAAGTCCGCGCCATGCTGGCCTTTCACGGCGCGGGCGTGCCGACCCTGGATTACGGCAACAACATCCGCCAGATGGCCAAGGACACGGGGGTCGACAACGCCTTTGATTTTCCCGGCTTCGTGCCCGCCTATATCCGGCCCCTGTTTTGCCGGGGGATCGGGCCCTTCCGCTGGGTGGCGCTGTCGGGCGAGGCGGAGGATATCTACCGCACCGACGCCAAGGTGAAGGAGCTAATGCCGGACGATCACCACCTGCACAACTGGCTGGACATGGCCAGGGAGCGTATCCAGTTCCAGGGCCTGCCCTCGCGGATCTGCTGGGTCGGCCTGGGCGACCGGCACCGCCTGGGCTTGGCCTTCAACGAGATGGTCGCCAGTGGCGAACTATCGGCGCCCGTCGTGATCGGCCGGGATCATCTGGACTCCGGCTCCGTCGCCTCGCCAAACCGGGAAACGGAAGCCATGAAGGATGGCTCCGACGCGGTATCCGACTGGCCATTGTTGAACGCCCTGGTCAACTGCGCCTCCGGCGCCACCTGGGTTTCGATCCATCACGGCGGCGGCGTCGGCATGGGCTATTCCCAGCATGCCGGCATGGTCATCGTCTGTGACGGCACGAAAGACGCGGCCCGGCGCATCGAGCGGGTGCTGTGGAACGACCCGGCCACCGGCGTCGTGCGCCATGCCGATGCGGGCTATGAGAGCGCGATCGACTGCGCCAGGGCATTCGG
>JASLLM010000108.1 GCA_030747035.1 Alphaproteobacteria bacterium | reverse complement strand
TATGCCCGCTCCATCGGCGACCTCAACCCGCTTTATTTTGATGAAGAATACGCCAGGAAAAGCCGCTTTGGCGGCCTGATCGCGCCGCCCTCCATCCACGCGCTGTTTCTCTTCGCCTGCACCGGCCACGACCATTTCATGCGCACCCCGGGGACCGTCAACATGGGCCAGAACTGGTTCCTGCAGCGCCCGGTGCGCCCCGGCGATACCATTTCCCTGGAGGCACGCTGCCTGGATAAGGTCATCCGCAAGGGCAATATCTTTGCCATTCACGACAACGTTTTCCGCAATCAGGACGGCGACGTAGTCTGTTCCGGCCGCGGTTGGACCATGCGGCCGTATTGAGGGATTTGATCATGACAAACAACGCACAAGAGATCCCGAAATACAGCGACACCGACGTCGGCTTTCAGTTCCCTGGCCCCGTGGTCGCGGTAACGCGTGAGATGATCCAGGAATTTGCCACGGCTTCCTTCGATCACAACCCCTTGCATTGGGACAATGATTATCTGGAGAAGACACGCTTCGCCGGCGGCAAGCAGTTCGACGATGTGATCGGCCACGGCCTGATGACCTATTCCCTGATGACCCGCGCCATGACCGATTGGCTATGGCCGGACCTGGGCGAGCACCGCCGCCTGGAAACCCGCTTTCGCAAGCCGGTCTATCCCGGCGACGAGATCACCATCCAGGGCGAAGTCATCGACAAACGGGAAACCAGGAAAGGCAAATGGCTGGTCTGCAATATCACGGTCAAGAATCAGCACGGTGAGACCGTCGCCACCGGCGACGGCCTGGCCGAGATTTTCGAATAGGTGACGCGGGCCTAGTCCAGCCCCAGCACCTCGTCGACCTTTTCCGGTCCCAATTCGGGGCCGAAGATTAGCTGATCGTCGACCTGCAAGACGGGTGACGAACGGATATTGTGGCTGTCGATGAAGGCGGCGGCCTCCTCGTCCATCATCAGGTCCTTGGCTTCGAACTCCACGTCATGGGCCCGCAGATAGCCCTTCAGCTGCTCGCATGGCGCACACAAAGGTGTCGAATAGACGATGATCTTTCGGGCCATCGCCTATCCTTCCTTCTCCGCCTTGAGCTTGCGGTAGAGCTCCTTTTTCGCCAACCAGGCGTTCTTGACTTCCTCGGTCTGCCAGGGCTGTTCCTGGGTGAAGACCTTGGATTTCCAGGCATCACCCTTGGACCAGGTAAATGGCGTCGGTACCGTGGTGCGGGGTTCCGCCGCGGTTTCAAACAGATCCATCGCCATGCCGACGATCTGGCGTTGCTGCGCCACATCGCCGGGCTCGCCGCAGGGATTGCCCAGGGGGAAATCCGTGAACAGCAGGCGCGGCACGCCGCAGGTCTCGACAATATCGCGGGCGGCGGCGGCAACCACGGTGGGGATACCGTTTTCTTCCAGGTGACGTGCGACCAGACTCACGGTCTGGTGGCAAACCGGTCAGACCGGAACCAGAAGGGCAATGTCGACCGCTTCCTCGCGGCAGCCACGCAGCACTTCCGGTGCATCCACATCATTGGTCTTGCTTTGCGAATAGGCGTTGTAGACGCCGTAGGCGGTGGGCGCCAGACTGCCGATCCGGCCCTCGGCTTCCAGTTCCTGCAGCCGGGTCACGGGAAAATAGCTGTTCACGTCATCCAGCGTGGTGGCATTCATGTCGTAACTGTGAGTCCGGCTGTATAGGTCCTCGACCGGCGTATCGACCGCAACGCCATAGACGTTTGAGGCCTCGCCCTTTTCATCCGGCAGGCGCTGATCTTCCCAGGCGTGGGAGGCGATTTCGGACGTGGAGACCAGGGCAATCCGGCTTTCCGCCAGGGGTTTCTTCAATGGCGTAAAGGGAACGGTGTCATAATTCGCCCATTGATAGGGCTTTTCGTAACCTTCGGCCTGATAGTAGGCCTTGGTCCGATCGATATATCGAACGTAGCTCAATTCACTTCCTCCATGGCTCTGCGTCGTCAAGGACGGCCAATGGGGTTAGTATGAGGGCATTGGCCGCGCCCCGCAAGGCTGGGCTGGCCGGGCGGACAGGATGTAGGAGTATCGTAGATGGATTGGCAAAACGCGACCATAGGGCAGGCGCTGCGGCGCTCGGCCCGGACCTGGCCCGACAACGATTTCGTGGTCGGCATGGGGCAGCGCATGAATTTCGCCGATTTCGATGCCCAGGTTGACCGCCTGGCCAGGGGATTTCTTAGCCTGGGCGTGGGCCGGGGGGATCATGTGGCCTGCTGGCTGACCAACAGCCCGTCCTGGCTGCTGACCTGGTTCGCCTGTTGCCGCATCGGCGCCACCGTGGTCTCCATCAATACCCGATATAAGGTTTCGGAGGTCGAATATATCCTGCGCCAGTCCGACGCCAAAGTGCTGGTGGCGATGCCGGAATACTGGAACATCGACTATCTGGGCATGATCGGCGAAATGGCGCCCGGTTTCGAAGCGGCGGTGCCGGGCGCGATGCAGATCGATGGCCTGCCCGAACTGCGCGCCGTGGTGCTGTGGCGGGACGCCGAACATCCCGGCACCATTTCCCAGGCTGCCTTGATGGCGCAGGCGCATAAAGACGTTGGCCTGGCAGCGGCGGAAGCGGCGGTGGAGGCCGGGGATCCGGTGATCATCATCTATACCTCCGGCACCACCGGCCAGCCCAAGGGCGCGATGCATTGTCACCGGGTGCTGATCGAAGGCCAGAACATCGCCCGCGCCATGCATATGGAGGCCGGCGACAAAGTGCTGGGACACATGCCGCTGTACCATGTGGCCGGTTCAGTGGCGACCACCATACCCGCCATGCAGCACGGCTGTTGCCTGGTCACCATGGCGGAGTGGGAGCCGGGCGAGGCCCTGGACCTGATCGAGCGGGAACGGATCGCCATTCTGGGCGGCATCCCGACGCATTTTTTCGATCTTTTGGCCCAGCCCGGTGTCGAGGACCGGGATACCCATTGCCTGAAAACCGCCTGGATCGGCGGCGCGCCAGTGACGCCGGCAATTGCCCGGAAGGTCAAGACGACCCTGCATTTCGAGGCTTTGCAGGCGGTTTACGGCATGACCGAAACCATGGGCATGACCACCTTGAGCGAATTCGACGCACCTATCGAGGTGACCTGCGAAAACAAGGGCAAGCCGATCGGCGATTACGAGGTCGGCGTGTTCGACCCCGAATCCGGGCGCCAGGTCGCCCAGGGCGAGGATGGCGAGATCTGGGTGCGCGGCTATCTGGTCATGTTGGGCTATTACAAGAATCCGGAAGCCACCGCCGCCGCGATCACGCCCGAGGGCTGGTTCCGCACCGGCGATCTGGGCCAGATCGACCCGGACGGCTATCTGCTGATCACCGGCCGGGCCAAGGAGATGTTCATCGTCGGCGGCTCCAACGCCTACCCGGCGGAGATCGAACGCTTTCTAGAAACCAACCCGGACATCTACCAGGCCGTGGTTTGCGGTGTGCCCGATGCCCGCATGGGCGAGGTCGGCTTCACCTTCGTCATGGCGGCGCCGGGTGCAACGTTAAGCGCCGAGGACGTGATCGACCATTGCCGGGGCGCCATCGCCGACTATAAGGTGCCCCGCTATGTGGAGGTGGTGGACGACTTCCCCCGCACCTCCACCAACAAAATCCAGCGCTATCTGCTGCAACAAGACGCCACGGCGCGGTTCGAGTAGGGGGGCGAGTGACGGTGGAGACGGCGAAACGGGGCTTTCAGGTTATGGCCAAGCCGGTGGGCGCGGTCTGCAATCTGGACTGCGGCTACTGTTATTACCTGGAGAAAAAGGAACTCTATCCGAAGCAATCCCACCGCATGGCCGATGATCTGCTGCAGAGCTATATCGCCCAGCACATTGAGGCCAGCCCAGACGAGACGATCTTTTTTTCCTGGCACGGCGGCGAGCCGACCCTTCTTGGCATCGACTATTTCCGGCGCATTCTGGAGATCCAGCAACGCCACTGCCCCGAAGGCCGCGAAATCCGCAACGGTATTCAAACCAACGGCACGCTGATCGACGAGGCATGGTGCCGCTTCCTGGCCGCCGAACGCTTCTACGTCGGCCTCTCCATCGACGGCCCGCCGCATCTGCACGACCACTACCGGGTGACCAAGAAGGCGAAAGCGACCCACAGACAGGTGCTGCAGGCCTTCCGCCTGTTCAAGCAACACCGCATCCATTGCGATCTGCTCTGCGTCGTCAATGACAGAAACGCGCGGCAACCGGCGGCGGTCTACCGCTTCTTCAAGGAAATCGGCGCCGAGTTTCTGCAATTCCTGCCCCTGGTGATCCGCGACGGCGAAAATGGCGTACGCGGAGAATCCGTGCCGGCAAAGCTTTATGGCGAATTTCTAAGCGCGGTCTTTGATGAATGGGTCCGCAACGATGTAGGGCGCATAACGATCCACAATTTCGAGGAGGCGCTGCGGCCCTATATCGGCCTGGACCATTCCCTATGCGTGTTGCGGGAAACCTGCGGCGATGTGGTGGTGGTTGAACACACCGGGGAATTTTATTCCTGCGATCATTTTGTTGAGCCCGATCACATGCTGGGCAATATCCTGGAAACGCCGCTGGTGGATTTGATCAACGGCAAGGCGCAGGCGAAATTCGGCAGCGACAAGAAGGATTCCCTGCCGCGGTATTGCCGGGATTGCGAGGTTCTCAAATCCTGCAATGGCGGCTGTCCCAAGGACCGCTTCATCCAGACCCCCGACGGCGAAGACGGCCTAAACTATCTTTGCGCCGGCTACAAGCATTTCGCCCTGCACGCCCGGCCCTATCTGCGGCGGCTCTCGGGCCTCAGGAAAGCCAGGCTGCCGGCCTCGAAAATAATGGACGTCTTGCGCGGGGCGGAGAAAAAACCGGCCAAACAGGTTGGCCGCAACGACCCCTGCCCCTGCGGCAGCGGCAGGAAATACAAGAAATGCTGCCTCGGGAATGTTGGCCTGCCGGCCGGTTAGCGCGTCCGCGCAACTCGGAATGCCATCGGTATTTTCCTGGTATTTTCAAATTCTTTGCAAATCGTCATCCCCGCGAAAGCGGGGATCCATGCGACGCCCAATAGTGCACTAATTGTCAGTTTGTTATCTGGTACAGCAGATACAGGCATGGACTCCCGCTTGCGCGGGAGTGACAACAGTCGCCGGTTTCAAATTTCTTGCCGGGACACCACGAAAAAAGTTTACGCCGCGCGTGGCCGCAACCAGATCAGGTTCGCACCGTAGGTCAGGGCGACCAGCACGGCGGCGGCCATATAGCTATAGACGTCGGTGTAGATGAAGCCGGCGGCGGCGATCAGCAGGGCAATCCGCGACGGCCATTGCAGCTTGCCGACACCGTACAGATAGCCCTCGAACCCGGCGGACATGAGCAGGACCGCGATGGCACAGGCCGAGATGGAAATGAGAATGGCATCGGGCTCGCCGCGCATGATCAGCGATGGCGTCAGCACGATGATGAAAGGCAATATGAACTTGATCGAGCCCAGCCGCATCGCCAGGAACGCCGTCTCCATGGCGCCGGACCTTGCAATCACCGCCGCCGCCACCGCCGCCAGTGCGACGGGCGGCGTGATATAGGACATCATGCCCCAATAAAGGATGAAGAGGTGGCTGGCGATGGGGTCCAGGCCAAATTCGATCAGGGCCGGCCCCATCACGATGGCGAGAAAAATATAACAAGCGCTGACCGTGACGCCCATGCCGAGAAGGAAAGAGGTCAGCGCCCCCATGGCCAGCAGGAATGGCAGGCTGCCGCCCGCCAATCCGAGCAGTTCCCGCGAGAACGCGCCGCCCACGCCGGTGAACGCCAATGAACCGACAATGACGCCGATGCCCGCCAGAATGGCGATGATGGAGGAAATAATCGAGGCGGATTCGATCACCAGTTCACGAAACTTCGCGAAATTGAAGCGCCGCCCCTTTTTCCTGAAGATCGTCGCGGACACCAACAGAACGATCGTCGCATAGTAAGGCGCGTACAGTTCGATACGGGCCCAAACCAGCAGATATACCAGCAGCGCCAGACTGAACAGATAGAACCAGCCGTCCTTCAAGGTCTCCCGCATGCTAGGAATTTCCTCGGCCGCCTGTCCCTTCAGGCCCTTGGCGGCGGCATAGCAGTCGACCTGCAACAGCAGCGCCAGGTAAAACAGACATGACGGCACGGCGGCCGCGATCACGATATCGCGGTAGGGAATATTCAGGAATTCCGCCATCAGAAAGGCGACGGCACCCATAACGGGAGGCATCAATGTTCCGCCCGTGGAGGCGCAGGCCTCGACCGAAGCCGCATAAGCCGGTTTGTAACCGGCCCGCTTCATGGTCGGGATGGTCAATTGTCCCGTGGTCACGACGTTGGAAATAACACTGCCGCTGAGCGAACCGAAAAAGCCGCTGGAAAGAATGGCGACCTTGGCCGGACCGCCCCTGGTCTTGCCCAGCAGGGCAGCCGCGAAATTCATGAAAAACTCGCCACCACCCGTGATCACCAGGGCCGAGCCGAAGACAAGAAAGCCGATGAGGATATTGCCAGCGACCCGCATCGGCATGCCGACGATACTTTCGAAACCCAGGGCATAGGCGCGGACCAGTTCAGCCGGCCCCTTCCCCGCGCCCCAAAGAAAGCCCGGCGCATGCTCCGTCCACAGGGGAAAGAAAAAGAAAACCAGACAGACAACGAACAATATCGTCCCACCGGCCCGGCGCACCCCTTCCATGGCCAGGAAGCACATGATGGCCGCGGCAGCCGTCGGCATGGGCGGTGCGACGATATCCCAGCCTTTCAGGATCATGTCGCCGCCGTGATAGGACAGATACAGCGAGGTCGCCATGGTGACCGCGAAAAAACCCCAGTCGTACAGGGGAACGTGGCCGGCGTCCTTTTTGCGCGCCGGAAATATCAGGAATGCGAGGGAAAGAAAGATCGCGATCAGCAGATAAAAATACTGATTGTCGATGAGCACATGGTTGAAGGCGTTCAAACTAAAGGTCTGGTTAATCGCGACCAGGATGCCGAAGCCGCCAAGCAACAGGGTCAGCCAATAGACTGGACCGGTAATGCGCGCCTTTTTGACTTCCTCGTAGATTTCCAATGGTGGTTCATCATCCTCGATATCAGGCTGACGATCTTGTTCCACCATGGGATCACTCCTCTCACGCACTCGACGCGCATACTCAATATTGAATAGCCCACCTAAGCTATCGTTTCGCCCAGGTCAATCTCCGTGGACCAACTTCCAACTATTCGGCGGCATCCTTGGCCAGGAAACCGCCCGATTGGCGGGACCACAGCTCGGCATACAGGCCGCCGCGCCGCAGCAGGGTTTCGTGATCGCCCTCCTCCACGATACGGCCCTGATCCATGACGATCAGGCGGTCCATGGCGGCGATGGTCGACAGGCGGTGGGCGATGGCAATGACGGTCTTGCCCGCCATCAGGGCCTGAAAACTCTCCTGTATCGCCGCCTCCACTTCCGAATCCAGGGCGGAGGTCGCCTCGTCAAGGATCAGGATCGGTGCGTCTTTCAATAACACCCTGGCGATGGCGACGCGTTGGCGCTGGCCGCCCGACAGTTTTACCCCGCGCTCGCCCACATGGGCCTGATAGCCGCGCCGGCCCTTGCCATCCTGCAAATCATGGATGAAATCGTCGGCCCGGGCCGCTTGCGCCGCTGCGATTACCTGGGCCTCCGTCGCGCCTGGCCTGGAATAGCTGATATTTTCAAAGACCGAGCGGTGCAGCAGCGAGGTATCCTGGGTAACCATGGCGATCTGGGCCCGCAGGCTCTCCTGGGTGACGCCGGCGACATCCTGGCCGTCGATCAAGATGCGGCCGTCCTGCAGGTCATAGAAACGCAGCAGCAGGCTGACCAGGGTTGATTTACCGGCCCCGGAACGGCCGACAATGCCGACTTTCTCGCCGGGCCGGATATCCAGATCCAGGCCGGAGATCACGCCCTGCTCCACATCCTCGCGCTCTTTGCCGTAATTGAAGGATATATGGTCGTAGCGGATGCCGCCCGCCGCTACTTCCAATGGCACTGCGTCCGGCGCGTCCTCGATGGCCCGTTCACGGGCGATGGTTTCCACGCCATCCAGGACCACGCCGATATTCTCGAAAATGTTGGAAACCTCCCACATGATCCATTGCGACATGCCTTGCAGGCGCAGTACCAGGCCCACGGCCAGGGCGATGGCACCGGCGGAGGTGGCATCGATATACCAGAGCCAGACCGCCATCGCCGCGATAGAGAAAATCAGGCCCGCGTTCATGATGTTCAGGATCAGGGTCAGCATGGTGGAGAGGCGCATCTGGCCATAGACCGGTTCCAGAAACGCCTCCATGCCTTCGCGGGCGTAGCCGTCTTCATAGGCCGCATGGGCGAACATCTTGACCGTGCCGATATTGGTATAGCTGTCCACCACCCGGCCGGTAACGACCGAGCGCGCCTCGGCCTGGGCCATGGACAGATCCCGCAGGCGGGGCACGAAATAGCGCATGGCGATCAGATAGCCCACCAGCCACAGCAGCATGGGCGCGGTCAGGCGTAAATCACTGCTGGCGAACAGCACGACGGCGGCGCCGAAATAGACCACGACGTAAAGCAGGACTTCCGTCAGTTTCATGACGATATCGCGCACCGCCAGGGCGGTCTGCATCATCTTGGCGGCAACCCGGCCGGCAAAATCATCCTGATAGAATTCCATGCTCTGGCGCAGCAGATAGCGGTGCGCCTGCCAGCGTGTACGCATGGCAAAATTGCCCAACAGGCCCTGATGTGAAATGGCGCTGTAGACGAACTTCAGAAGCGGCAGCAAACCAAGGACCACGATGCCCATGAACAGCAGTTCACCACCATGATCGGCCCAGAACGTGGCCCGGTCCGCCGTCGCCAGCCAATCCACCAGACGGCCCAGAAAGGCAAACAATGTTACCTCCAGCAGCGCAATGACCGTGGAAAACAGCCCCGAGGCCAGCAGCAACAACCAAAATGGCCGGGCGTAGTGCAAAATAAAGGGAATAAGCGACGCCGGCGGCATCTCCGGCTGCGCGGCCGGCAAGGGATCGGTCACGCGTTCCAACCAAGAGAAGAAACTGGTTATCACCGCGTGTCCTCCGGGCGTTGGCGGTATGAATTGGGGGCCGCCAAACTACCCTACCTTGAGCCTGGGCTCAATTTCCCCCGCTAAGCCTCTTCCGCGCCCGCCGCCAGGCCCGCCTTGAAGCGCAGATCCGCCTGGCGGAACACCTTGTGGGTATTTTGCATATCCCACGGCTCCTCGATCAGGGTCTCGTGATCCCATTGGCTGCGCGGCACGGGTGGATTGAAGAAATCGCCGCCATAGACATGAATGGCCGGTGTCAGCTTGGAAATGGGGTTGGCCACGGAATGGATGATTTCCGGCCCCAGGGTCGCGGCCTGGCCCGGCCCCATGGACTCGGCGCCTGCCGCCTCCAACGCCGGGCCGTCCTCTTCCTCCAGCCGGCGCCAGAACACATTGTCCTCCCGCCCGCCATACAGGCCGATCACCGCGAACATGTGGTGGTTATGAGGCAACAGGGTCATGTAGGGCGCCCAGACGAAGTTGATGACCGTCAGATCATCCGCCTGATATAGGGGATATACCCCCGCCGTATCGGGCTCGCCCAATTCCGCGATAACGGCAGCCGGGTCCGCGACGGCGCGGAGAACCACATCCCGGATAGCCCTTTGTCCCTGGCCCACGGCGGCCTTGCAGTCCTCGATAAAACGATCCTTGTCGAACATGTTCCCCACCCCTGGAATGCCGATTCCCAAGGGCGAAGAATACCCGAGCAGCCCGGCGGGCACCACAATTCCACACAACCATTGCGGATTATTGCGCGGCGCCTAATCCCCGTTTTCCATTAAGGCCGCCAGGCCAGCGCGATAGTTCGGGTATTTCAACTGCACCCCCAACTCGTCCTTGATGCGGTCATTGCGGACCCGCTTGTTGTCGGCATAAAAGCTGGCCGCCATGGGGCTCAGGTCGGCATCCTCGAAGGCGACCTCGAGCGGTGGTACCTGCCCCAGCAGTTCGGCGGCGTGGGCGATGACGTCCTGTGGCGGCGCGGCCTCGTCGTCGCAGACATTGTAGATCGCGCCGGGATTTGGCCGGGCCATGGAGGCTTGCAGCACCTCCGCCAGATCTTCCACATGAATACGGGAAAAAACGTGTCCCGGCTTGACGATGCGCCTGGCCTTGCCCTGGCGCAGATTGTCCAGCGCGCTACGGCCCGGTCCGTAAATTCCAGCCAGCCTGAATATGTGCACGGGCCGGCCATGACGGCGGCCCCATTGCAGCCAGGCCTGCTCCGCATCCGCCCGCCACTGGCTGCGTTTGTTGACGGGCGCCGTTGGCGTGCCTTCATCAACCCAGCCACCGCCATGATCGCCATAAACGCCCGTGGTGGAGAGGTAACCGAGCCAACGCAGATCAGACAGCGCGGCGATATCATCACCATGGCAGGCCAGTGCCGGATCACCATCCGCATCGGGCGGAATTGACAGCAGCAGATGCGTGGTGCCGGCCATCTGCCCGGCGGGGTCGGACAGGGGATGGCCACGGTCAAAGGGGATGGCCGCGCCCTCGCCGTCCCGGCTGGTACCCATCACCTCCCAACCCAGCGCCCGCTGACGCCGGGCCAGAACCTGGGCTGTATAGCCCAGACCAAAAATAAACAGTTTTTCCACGCTTGCCTCATTCCGGCTCTTGCCGGTCCACGTCTCAGCATGGAAAGTAGGGTCATGCGCACGCTTAGACAATACAGGCTTTTGGCACTTGCTCTGATCTTCCTGCCCCTGCCGGGACTGGCAGCGGAGACGGGCATTGATCATGAGAAGCAATACCGCGCCTGCATCGCCCTGAGCTACCGCCAGCCCTGGCAGGCCTTTGAAACGGCGGAAAACTGGGCCAGCCAAAACGGTGGCGCTCCGGCCCGCCATTGCGCGGCCATGGCCTTGCTGGAGGCCAAGGCATATGACCGCGCGGCCCGGCGGCTGGAAGCATTGGCGGCCACGCTGGCCGCCGATCATGTGCCGTCCCCTGGGGATTTACTGGCCCAGGCCGCCAATGTCTGGCTATTGGGCGGACGGGCGGAACTGGCCCTGCAAGCGATCGAACTTGCCTTGCAGTATGATCCCGACAGGGCCGTCTATCTGATTGACCGGGGCCGTATCCGGGCCGAGCAAGGCAATCACGCCGCGGCCCTGCAGGATCTGGACCGGGCCCTGGCCCTGAACCCGGATGACGATGACGCGGCCGCCTTTCGGGCCAGTTCCCTGCGCCATCTGGGCCGCGCGGACGAAGCCCTGGCGGCTATAGAGCAGGCTTTGATACTCAATCCCAATAATCCGTCCGCCCGCCTGGAACGGGGTATTCTGCGCCTTGCGCGCGGCGACCGGGAGGGCGCACGGGCTGACTGGCTGTATGCGGCAATGGAACACCGGGGAACGCCAGCCGGCGATGCGGCGCAGGCGCGTTTGCAACAAATGGAGCTCAAGCGGGAATAGCTTCCGCCCACTCGGCCCGGACATCGGCATCGATCTCCGAAGCCAGATGGTCCGGTGCCAGGGCAGCCACTGTTTCCGCACCAAGAAGCTCCGCCAGGGCCCAGACCGCCATGGCGCGGACCAGCGGCGAAGCATCGGACAGCAGCGGCTCGATCCAAGGCGAAAGTTGCCCATCGCCGCTATTGCCGGCGGCAATCAGGACATTGCGCAGGAACCTATCCCGGCCCAGGCGCTTCACCGGCGTGCCGGCATAGAGCTTGCGGAAGGCATCGTCGTCCAGTTGCAACAGATCTTCCAGGCCGGCCATGCTCAAGCCGGATCGGGGCGCCATGGTGGCATCACGGGCCATGGCGGCGAACTTGTTCCAGGGGCAGACCGCCAGGCAGTCGTCGCAGCCAAAGATGCGGTTGCCCATGGCTTTGCGGAATTCTGCCCCAATATGGCCCTGATGTTCGATCGTCAGATAGGACAGGCAACGCCGGGCATCCAACTGATAGGGCGCTGGAAACGCCGCCGTTGGGCAGATATCCAGGCAAGCGCTGCAGTTGCCACAGTGATCGGCCGAGGCTTGGTCGGGAGGCAGGGACAGGGTGGTGAAGATGCTGCCAAGAAACAGCCACGAACCGAAGTCGCGACTGACCAGATTGGTGTGTTTGCCTTGCCAGCCCAGACCGGCGCCTGCGCCCAGGGGCTTTTCCATGACCGGCGCCGTATCGACGAATACCTTGAGTTCACCGCCCGCTTCCGCCTGCAGCCACCGGGCCAGAGCCTTCAGGCGTTTCTTCACCACCACATGGTAGTCCTTGCGTTCGGCATAGACCGAGACGTTGCCTTTGCGCGCCCGGTCAAGGCGGTGCAGCGGGTTTTCCTCCGGTCCGTAATTCAGGCCCAGCATGATAACGGAGCGGACATCGAGCCATAGAGCGTCGGGCCGGCGCCGACGCGCCGCTTTTTCGACCAGCCAGTCCATATCGCCATGGCGGCCCAGTTCCAGGAACCTATCCAAGCGCCCGCCGGCCTGGGAAATGGCCTCCGGCGAAACGACGCCCACCGCGTCGAAGCCCAGGGCCAGCGCCTCGTGGCGCAATGCCGCCACCAGATCCGATGACACCGCGAGAGGCTTAGAAATCGAGGTCTGCATAATGCCGTGGCGGCGGCAGACCGGGCATGTGATCGGCCAGTATGGCCCGGAAAGAGGGGCGGGATTTGACCCGGGCGTACCATTCCTTGGCGCCCGGATAGGACTCCCACGGCACATCGCCCAGATAATCCAGGCAGGAAAGATGCGCCGCGGCGGTGATATCGGCCAGGGAAAAAACCTCGCCGCCGATATAATTGCGCCGTTCCACCAGATAGCCGATGTAATCCAGATGGTAACCGACGTTCTCGCGTCCCGCCCGGATCAGGTCGGAGCGCGGCTCCCCCATGCCCATGAAACGTTTCAGCAGTTTTTCCCGCAGCAGAAAATCGGTGACCTCGTTATAGAATTTGCCGTCGAACCAGGCAATCAGCCGGCGGCATTCGGCCCGATCCAGGGGTGAGCGGCCCAACAGATCAGGCTCCGGCTGACAATCCTCGAGATATTCAACAATGGCCTGGCTATCTGACAGGACGGTGCCGTCCGGCTCGCTCAACACGGGCACCTGTCCGGCGGGGCTCATGGCCAGGAATTCCGGCCGCCGGTCCCAATACTTCTCCACCACCAGTTCCACGTCCATGCGCTTCTCGTACAGGGCGATCCGCACCTTGCGGGAAAACGGCGATAGCCAAAAATGGTACAGAATGCGCATGTCTTCAGTCTACCGGTTGAAGCTATCCCCACATAGCATGGGCCCAGGGACCATGGAACCGCACTAATTCATCGTCAAGACCAGCTTGCCGGTGACTTTGCGGTCCATCAGCATTTGCATGCCCTCGACCACCCGTTCGAACGGCAGAGTGTATGAAACATAAGGATGCAGCTTGCCCGCCTCGGCCAGGGCCAGCAGTTCAGCCAATTCCCTGTCGCCGGCCGCGGGGTCGTTGCGCCGCGCCTCGCCCGCACGGCAGCCAATGATGGACAGGCCCTTGATCAGAGCGTAATTGAGCGACAATTGAGGTATGCGGCCCGAAGTAAAGCCAAGCGACACCAGCCGCCCATGCCAGGCCATGCAGCGCAGGGATTGATCGAAGACATCGCCGCCGACCGGATCGTAAACAAGATTGACGCCCCGGCCACCCGTGATCTCCTTGACCTCGGCACGAAATTCACCCTTTTGGTAATTGATCACATGATCGGCGCCATAGTCGCGCACCACCGCCAGCTTGCCGTCATCCCCGCCCGTGCCAATGATCTTGGCGCCGTGCAGTTTAGCGAGTTCCACCGCCGCCAGTCCGACACCGCCCGTTGCGCCATTGATCAAGACCCATTCGCCCGGGCATAGCCCGCCGCGCTGAAACAGACAGTGATAGGCGGTGAAATAGGCCACCCTGAAGGCGGCGGCGGTGACGTCGTCGAAGGGGCTGGGCGTGGGTATCAAAAGGCTGGCGTCCGCCACCGCCTGTTCGGCGAAACCGCCGGGGCGCACACCCACCATGACCCGGTCGC
Organism: Alphaproteobacteria bacterium; assembly: GCA_030747035.1. Classification (GTDB taxonomy): domain Bacteria; phylum Pseudomonadota; class Alphaproteobacteria. The sequence goes on along the minus strand of JASLLM010000108.1, from coordinate 858 downwards.
CCGGCGCGGCATTGCTTACGTCCGGCGCAACCTCGATGACCTCGCCCGCCGTCTCGAAGCCGGCAACAAAGGGCAAGGGCGGTTTGTGCTGATAGCTTCCTTCCACGGTCAAAATGTCGGGAAAATTGAGGCCGGCCGCGTTTATCTTCACCCGCACCTGGCCCGGACCCATGGCAGGTTCGGGCAATTCCTCCAGGCGCAACACGGATGGCGGGCCCAGTTCACGGCACACGATGGCTTTCATACCGGATACGGGCCCCTTAAAGCGTCAGCGACAATTCGACCAGAGGCGTGGGGCCGCCTTCGTATGCCCCCTGGCCAATGGCTTCCACCGCCTCGACCAGTCGGTTATCCGATTGCAACAGACGGTCGGCGATGGCGATAATGCGGCGGTTCGGCTTGGCATGCGGCGCGGCACGGCGCAGGGCCTGGGCCGCCTCCATCTCGCGGCCCGGATTATATTGGCAGAGGATGGTCAGGGCGGCGGCGGTGGAGCGGCTTACGCCGGCATAACAGTGCACGATCATCGGACCCTGGCGATCCCAGGCGGCGGCAAAATCCAACAGTTCCGCCACGTGCTCCTCGGTCGGCGCAATGTCGCCGGCGAAGGAGGCGGGCACATCATCGACCTCGATATGCAGATGGCGCGCGGGGTCGATACCCTCCGGCGTATCGGGGATGCCTTCAATTCCCAGTAACGAAAGGATATGGGTCGCCCCAAGCTCCACCGCCCGGGCCTCCATGGTGCGCCAGGAAGAAATATAGATCACCTATCGATACCCCCGAAATTAACTATCAGAACTTAGCTTTTCTTAATTATACGCCGCTATGGTGGCGACAGTAACAGCCATTATCGGG
>JASLLM010000107.1 GCA_030747035.1 Alphaproteobacteria bacterium | reverse complement strand
GGCGGCGGCACTGGGCATTACCGCTTCGCTGGCCACGTCCCTGGCCGGCGGCACCGCCCTTGCGGCAGCGAAAAAGGGTGGGCGTTTCCGCGTCGGCCTGGGCCATGGTTCAACGACGGATTCGCTAGATCCCGCCACCTTCGAAAACCTCTACACCCAGGTGGTCGGAAGCGCCATGCGCAACAACCTGATGGAGGTCAACAACAAGGGCGAGCTGGTCGGCGAATTAGCGGAACGCTATGACGTTTCCGACGACGCCCGGGTCTGGACCTTCCATTTGCGCAAGGGTGTGGAATTCCACAACGGCAAGACCTTGGATGCGGATGATGTCGTCGCCTCGATCAACCATCACCGGGGCAAGGATTCCAAATCCGCCGCCAAGAAACTGCTGGACCCGATCACAGAACTCAAGGCTGACGGCAAGGACAAGGTGAAGATGGCGTTGGCCGCCGGCAACGCCGACTGGCCCTTCATCATGAGCGACTATCATGTCGCCATCATGCCGGCCAAGGACGGCAAGGCGGAATGGCAGTCTGGCGTTGGCACGGGCGGCTATTCACTGGTCAATTTCGAACCCGGCGTGCGCACCTCGCTGAAACGAAATCCCAATTTCTTCAAATCCGGATCCGGGCATTTCGACGAGGCGGAGGTGATCACCATCGCCGACGTGGTGGCGCGGACCAACGCCCTGACCACCGGCGAGATCGACGCCATGGACCGGGTGGATCTGAAAACCGCGCATCTTCTCAAGCGGCGCAAGGGCATCCGGGTCGAAGAAACCAGCGGCACCCAGCATTATACCTTCACCATGCGCTGCGATACGCCGCCCTTCGACAACAACGATGTGCGCATGGCGTTGAAGTATGCCATCGACCGCGAGGCCATTCTGCAAACCATCCTCAAGGGGCACGGTGTGCTGGGCAACGATCATCCCATCGGCCGCTCCAACCGTTACCATGCCGATGCCCTGCCGCAGCGCGGCTACGATCCCGACAAGGCCAAGTTCCACCTGAAAAAGGCGGGACAAGAGGGCCTGACGGTCGACCTTTCAGCCGCCGACGCGGCATTCGGCGGCGCCGTCGATGCAGCGGTGCTTTACAAGGAACACGCCGCCAAGGCCGGCATTTCCATCAATGTGGTGCGCGAACCGAATGACGGTTATTGGTCCAATGTTTGGATGAAAAAGCCTTGGTGCGCCGTCTATTGGGGCGGCCGGCCGACCGAGGATTGGATGTTCTCGACCGCCTATTCGGCGGACGCGGCCTGGAACGACAGCTTCTGGAAGCACGACCGCTTCAACGAGCTGCTGCTGAAGGCCCGCTCGGAGCTGGAGTCGGACAAACGCGGCCAGATGTATACCGAAATGCAGACCATCGTTTCGAACGAGGGCGGCGTTCTGGTGCCCATGTTCGCCAACTACCTGATGGGCCTATCGGACAAGGTGAAGCACGACAAGATGGCGGCCAACTGGTCCATGGATGGCTTCAAGTGCATCGAACGCTGGTGGTTCGCCTGATTTGATGGAAGCAGCGAAGGGGAGGCGCCTTTAATCCCTCGCCCTTCCAGATAAATCCGGGGACATGGCCCGATTAAATACGGCGGGTCATGTCCCCGTTTTTCTGCCGTCAGAGCCCGCCCTTGTTAACTGCCGGTCCGGATGGCCTTCCAGTATTTCGAATTCAGACGCTTCATCATCCTGTCGTGCTGGCCTTGCAGACAGCGGCGCATGTCGCCGGGGACCACCCGGTCGGCGTAATAGCGGCACAGATCATAGGCGTTCTGGGCATAACGCACCGCCATGGGGCGCAGGCCGTCCCGCCGGGCGGTGACCATCAGGGTGCGCCAGTGCTTGGCCGTGCCGGCGGCATCGGTTTCGTAGCCTGGCAACAGGTTGACCAGCCGGTTGGTCAGACGCGCCGCCGCCATGCTCTCGGGGTCGTTGTCCACCAGGGCCGTGCCGGCGGGGCGCAGGGCGCCTTCGACCAGGGCCAGCTCGTCGGCGCTGATCGGATTGTCATCGCCGGGCACGGCTTCGGGCGCCAAAACCACATGGGCCGCCAGTTCGATGGCAACGGACTGCAAATCCAGGCGTTGTTTCAGGCCCGGCGCCAGGCTGACCTGGATCGCGGTATGGCCGCGCCAGGCCCGGAAGCGCAGGGATTCATGTGGATCGAGGGCAATTTTCCGCCCATCGCTGGTAAAGGCGTTGACCGCCACGCGGCTTTTCCTGGTCATCGTGTATTTCGTGCCGGGCGCGGGCGCGTTGCGCTCGGGCTGCAGGCAAAAGGCGGTGAATTCCGCCCCACAGACGCCGTCGCTACAGGAAAGGTGCACCGGTCTGTCCGTCGCCACCAGGGCCAAGGACTGCGGTGCCGCCTGGGCGCCGGCCGCGGTCAAACAAATGCCAAGAAACGCCGTACCCGCCGTCAGATAAGCACTGAACCCGCCATGTTTCATGATCATCTCCCCTGCTTTGGCCTAGGGCCGGCCATGGATGATTATGGTAAATCGATTCCCTGCCCGCCGTGGTCACGTCTTCGTGATGACTGCGGCGGCAACGGCCGGTATGATGGCCGCGGTAGCTTTTCAAAAGTAAGGGGCAGCAAGCATGGCGAAGGCGGCGGTAAACGGTATCGAGATCGAGTATGAGGTTTGGGGCCAGGATAAGGCCCAGCCATTGCTGTTGGTGGGTGGATTGGGGGTTCAGCTGACCCGATGGCCGAAGACCCTTTGCGATGCGCTGATGGCGCACAATTTCAAGATCATCGCCTATGACAACCGGGATGTGGGCCTATCGACCAAGCATGACGACTGGGGCCCGGCGGATACCAAGGCGGCTTTCGCCCAGGCCCGCGCCAAGGAAGCCGTGGCCGCGCCCTATACCCTGGAGGATATGGCCGGGGATGCCGCCGGCCTGCTGGATGCCTTGGGCATCGAGACGGCGCATGTCATCGGCAGTTCCAACGGCGGCGCCATCGCGCAGATTTTGGCCATCGATTTCCCGGAAAAAGTCGCGACTCTGACCTGTATCATGGCCACCTCCGGCCGCCGTGGCCTTCCCCGGCCCGAGGGCGAGGTGGCCGAATGGCTGACCAAACCGCGCAATCCGTCCGGCACCCGCGAGGGCGCCATGGACGAGGCGGTGGAGACCTCCCGCATCAACGGCAGCCCGCATTATCCGCGCCCGGAGGCGGACCTGCGGGCCGAGGCGGCGGCCCAGTACGACCGTTGTTTTTATCCCGACGGCAATGGCCGGCATCTTTTGGCCTCCATCGCCTCAGGCGACAGCCGGGTCGAACGGCTATCGGAGATCACCGCGCCAACCCTGGTCATTCACGGCCGTGACGACCCCCTAATTCCCCTGCCGGGCGGCGAGGACATCAAGAATTCTATTCCGGATGCGGAACTATTGGTGATCGACGGCATGGGCCATGACTTCCCGGACGAGTTGATCCCGCGCATTGCCGACGCCGTCACGGCCAATGCCGGGAAGCGCCCCGCCTAGAGCATGTCTCTTCTAGACATGCTCTGACTCTTAAGGGAAAGAGCAATTGAATCAATCACTTGATTCGCGAAAGCGAATTCAACTAATTGAAAATTGCTCTAGCCATATCAGGCGCGCTCGGCGTCGCTCACTTCGATCACCGCCTTGCCCAGCACCTGGCGGTTCATCAACGCCTTCATGGCGGGCAGGAACTGCTCCAGGCCATCGTGCAGACTGACGGCGGGACGCAGTTTGCCAGCCTCGTACAGGGCTCGCAGCCGGTCCTGAATTTCGAAGATTTTCCGGCTATGGCCCTCCCGGTTGCCGCCGGGGCTCCAGCCCAGATAGGTGCCGATGTTAAGGCCGATCAGGGAGGCATTCTTGACCATGAAGAGGTTGCTCGGCAGCTCCGGAATATCGCCGCTGGTATAGCCGATGGTCAGCAGCCGCCCTTCGATGGCCAGACAGCGTAGAGAGCGCCGTGCCACGTCGTCGCCCACGGAATCAAATATCAGATCGGCGCCCCGGCCGTTCGTCAACGCCTTGACCTCCACCGCAAAATCACCTTGGGCATAGTTGATCGCATGATCGGCGCCATGCGCCTTGGCAAAGGCCAGACGCTGGTCGCTGCCCGCCGTAGCGATCACCGTCGCACCCAGGGCCTTGGAGATTTGCACCGCCGCCAGGCCGATGGCGCCGGCGGCACTGTGGACCAGCACCGTCTCGCCCGTCGCCAGGCCGCCCTTCCAGACCAATCCGGCATACGAGGTGGCATAGCTGTTGACCATCATGGCCGCTTCGCTAAAGGGCATCTGGTCCGGCATCTTGTGCGTGCAAAGCTGATGCGCCAGGCAATAACCCGCATGGCCGCCCCAATCGACGCTGGCCATGACCCGATCGCCGACGGCGACCCGGTCGACACCGGGGCCGACCGCATGAACGATGCCGGCGACTTCCGTGCCCGGCGTATACGGCAGGGGAAGTTGGCGTTGATAACGCCCCTCGATATACAGGCTGGCGGAAAAACTCAGGCCGGCGGCATGGGTTTTGATGCGCAGCCAATCCCCCTTGACCCGCGGCATCGGCACCTTTTCCAGCGCCAGATTGTCGATGGAACCCAGTTCCCGGTACAGAACAGCACGCATGGCGTATCCCGCCCTACTCCGCCATTTCTCCCGCCGGCGCGACCCTGCCCAGGAACTCGATGACCGCGCCGGCGAAGATGTCATTGCGGTCACCGGCGACCATATGGGCCGCATCCTTGACGGATACATATTCCGCTTGCGGGCATTGTTCGAGGAAGCTTTGCGCGCCCGCCTCGCTCAACACATCCGACAGACCGCCACGGACCAGCAGGGTCGGCAGGCTCAAATTTTCAGCGGCATCATGCAGACGCTGGCGGTAGATGGGCGATCCGGGGACGTGGGATTTGCGCCGCGCCGGATCCCAATGCCAGCGGTATTTGCCGTTGGCGCCTAGGCGGACGTTCTTGACCAGGCCATCCAGATTACGCGGGCGCTTGCGGTGTGGCTGGTAGTTGGCGATGGCCTCGGCCACCTCGTCCAGGGTATCGAAGCCGTCGGGTTTTTGAGCCATGAATTCCTGGATCTTGCGCTGCCCCTCGGGCTCCATCTTCGGCGCCATGTCGACTAAAACCAGCGCCTTGGCGTCCACCTCGCCCATGCCGATGGCGAGCAGGCTGACCCCGCCGCCCATGGAGGCGCCGACCAGGATGGGGTTGTCGCTGCCTAGGGCCTGGGCGACGCAGCGCAGATCCTCGACCATGAAATCCGGGCCGTAGTCGTCGGGTTCGGCCCAATCGGAATCGCCATGTCCCCGGGCATCGAACGCCACGGCATGATATCCGGACCGGCCCAGGCTTTCCCCCGCGCCCTTCCAGGCATGGCGGGTCTGACCACCGCCGTGTTGCAGCACCACCAGCGGGCCACGGGGATCGCCCCAAGTATCACCCGCTATCATGACACCGCCCGCACCGGGCCATCTGTGCATCGGATCCGGTGTTCCAGGCAAACGTTCTCCCGCACTCATGGCAAGCTATATCCTTATTGCTGATGGTTATTATTGCAGCGCCGCGCAGGCCCGCTGGATCAGATCACCGCCGCGGATCAGGTCGGCCTCCGGTGCGACGAAGCTGGCGCGGAAATAGGGTGACAGGCCGTAGGCTTCACCCTGGACCACGGCGACGCCGACGGAATCCAGCAAATACATGGTGAAATCCGTATCGTTTTCGATCACCCGGCCATCCGGCGCGCGCTTGCCGATGGTGCCGGCGCAGGAACAGAAAATATACATGGCACCATCGGGCAGATCGCAGTTCAAACCCTCGGCGCCGTTCAGTTTCTCAAACAGCATATCCCGGCGGCGCTGCAAATTAGCGGCCCGCTCCTTCAGCAATTCCTGCGGGCCGTTCAGGGCCGCCACCGCACCGGCCTGACCCAGGGCCGAGACACCGGCGGTGCTTTGCGACTGCATATTCGACATCTTGGCAATGATATACTTTGGCCCGCCCGCATAGCCGCAACGGAAGCCGGTCATGGAATAGGCCTTGGAGACGCTGTTGCAGGTCACCGTGCGGCCGTAAAGTTGCGGCTCCACCTGGGCCAGTGTGGCGAATTCGTGGTCATCGAATATCAGGTGCTCATAGACATCATCGGTCAGCACATGCACATGCGGATGGCGCAACAGCACATCGGCCAGAGCCTGCAACTCGTCGCGGGAATAAGCCGCGCCGGTGGGATTTCCAGGCGAACAGAACATCAGCCACTTTGTCCGCGGCGTGATCGCCGCTTCCAATTCCGCCGGCCGCATCTTGAACTTTTCATTTTGTCCGGCCGGCACGAAAACCGGCTCACCCCCCGCCAGCTTGACCATGTCCGGATAGGAGGCCCAATAGGGGCCGGGGATGATCACCTTGTCACCAGATGAAACCGTCGCCATCAGGGCGTTGAACAACACCTGTTTCGAGCCCGAGCCGACAGCGATCTGATCCAGATCATAGTGCAAACCATTGTCGCGCTTGAATTTTCCCTGCACTGCCTGGCGCATGGCCAGGGTGCCGTTGATGGGTGTGTACTGAACTTCATTACGCTCCATCACCGCCATGACGGCCTGTTTGGCATGCTCGGGCGCCGGGAAATCGGGCTCCCCGGCCGTCAGCTTGATAATGTCACGGCCCTGGGCCTGCAGATCCCGCACCCGGGCTGTGGCGATCTGGCTGGGCGATGGTTTAAAACGGCTCATACGCGGCGCGAAATCCACTGCACTCTCCTTTTTTTGCGCGCCTACTTTCCCCGTTGGCGGCCGTCTTGTCCAGGTTATCTGACCAGCCGGATTGGAAACCATCGAAGAAACATTCCTAAGCGGAGCAAACTTGTTTACCTTTGACTCGGTTTGCTTGAAGCCGAACCCTCGGATATAAGGCGATGGCAAGCGACGGGAGTGCAACGGACAAGGCTCTAGCAATATGGAGCCACCGTTCTTGGAGAGGCGTGACATGAGTGATAGTGATTCCACGGAACTTGGCAGCGACGACGACGCCAAGCTGGAAGCTTTGGTGGACGAGGCGACAACGGACCGTATATCCGGCGTGGTCTATTGGATCGCCCTGCTGTACGGCGCCTTCGGCATCCTGGTCGCCATGAACCAGACCTTCAGTTGGGATGCCTTCGGCTATGTTTTGGTCGACAATTCATACTATTACCTTTTGATCGCCATTTTTCTGCCCCTGGCGTTCCTGATTTTTCCCGCCCGCAATGCCGACCGTTACCATGTGCCAATCTATGACTGGGCTCTGGCCATAATCTGCCTCGTCGCGGCGATGTATTTGTCCTATTTCGGTGCGGAAATGGTCGAACAGGGCTGGGACATCGTGGCCCCGTTGGAGCCGACCCTGGCGGCAACGGCGATCTGTTTTCTCGCCCTCGAAGGCGTCCGCCGGGCGGGTGGCAATGCCCTATTCATCATCGCCACCATGTTCTTCCTCTTTCCCCTGTGGGCCGACGTGGCGCCCGGCTTCCTCTGGGGTTTCTCGAAAGAGCCGGCGGAGTTGGTACGCTCGCACGCCATGGGCTTTGAGAGCATTATCGGCGTACCCATGCGGGTGGCCGGCAATCTGCTGATCGGTTTCCTGATTTTCGGCTCGGCCCTGGTGGTCACGGGCGGCGGTGATTTCTTTATGAATTTTGCCTCCGCCCTGATGGGGCGCAGCCGGGGTGGGCCAGCCAAGGTGGCAATCCTGTCCAGCGGCTTTTTCGGCTCGCTAAGCGGCAGCGTCATTTCCAACGTGGTGACCACGGGCAAATTAACCATTCCGACCATGAAGCGGGTTGGCTATCCCTCCGTTTATGCCGGCGCGGTTGAATCCTGTGCCTCCACCGGGGGCGCCTTGATGCCGCCCGTGATGGGGGCCGTGGCCTTCTTGATGGCGGAATTCCTGAACGTTCCATATTCAACGGTAATGATTGCGGCCGTGGTGCCGGCGGTAATTTTCTATATCGCCCTGCTACTGCAGGTGGACAACTATGCCGCCGTCAACGGCCTGAAAGGCATGGACGAGGCTGATGTGCCTAATCTGTGGGAGACCTTCAAGAGTGGTTGGTATTACATCTTCTCTCTGGTCGCCCTGGTCTACATGCTGGTCTGGCTGCGCCTGGATCTATACGCGCCCTATTACGCGGCGGGCATACTGATCTTTTGCTCGATCGTGTTCCGCAAGGCCGAGAACCGCTTCAACCTGGCCATGTTCAAGGAATTGGTGGTCGATTCCACCAAGATCATCTCGAATATCATCGCCATTCTGGCCGGCGTCGGCATGATCGTCGGCTCCCTGGCCTTCACCGGCGTGGGCGGCGCCTTCTCACGGGAGCTTTTGCAGATCGCGGGTGACAATCTGTACCTGCTGCTGGCCATGGGGGCGGTAACCTCGTTCCTCCTCGGCATGGGCATGACGGTCAGTGCCTGTTACATTTTCCTCGCCATCGTCCTGGGCCCGGCCCTGATCGATGCCGGTTTGGATCCCATCGCCTCGCATCTGTTCATCCTGTATTGGGGCATGCTGTCCTACATCACACCGCCCGTCGCCCTGGCGGCGGTAGCGGCAGCGATCATCGCCAAGGCGGACACCATGGCGATCGGCATGCGCTCCATGCGCCTCGGCCTGATTAATTTCATTCTGCCGTTCATATTCGTGCTCAACCCCTCGCTCATTCTAAGGGGCAAATGGGACGAAATTCTGATCATGGTGAGCACCGCACTCGCCGCGGTCTGGTTAATGGCGGCATGTTTCGAAGGCTATTTGAACAAGGCAGGCACGATCGGCTGGTCGGTCCGCGCGCCCTTGCTGGTGGCGGCCGGCTGCCTGCTGTATCCCGAGGGAATCTCCAAAATTATCGGGATCGTATTGGTGGTTGTTTGCTACGCCATCGCCCTGTTTCAGCGGAAACGGGTGGCGGCATGAGGGCGATTGACCATGCAAAGTCTACAACCCGACAAAGGAGATGCTAGCGCCCGGCGGCGATGGGCGATAATGTGCAAGCCACGAGATCTAACCAAGGCTTGAATTCAGTACCAAAAAAGGGAGGACACTGAAATGAAACTAACCAAACACATGTGGCGGTTCGCCGGAGGTGCAGCGATCGCGGCCCTGCTGGCTACCAGCGGCGCCCAGGCGGGCGGCGTACCGAAAACCATGATCTGGACCTCGTACGATTTCGGCTCCGCCGGCTTCGCACAGGCTTCAGCCGTGGCCAATGCCTTCAAGAAGAAATACGGCACGCGAATCCGCATCGTGCCGTCAGGCACGGGTATCGGCCGTCTGTTGCCGGTAACCCAGCGCAAGGCGCATTACGGTTTCCTGGCGACGGAAACGTTCTTCGCCTCGGAAGGTACCTATGATTTTGCCGTCACCCAATGGGGACCGCAGGACCTGCGCATCGTCCTGGCACCGCCCACGGCCACCGGCATCACGGTGCAAAAGGGTTCCAAATTCGCCGACGGCCATAACCTCAAGGGCGTTCGCCTTGGTTATGTGAAGGGCAATCCCTCCGTCAACGTCAAGACCGACGCGCTGCTGGCCTATGCGGGTTTGACCCGTGATGACATCACCGCCGTCTGGTTCGGCGGCTATGGCGTCATGAAGGGCGCCCGGCTGACCGGCAAGATCGACGGCTTCCTGATGTCGCCTTATTCCGGCATCACCCGTGAGCTGGAATCCTCGCCTGACGGCATCGACTGGGTGCAATTCGATCCCGCCGACAAGGAAGGCTGGGCCCGCATCCAGAAGATCGCACCGATGTATGCGCCGCTTTCCATCGACAACGGCGCCGGCATGGAAAAGGGCAAGCCGGTTAACATCATCGAATTCCGCTATCCCATGATGGTCACCTATGCCGACCGCAGCGAAGCGGAAGTCTATGAAGTCGCCAAGGCCATGGACGAGGCGTTCGATCTGTACAAGAACGTCAACGCCACGACCAAGAACTGGGCGATTTCCATGGCTGGCAAAACTCCGGCTGACGTTGCCTGGCATCCCGGCTCCATCAAATATCTGAAGGAAAAGGGCGTTTGGTCAGCCGAGGCGGAGGCCTGGAACCAGGCTCGCCTGGCCCGTCATGCCAAGGTCATTGAAGAGTGGGATAATGCCACGGATGCCTTCAACGCCTGGCGCGCGGCCGAGAAAAAGAAGAAAAACAAGATCAAGGTCTCTGAAGCCTGGCCGAAATACTGGGCCGACCATCGCAAGAAAGTCGGACTCGACTAGAACGGCGATACAAGAACTGAAATGGGCGGCTTCGGCCGCCCATTTTTTATGCCAGGCCGTCCATCAGGTCCGCTTCATGCAGTACCGGCGCCCGGTCCCCGGACGCGCCGAAACCACCACCACCCGGCAGTTCCAGGGTGATGACATCGCCCTTGTCGAGACGGAACGGCGTGCCCCCCTCCACCTCTTTGTCATTCAGCAAAATCCTCTCCAGACTGCCGTTTTCGCCCCCTTGACGGGCGCGGGGCGGAAAATTCAGCCGCTGCGATAACACCACCAATGTGACCGGGCGGGAAGCGGTGATTTCCATCTCGATGCGCTGGCCCAGACCGCCGCGAAATTTTCCGGCCCCGCCCGAACCGGGCAGCAGGGATTTGTCCCGAATCCGCACCGGCACGCCGCGCTCCAGCACCTCCACGGGCGTGGTCGATACATTGGTGGGAAAGCTCAGGGTCGAAATACCATCCTGATCGGGCCTCGCACCTTGGCCGCCGTTGAAAAAGAAGATAGTTGAAAACGGCCGGTCATCGCTGGTCCAGCCGGACATGGCGAAGCCGTGCAGGGGAATGCCGCTTTCCGCCGGCACCTGGTCGGGCAAGGCCTGGGCCAGGGTGTTGAAAATGGCGGAGGTGCAATAATGCCCCACCGTCGCCCGGGCCTCCACCGCCGCCGGGTAGGCGGGATTCAGAAAACAGCCCTCGGGCGCGGTGATCGCAATGGGCCGGGAATTGCCCTCATTGTTGGGCACGTCGGGCAACAACACGCATTTCAGGGCATAGGTGGAATAGGCTTGGGTATAGCCGAGCACTGAATTCAGGGGTGATGGGTTCTGCGGCGAGCTGCCCGCGAAATCCACCGTCAATTCCTCGCCCTTGACCTCCATACGGCACTGCATCTCCAGCGGCTGCTGGCTGTCAAAGGAATCGATCTTGGTAACTGAGCTGTAGACGCCGTCGGGAATTTGCGCGATTGCCCGCTGCATGGCGGCCTGGGTCAGATCGATGATCCGGTTGGCCAGGCCCCACAGATCCGCCATTCCGTATTCCGCCAACAGATCGGTGACGCCGGTGCTCATGCGCTGGCAGGCGCCGACCATGGCATGGATATCTCCGCTGACCTCGTCCGGCACGCGCACGTTCTGGCGGATGATTTCGTACAGGGTTTCGTTGCGCTGCCCGGCCTCGTACAGCTTCAGGATCGGGATCTGCAGGCCTTCTTCGTAGATATCTTTGTTGTCGGGCGCCCGCCGCCGGCCGCCGATGTCCGCCATATGGGCGATGGCACCGGCGAAACCGACCAGGGTATCGCCATGGAAGATGGGTGCGGCGATGGTCAGATCCGGCAAATGGCCGGTGCCGATCCAGGGATCGTTGGAGATGATGACATCGCCGGGGCGCAGGGTTTCGGCCGGAAACTTCTCCAGAAAGGCGCGTACGGACATGGGCAGGGTGCCGATGAACGAGGGGATGGAGCGGGTCGCCTGGGCCACGGACTGGCCGTCCGGGGCCAGCACCATGCAGGTGTAGTCGTGGGATTCCCGCACCACGGTGGAGAACGAGGTGCGGTGCAGCGCCAGGGCGGCCTCGTCGATCACCGAGATCAGGCGGGTCCAGAGGACTTCGACGGTAATGGGGTCCAATGTATCCACTGATCTATTCCTTGAAGTCGATAATGACGTTGGCGGCGGGATCGAGATGGAAGCTGGTGTCCGGGCCCGCGACGATGGAGGTTTCCCGCTCCTCGATAATCGCCGGGCCCCGGAAAATCTCCCCCAACGGCAGTTGGTAGCGGTCATAGACCGCCGTCTCCACATAGCCGCCCGAAGCCTCGAAATAGACCGGGCGCCGGCCCTTCAGGGCCGAGCCGGAAGCCGCCTCGAGCGCCGGCGCGATTTCCAGCTTCGGACGTGAATTGAGCACCCGCGCCCGCAGGCCCACCACTTCCAGGGGCACCTCGGGCGGACGATGGCCATAAACATTCTGATAAATCTCGGCAAAGCCATCGTACAGCGCGGGCAGGGATATCTCCGCCCCGCCGCCGGATATCGGTACGGTTACGGAATAACCCTGGCCCTGGCAGCGTAAATCCATGGAACGCTGCATGCTCAATTCGCTGTCATCGCCGATCAGTTTGGCCAGGGCCGCCTCACCGGAGCGCCGCATGGCCCCGTAATGCCCTGCCACCAAGCTCCAGTCCACCTCATCCAGACGGGCAAAATAGGCATTGACCAGTTCCACCGCCGGCAGCGCCGCCAGACAGCCGATGGCCGATGCCACGCCGGCCCCAAAGGGACACAACAAACGGCGCAGTCCCAGTTTTCGCGCCAGGGCATAGGCATGCACCGGGCCGGCGCCGCCGAAGGCGATCATCGCGAAATTACGCAGATCGATGCCTTTTTCGGCCCCATGGGCGCGGATCGCCGCCGCCATGCTTTCGTTGACCACGTCGTGAATGCCCCAGGCGATCTGTTCCACCGGCATGTCCAACCTGTCCGCAATGCCGCCTTCAATGCTGGCTTTCACCGCCGCCAGGTCCAGTTGCATATCGCCGCCCAGGAAATGTCCGGGGTCCAGATAACCCAGCAGCAGATCGCCATCGGTCACCGTGGGCTCCGTGCCGCCCTGGCCGTAACAGACCGGCCCCGGATCGGCACCGGCCGATTTCGGGCCCACGTTGAGCAGACCCAGATCGTTGACATGGGCGATGGAGCCGCCGCCGGCCCCGATTTCAAGCAGCTCGATGGCCGAAATCTGCAATGGATAGCCGCTGCCCCGTTTGAAACGATGCACATGACCGACTTCGAATTCATGGGTGATGGCCGGTTCGCCGTCCTGGATCACCGAAATCTTGGCGGTCGTGCCCCCCATATCGAAGGCGATGGCATCAGGTTGCTCCAGGGCTTCGCGGGCGAAATGCCCGGCGGCGATGGCGCCGGCGGCGGGCCCGGATTCGATCATCCGCACCGGAAACGTCTCCGCCACGTCCGAGGCCGGACCGATACCGCCATGGGAGAGCATCATGGAGACCTCCCGGCTCATACCCAGATCGGCCATGCCCTGGTTCAAACGGCCCACATAGTTCCGCACCAGGGGTTTGACATAGGCATCGACGACGGTGGTGGAGGAACGCTCGAACTCCCGAACTTCCGCCGAGACCTGGTGGGAGACGCTGACCGTCAGATCAGGGAACAGCCGCGCCGCGATTTCGGCCACGCGCGCCTCGTGACCGGGATGGGCGTAGCCATGCAGCAAACAGATCGCCAGGGACTCAATTCCCGCCTCTTCAACCAGGCGAGACAGCACCTCCGCCACCTCGGCCTCATCCAGAGGGGTGAGAATTTCGCCGTCGACGCCGATCCTTTCATTGACCTCCATCCGGCGCCGGCGCGGCACCAGGGGCGGTGGCATGCGGATGCCAAGGTCATAGATGTCGTAGCGTGCCTCGCGGCCCATTTCCAACGCATCGCGAAATCCGGCGGTGGTGATCATGCCGGTCTTGGCACCCTTGCCTTCCAGCACCGCGTTGGTCGCCACGGTGGTGGCGTGCACCATGTCGCGTACCGCCGAGGATGCGATGCCGGTTCGCTGCAGAATTTCGCCCGCGCCTTCCAGGGATCCCCGGGAGGGATCATCCGGCGTACTCAATACCTTGGCGAACCAGATCCTGGCGCTGTCATCATCAACCAACACCACGTCCGTGAAAGTGCCGCCCACGTCGATGGCGAGGCGGCAGGATGTTTGCGACATTTACTTCGGCCCTTACTGGATTTTCAGGCCGCATTGAAGCACAGCGGGTGCGGTTGTTGACAGGCACTTTTTTTGCCCATACTGAACCTGGTACAGCGAACAGTGCGGTAGGCCCCATGTCCCCCCCTTTATCGAAATTCGCCAAGTCCGTCGGCGGCTCCACGGTGGTGGGCATGCGCCGCCAAGCGGACGCCCTGGAAGCCAAGGGCGTCAGCATTGTCGACTTCGGCATCGGCGAACCGGATTTCGAGGCACCGCCCCCGGTCCGCGAAGCTGCCATCAAGGCCATTCGGGACGGACACGGCAACTACATCGACCCGCGCGGCCTGTTGGAACTGCGCGAAGCCATCGCGGAATTCGAAGCGAGCCAGCATGGCCTTGAGGTCAGCCCCGATCAGATCGTCGTGACGCCTGGCTCTTACGGCGGGCTCTCCCTGATCACCAGGGCGGTGCTGGACCCGGATGACGAGGCGCTGGTGATTGAGCCCGGCTGGGGCCCCTACAAGGCCATGGTGAAGCTGACCGGAGCCAACCCGGTGGGTGTGCCCATGGGGACCAAGCAGGGCCGTTTCATCATCGATGGCGAGCGCTTGGCGGCCGCCGTGACGGCCAGGACCCGGGCCATTGTCGTCAACACACCGTGGAACCCCACGGGCCGGGTGTTGCTGCCGGGCGAACTCGCCGACATCGCCGCGGTGGCGGAGCGCCATGACCTATGGATCATCGCCGACGAAGTCTATAGCGAACTGGTCTATGCCAATGCGGCGCATGTATCCATCGCCTCGCTGGGGGAGGATGTGGCGGCGCGCACGGCGATCGCCACCTCGCTGTCGAAATCCTTCGCCATGACCGGTTGGCGTCTGGGCTATTGCATCGCGCCGCCTGAATTGGCCGAACTGCTGGCCCGCCTTAATCAATACGCCTCGCGCTGCGCCACCTCCATCGTGCAGTACGCCGCCCTTGCCGCTTTCAACGGCAGCGCAGCCCATGTTG
>JASLLM010000106.1 GCA_030747035.1 Alphaproteobacteria bacterium | reverse complement strand
TCTTCAAACCAGAGGAATGCTGGAACTTCTTCGCCGAGGATGGCTATGCCCCAAAATAATCCGGAAACGCTCTAGCCATGGATCACGGTCGTAACCGAAGTCGCGGCTTCATGCCGCCTCGAACCCCTTCACGAGCGCCGCCCATTTCTCCACCGGGTCTTCGTCGGGGATGGGGTAGTAGGTGGCGACGCGCTGCACCAGGCCGGCGTAGCGTTGTTTCAGCACCGCGCCCAGACCGCTGAAGTCGGTTGAAACCGCCACTTCGGCCAGTAGTTTATCCGGTACCTTGTCGGCGATATTCTCGAAATCACCTGTGCGCACGATGCCGCTGAGTTCCTTGCCCAGGCCTTCCAGGCCGTGGTGGCGGAGGAGGGCGCGGTAGTTCGGCGTCGAGGCATAGAAGGCCACCTGATCGCGAATTTGCCGCTCTGACCCCGCGCGCTCGGCCTCGCTCTCGCCCAGGACACAGAAGACCGATGCGTGCAGGTCCAGATCATCCACGGACTTGCCGGCCATCTTCGCGCCTTCGTCGATGGCCGGGCGGACGACATCGTGCAGGTACGCGGTCGAATGCATGGGATGCACATGGAAGCCGTCAGCCACTTCGCCGGCCACCCGGCACATGCGCGGATTGACGCCGGCCACGTAAATGGGGATGTGCGGGTGCTCGATAGCTCCGGGGATGAAGGCCGGGTTGGTCAGGACGAATTTATAGAACGGTCCCTCGTACGATGGCCGGGTGCCGTTCTGGAAATTGTCGAAAATGGCGCGCAGGCAGCGGATATAGTCCGTCAGGCGGGCGGCGGGATGTTCGAACGGCATGGCATAACGGCGTTCGATATGGGCCCGCACCTGGGTGCCCAGGCCAAGGTGAAAACGGCCGCCCGAGGCCTGTTGCAGATCCCACGCCGCCTGCGCCGTCGCGAACGGACTGCGGCCAAAGGCGACGGCGATGTTGGTACCGATCTGGATTTTCTCCGTCGCCATGGCCGCCGCCATCAGGGGCAGGAAGGGATCATGCCCGGCCTCGAAACTCCAGACCGCATCGAAGCCCATGGCCTCCATGCGTTTCGCGAGCTCCGCCGCCTTGCCCGGATACAGGCTGCCCAGTTGCGCATCGATCTTCATCATCTTCAACTCCTAACAGGTGGCCGGGAAAGGTCGCGTCATCGTAGATGACAGGCGAACATCGTCACTCCCGCGAAAGCGGGAGTCCATGCCGGTGAATGCTGTATCACATACTTTGTCGAAGCATATGGTGTTTAGCGTACGGCATGGATTCCCGCGAAGCCTGTCCTCGCGAAGGCGGGGGCGGGAATGACGAGGTGGAAAACGTTATGGTCATCTCAAGGCCGTCTCCTACTCTAAATCACATTGTCGTCGCGGAAAGCCTGGATTGCCACCTCATCATAGCCCAGTTCGGCCAGCACTTCGTCGGTGTGCTGGCTCAGGCGCGGGCCGGCGGAGGTAACCTCCGGCTCGCCGTTGGAGGCATGGAACCCCGCGGTCGTCATAGTGACCTCCCCCTCCACTCCCGGCGGGGCCGGCACGGTGGCCAAAACGCCGCGATGCTCAAGCTGCGGATAGGCGATGAGTTGTTCGAGGGTATGCACGGGCGCCACGGGAATGCCCGCCTCGCCCAGACGTTCGATCCAGGCGGCGGTGGCATCGGTACGGAAAACCTCCGAGAGCATGGAGATGACTTCTTCGGCATGATCGACCCGGCTCTGGGAGGTGGCGAAGCGGGGATCGTTCGGCCATTCCGGCTTGCCCATGACCTGGGCCATCTTCACGGTCATGGCATCAGTGATGACGCTCATCTGCACATGACCGTCCTTGGTCGGAAAGGTATTGGCGGTGCCCTGAAAGGTGGGCGAGGTATTGCCCACCAGTTCGGGCACCTCCCTGGTGGCAAGATATTTGTTCAGGTTGGGGCTCATGATGGTCATGGCGCTGTCCAGCATGGAGACATCCAGGTACTGCCCTTCGCCCGTATGGGTGCGGCGAAACAGCGCCGAGGCGATGGCGAAGGCGGCGGTGATCCCGGTGGAAATATCGGCCGGCATGTAGCCCGCCCGCAGGGGGCCGCTTTCGCGCGTGCCGGTGATGCCCATCATACCGGAAACCGCCTGAATGGCGCCGTCAAAGGCCGCCTTGCCGGCCATCGGCCCTTGCTGGCCATAGCCGGAGATGGAGCAATAGATGATGTCCGGCTTGACGGCGCGCACCGCTTCGTAACCGAAACCGAGGCGGTCGATCACCCCGGCCTTGAAATTCTCCACTACCACGTCGGCGTCCGCCAGCAGGCGGTGGACGATGTCCTTGGCATCCGGGTGCTTCAGATCGACGGTGATGCTGCGTTTGTTGGCGTTGACCCCCATGAAGCCGGGGGAGAGCTTCAGATCGGCCAGTTTGTTGTTGGCCATGGTGGTACGCATCAGATCGCCCTCGCCGGGCTGTTCGATCTTGATCACATCGGCCCCCAACATGGCCAATTGCCCGGAGGCGAAAGGACCGGCCAGGACTTGGGAAAAATCGATAACGCGGATGCCGTCAAACGCCTGTGTCATTCTTTGCACTCCTGAACACCTATTTGTGGCAATATTTCTTACGGCAATAGGATAAGGGCGGCAATGGCGAACCCGGACATAGCAGTTTGGCTGGCGGACCTGGGACTGGGTGATTACGCTGAAATTTTCGCGGAAAACCGTATCGACTTCGATGTTTTGGTGGAGTTGGAAGAGGCCGATTTGCGCGAGCTGGGCCTGGCGCTAGGCGACCGCAAACGCCTGAAGAAGGCCATTGCGGGTCTGTCGGGCGAGGCCGCCACGGATACCCCGGCGCCATCCGTCGAGCCCGCCCCGGCCGAGGGTGAACGGCGCCAGGTGGCGGTGATGTTCGCCGATATCTCCGGCTTTACCCGTCTCTCGGCACAGCGGGACGCGGAAGAAATCCATCAGCTTTTGAACCGCTTTTTCGCCGCCGTCGATACGGTGGTGCAGGATTTCGGTGGCAGCGTGGATAAGCACATCGGTGATGCGGTAATGGCGGTGTTCGGCGCGCCCGTGGCCCATACGGACGATCCCGAACGCGCCGTCCGTGCCGCCCTGGCCGTGCATGACGCAGCCGCCAAACTGGATCCGCCCATGCGGGTTCATGCCGGCGTCGCGGCGGGCCAGGTGGTGGCATCATCCACGGGCAGCGCGGCCCATCTGGAATACACCGTGACCGGCGAAACAGTGAACTTGGCCTCGCGCCTGACCGATCTGGCGACGGCTGGCGAGACCCTGATTTCGGGCGGCGTGCAAAATGCCATCGGCAACCGCCTGGATGGTGAGAATTTGGGGGAAAAGAGACTGAAAGGCCTGCTGGAACCGGTCGTGGTGTGGCGGGCCGATGGGCTGGCCGAGACGCCATCCTTCGTCGAAGGTCAATTCATAGGCCGTGGCACCGAGATCGGCATGTTCAAGAGCGCCCTGGCCGCAACCCGGCGCGACGGGCGCGGTCAGACGATTTTTGTTCGCGGTGAGGCGGGTATCGGCAAGACCCGGTTGCTGCACGAATTTCAGCGCCTGGCGGAGGCGGAGGGGTTTCTCAGCCACGGCGGCCAGGCATTGGATTTCGGTGTGGGCGGGGGCCAGGACGCGGTCCGGATGTTGCTGCGCGGCTTGCTGGGGCTGGCGCCGGGGGCCGGGCAAAACCTGCGCGCCGGCGCGGCCGAGCGAAGCATCGAAGCGGGCCTGATCGCGCCGGAACAACGCCTGCATTTGAACGATCTGTTGAATTTGCCCCACGCGGAGGAACAGCGCGCCCTTTACGAGGCCATGGACAACGATCAGCGCAAACGGGGCCGGGTGGAAACCCTGGTCTCTCTGGTCCAGGGCCTGTCGGCGCGGACGCCCCTGTTGTTGCGCCTGGAGGACTTGCATTGGGCCGCACCGGCGCTGTTGGACTATTTGACCGGACTGGTGATCGCGGCGGGCGATTGCCCTGTGCTGTTGTTGCTGACTTCACGCCTGCAGAATGATCCACTGGACGCTACCTGGCGGGCCTCTATTGGTGCCGCGCCTTTCCAGGCGATGGATCTTGGCCCGCTCAGCGTCGACGAAGCGCGTGATCTGGTGTTTGATTTTGCCGGCGTGGATAGCGCCCGCGCCGCCGCCTGCATCGAACGTTCGGGAGGCAACCCGCTGTTCCTGGAGCAATTGCTGCGCAGCCCCGACAGCGGCGATGGCGAGGCCATTCCCGGATCGGTGCAAAGTGTTGTGCAAACCAGGATCGACGGCCTTTCGGGCAGCGACCGGGCCGCCCTGCAGGCCGCCTCCGTGCTCGGTCTGCGCTTTGCCCTGGACGCCCTGCGCTTCATCGTGGGCGATGCCGACTATCAGCCGGATAATTTGCTGAAATTCGATTTGGTCCGTCCCTCGGAAGGCGATTTTCAGTTCTCCCATGCGCTGTTTCGGGACGCGGTGCATGGTTCCTTCCTGAAAGGCCGGCGGCAGGATTTGCATTTGCGCGCGGCGGACTGGTTTCAGGACCGTGATGCAGTGCTGCACGCCGAGCACCTGGGGCAGGCGGAGAGCGACCTGGCGCCCCTGGCCTATCAACGCGCGGCCCGGGCCGAGGCCGGCGCCTATCGGCTCGAAAGCGCGCTGAACTTGTTGGAACGGGGGTTGGCGCTGCTGCCCACCGCCGCCGAGCGCTTTGACCTGACGGCTCAGCGGGCGGGTTTGCTGCGCGATTTGGGCCGGCCGGCGGACGCCTTGGAAGCCTGGGAGGAAGCCTTGACCCTGGCCGCGACGGACCGGCAACGTTGCCTCGCCTGGATCGGGATCGCGGCGGCGGATCGCCTGGCGGGCCTGGGAGAGCATGGCTTGGACATTCTCGACCGGGCGGAGACCGTGGCCTGAGCGGAAGGCCTGGAAAAGGAACTGGCGGAGATCTTCTACTATCGCGGCGGCGCGGCCTTCACCGCCGGCAAGTTCGAACAATGTCTGGAATTTCACCATCAGGCCCTGCGCCGTGCCCGAAGTGCCGGTAGTCACGAATGGGAAGCCACCGCCCTGGGGGGAGTGGGGGACGCGGAATATGCCCGCGGCCGGATGCGTAACGCGTTGGACCATTTCGAACGCTGCTTCGCCCTGTGCCGGGAGCACGGCTTGTTGCATATCGAGGCGCGCAACCGCTTCATGCCCGGCGTGACCGGGCGTTACCTCTACCCCCAGAACGCCGCATTAACGGAACTCGAAGCCGCCGTCGATTTGGCGGACCGTATTCATGACGTGCGCGGGGCCATGATGCCACGCATGATCATGGGTGAAATTTTGATAGACATGGCCGAATTCAAGGCCGCCGAGGTGCCCCTGCGGGAGGGGCTTTCGATCGCGCGCAGCTTGGGCAATCGGCGTATGGAACTTTACATCCTGTACGAACAGGCGCGGAACGCCCAGGCACAGGGACAGCCGGAAATAGCCCGCGATCTGTTGGAACAGGCGATCGGGATCGGCCGGCAGACCGGCATTCATTTTCACGGACCCCGCCTGTTCGCCCTGCTGGCCCGCTTTGCCGAAAATGCGTCGGACTGCCGCGAGGCCTTGGCCGAGGGCGAGGCCCTGGTGCGCAAAGGCGCCAATGCGCACAATGTTCTGTGGTTCCATCGCGATGCCATTGATGCCTGTCTTGCGGCCGGGGATGGCGATCAGGCGCGGGCCCATGCCGATAGCCTGTTGGCCTATACCAGCGAGGAAGCCCTGCCATGGGCCGATTTTTTCGCGGCGCGGGGGCATGCCTTGGCCGATTGTGCCGATGGTCGGGGCGATGGGAAGGCCTTGGCGCGGGCATTTGAAATGGGTGATACGCTCGGCCTCAGGATTGCGTTGCCTGCTATTTCCACCGCGCAGGCACAATTAGGCTGAGCCCCCTCGACAAAGCCACCCTTAGGCGGTTACATCCCCTGGTGCGGGACGCATCGGGAGCATCGAATTGTCCAACAAGGAAAAACAAACAGACGAATTTCTCCACCGCTGGTATGCGGCCGTGGCGGCCGAGGATATCGACGCCATTGCGGCGACCCTGGCGGAAGATGTGGAGATTTCATCGCCCGCCTATTGGGCCCCGAAGGGGCCGAAACCTTATGTGGTCGGAGTCTTGACCGGGGTCATGGGGGCGTTCGAGGATTTTCGCTACAAGGGGGAATGGGTCGAGGGACCGGAGATCATATTGGAGTTCAGCGCCCGCATAGGCGAGACGAAGCTGCGTGGGATTGACCGTATCAGCCTGGATGGCGATGGGCGGTTGCGCCATATCGAGGTCATGGTGCGCCCCATCAATGGTCTGATGGCGCTGGCGGACAAAGTTCGCGATCACATATCAGCAAACAGCTAACGGAATAGATGGAGAAGATTTGATGAAAGAGTCATTGCAGCCGGGCCTGAAGGTCACCCAGCGCTACAACGTGGACAAGGAAAAGACCATTGATTTCATGGGCGATGAGCTGCGGGTCTATGCCACGCCCTCGATGGTGATGGATGTGGAGCGGACCTGTCTGGAACTGATGGCGGAACATGCGGACGAGGGCGAAAGCTCGGTCGGGGCGCGGGTCGAGATCGATCATATGGGGCCAACCCTGATGGACATGTGGATCGAGGTCCGGGCCGAGGTGATTGAGGTCAAGGGACCGAAAGTGGTCTTTGACGTGGAAATCCATGATGCCCTGGACCAGGTCGGCAAGGCACACCATGTCCGCTTCATGATCGACAAGGGCGGACAGCAGGGGCGGTTGGAGAAAAAGCGCGCCAAGGCCAAGGAAGCCGGCGCCCTGTAAACTGTTCGCGGTCCGCCGGGCCAGGGCGGGTAACCAGCAAGGAATGAACAGCTTGCCCATGGCGGCAAGGGTGTTAGTTTGTGCGCCAATATTTGCAGATACGTGACCAAACATACGACCGCGGAAGGAGCGGAGAGATGAGCGAACAGGATCCTATCGTTATCGTGGGCAGCGCCCGCACGGTCATGGGCGGCATGCAGGGGGATTTTTCCGCTGTCGCCGCGCCTCAAATGGGTTCCGCCGCGATTGAAGCCGCCTTGCAGCGCGCCGGGATCAGCGGCGATGACGTGGATGAAGTGATCATGGGCAATGTCCTGGGCGCCGGCCAGGGCCAGGCGCCGGCACGCCAGGCCTCCAAGGGTGCTGGTATTCCCGATGCCGTGGGTGCGACCACGATCAACAAAATGTGCGGTTCCGGCATGAAAGCGGCCATGTTCGGTCATGATCTGGTGGTGGCCGGTTCGGCCGATGTGGTGGTCGCGGGCGGCATGGAAAGCATGACCAACGCGCCTTATCTGTTGCCGAATGCCCGCGGCGGCATGCGTCTCGGTCATGGCGAGGTCAAGGACCATATGTTCCTGGACGGCCTGGAAGACGCCTACGACAAGGGCCTGGCCATGGGCGTGTTCGCGGAACAAACCGCGCAGCACTATCAGTTCACCCGGGAGCAGCAGGACGCCTACGCCATCGAGTCCCTGAAAAGGGCCCAGACGGCCACGGCCGACGGCAGTTTCGCCGGCGAAATTGCGCCGATGACGGTCAAGGAACGGCGGTCCGAGCGGGTTGTCGAGATCGATGAGCAGCCGGGCAACGCCAATATCGAAAAGATACCGTCCCTGCGGCCTGCCTTTGCCAAGGAAGGCACGGTGACGGCGGCCAATTCCTCCTCCATCTCCGACGGCGCGGCGGCCCTTGTGCTGATGCGGCAATCGGAGGCGGAAAAGCGCGGCCTGACGCCGTTGGCCAGGATTGTCGGCCATGCGACCCATGCCCAGGAGCCGGCCTGGTTCACCACCGCGCCCATCGGCGCCGTCAATACCCTGTTCGAGAAGACCGGTTGGGACAAGGTGGATGTGGATCTGTTCGAGGTCAACGAGGCTTTCGCCGTGGTTACAATGGCGGCCATGAAGGAATTGGGCCTGCCCCACGACATCGTCAATATTCATGGCGGTGCCTGTGCCCTGGGCCATCCCATCGGCGCCTCCGGCGCCCGTATCCTGGTCACCTTGCTGGCGGCCCTGCAAAAGACCGGCGGCAAGAAGGGCGTCGCCACCTTGTGCATCGGTGGTGGTGAGGCCACGGCCATGGCGGTGGAGATGCTGCACTAGAGGCATTCCTGCGAAGCCCGGAGTACCGCCATGCTGTTGAATGATGATCAGGTCATGGTGCGCGATATGGCGCGGGATTTCGCGCAGCGGGAGCTTGCTCCGAATGCGGCCGAATGGGAGCGCCAAGGCAGGGTATCCGCCGATGCGCTGGCCCAAATGGGCGAGCTGGGTCTTTTGGGCATGTGCGTTGAGCCGGAATGGGGTGGTGCCGGCGCCGACTATCTTTCTTACATTCTGGCGCTGGAGGAGGTTGCCGCTGGCGATGGCGCCACCTCGACCATCATGTCGGCGAATAACTCACCGATCTGCGCGGCCCTTTCCGAATACGCTACGGATGCACAAAAGGCGAAGTTTCTGGTCCCCCTGGCCAAGGGGGAACATATCGGCGCCTTTCTGTTGACCGAGCCCCAGGCGGGTTCCGACGCCTCCAACCTGCGGACCGGCGCCATGCGCCAGGGGGATAGTTTTATCATCAATGGCCAGAAGCAGTTCATTACCTCGGGCAAGATCGCCTCGACGGCGATGATTTTCGCTGTCACCGACCCAGGTGCCGGCGCCCGGGGTATCAGCTGTTTTCTCAGCCCCACGGATGCGCCCGGCTTCAACGTGGTCCGGGTCGAGGAGAAACTGGGCCAGCGCGGCTCGGACACGGCGCAGATATCCCTGGATGATCTGGAAGTGCCTGCGGATTTAATGCTGGGCGCGGAGGGCGAGGGCTATAAGATCGCCCTGGCCAATCTGTCCACCGGACGCATCGGCGTCGGTGCCCAGTCGACGGGTCTGGCGCGGGCCGCTTTCGAGCACGCCTTGGCCTATGCCAAGGAACGGGAAGCATTCGGCAAACCGATTTTTGAGCATCAGGCGGTGGCCTTCCGCCTGGCGGAAATGGCAACCAGGATCGAGACCGCCAGACAATTGACCCATCATGCCGCCACCATGTTGATGGCCGGTGAGCCGTGCCGCAAGGAAGCCTCCATGGCCAAGCTGTTCGCTTCCGAAATGGCGGAACAGGTTTGCTCCGACGCGATCCAAACCCTGGGCGGCTACGGCTATCTGAATGATTATCCGGTGGAGCGGATCTACCGTGATGTGCGGGTGGCGCAGATCTATGAAGGCACCTCGGACGTCCAGAAAATCCTGATCAGCCGCCTGATCAAGGACGATGCATAGTTTCTTACCGCGAGGATGATTGTATGAGTGATGTAGCTGGCAATGCTTTGCCACTTGCCGATTTGACCATACTGGAAATGGGCTCATCCCTGGCCGGGCCTTTCGCGGGCCGCACCCTGGCCGAGTTCGGCGCCACGGTGATCAAGGTGGAGCCGCCCGAGGTAGGCGATGCTTCGCGCAGTTGGGGTGCCGGCCGCATAGGCGGTGAGGCGACTATGTTTCAGGCCTTTAACATGGGTAAACGTTCTCTCACCGTTGATTTCACAAGTCAGGATGAACTCGACCGGTTGCGCCGGCTGGTGGCGGAAAAAATTGACGTGGTGTTTCAAAACCTTCGCCCCGGCGTGGTCAGCAAGTTCGGTTTGGATGCGAAAACCCTGATGGCGGAAAATCCGCGTCTGATCTATTGCAACATGGGCGCTTTCGGTTCTGAAGGCCCGTTGAAGCATGCGCCAGGCTACGATCCGCTAATGCAGGCATTCGCCGGGATCTCGGACGCCACGGGGGACAGGCAAAGCGGTGCCGCGCGCGTTGGTGTGCCGTTGATCGATGTCGGCACGGGGATGTGGGCGACCATCGGTATCCTGACCGCCCTGCATAAACGTTCGGTGACGGGGCAGGGATGTGTGGTGGATGCGGCCATGCTGGAAACGGCGCTGGCCTGGCAAGGCCTCAATTTTGCCAATCATCAAGGCGGTGCCGGCTGGCCCGAGCGCATGGGCCTGCAGGGTCCCTTGCTGGTGCCCAACGGTGGCTATGAGGCGGCGGACGGAACCATGGTAATGACCCTGGGGACACCGGCGCAATTCGCCCGCTTCTGCAAGGTGATTGAGCGCGAGGACCTGTTGGACGACCCGCGGTTCGCCAGCAACGATGACCGCATGGCCAACAGAGCTGCCTTTGATGAGACGGTAAATGAGACCCTTCGGGGCAAGAGCCGCGCCGAATGGAGTGAGCTATTGAATGCGGCCGATGTGCCCAACGCGCCGCTGCTCGATCTCGCGGAAGCCATCGATCACGCGCAGACCAAGGCGACCGGTATCATTCAGAAAAGCCCGGCGGGAGATTTTGAGCTGATCGGGATGCCGATCCAATTCGATGGTGAGCGTCCCGCATTTGCTCGGACCGCGCCGGCGCTTGGCGAAGCCAATCAGGAAGTATTCGCCTTTATGAATGAGGAATGAGCCGACGCCAGCTTAGTTATTCCGGCGTTCATGCAGCATGATGAACAGGCCGGCCATGGCGATTATGAGGGCGCCGGCGAGGGTGTTGAGGCTGGGCACATTGCCGAATACCAGATAACCGGCGGCGGCGGCCCAGATGATCTTGGAATAGTTGAATGGCGCCAGCAGGGACGCTTCCGTATTTTCAAATGCCTTGATCATGCATAGATGCGCCCCCATGCCCAGAACACCCTGGATTGCAAAGGTCAGCCAGTGCCATGGTTCCGGCGTTTGCCAAACAAATGCCAGCGCCAGGCTGCTCCAAACCAAACCACCCGCCCCGGTATAGAATAGGGTCGCGAAAGTGTTCTCGGTACTTGCCAGCAGGCGTGTGGCGATCTGAAAACCGGCGAAGGCGACGGCGCCCCCCAGAGGCAAAAGGGCGATCCAACTGGCCAGGCCGCTGCCGGGCCGAACGACCACCAATACGCCGCACAAGCCGCCCAGTACCGCCAACCAACGCGCCCCGTCCACTTTTTCCCCAAGTATGGGAATGGCCAGCAGGGTGATGAACAGGGGCGAGGTAAAGCTGATCGCCGTGGCATCGGCCAGGGACATGTGGCGCAGGGCCAGGAACAGCATGGAGATCGACAGCACCAACAGGCCGGAACGGCCAAAATGCAGCAGCGGCCTTTGGGTTCTCAAAAGCCGCGGCAGGCCGCCGCCCTTGCTGGCCGCCAGGCCCAGCAGGCAGACAAATATACCCAGGAAATAGCCCCAGACCAGCTGCAGCGGCGGCAGCGAGGTGGTCATATATTTCGCCGCCGTATCAACCACGGTGATGAAGCCGATGGAGGCAAGCAGGAACAGGATCCCGATATGCGTCTTCTTTTGTTCTTGCACGGGACCCCGGCCCAGTTTTCAAGACTTGCTGCGGCCATCATAGAGCATCGCCCTTGCCATTGTCCGGTCAGTCGTGACAATGGCGGCAGAAAATTGTTTTTCAGATAGGACAGGAACATGAGCGAACCAACCGGGCAGGGCCCCCTTTCCAGATTTCGCGTGCTTGATCTGACACGGGTGCGGGCCGGGCCGACGGCGGCGCGGCAGTTGGCGGACTGGGGCGCCGATGTGATCAAGCTGGAAACCCCGCCCTCTCCGAACCAGGGCGAGGGCATGGGCGGGCCCCGGCACGGCCCGGATTTTCAGAACATCCACCGCAATAAGCGGGGCATGACCCTGAACCTGAAGTCTGCCGAGGGCATGGACGTCTTCCGCCGCCTGGTGGCCCAGGTCGACGTGGTGGTGGAGAACTACCGCCCGGACGTCAAACACCGCCTGGGCATCGACTATGACAACCTGAAGGAAATCAATCCGGGCCTGGTCTATGGCTCCATTTCGGGCTTCGGCCAGGATGGCCCCTATGTGGGCCGGCCCGGTTTCGACCAGATCGCCCAGGGCATGGGCGGCCTGATGTCAATTACGGGTGAGCCCGGTGCCGGGCCCATGCGCGTGGGCATTCCCGTGGCCGACCTGACGGCGGGCCTGTTCTGCGCCCAGGGCATTCTGATCGCCTTGTTGGAGCGGGAAATTTCCGGCCAGGGACAATGGGTTCAGTCCTCGCTGCTGCAAGCGCAAATCGCCATGTTGGATTTTCAGGCGGCACGCTGGCTGTTGGCCAAGGATGTGCCGCCACAGGCCGGCAATAACCATCCCACCTCGATCCCCACCGGCGTTTTCAGGACCTCTGACGGTCATATCAATATTGCTGCCTCCGGCGCGGCGATTTACGCCCGCCTGGTGGAGGTATTGGGTGAGCCCGATTTGGGTACCGACGAGCGTTTCGCTGATGGCGGCGCGCGCTCGAAAAACCGCGATGCCCTGAATGCCCGCATTGAGGCGGTGACCGCTACCAAGAGCAGCGAAGAATGGGTTGATATCCTGAATGAGGCCGGGGTGCCCTGCGGCCCCATCTACAGTATCGATCAGGTCTTCGCCGATCCTCAGGTGCAGCACTTGAAAATTGCCCAACCGGTTGAGAATGCGCATCTGGGCCATCAGGAGGTGGTTGGCCAGGCGGTCGAGCTGAGCCGTACGCCATCGGAAATCAGGCGCGCCACCCCTGAATTGGGCGAGCATACGGATGAAATCCTGGGCGAACTGGGCTATGCGCCCGAGGAGATCACCGCCCTGCATGACAGTGGAGCGGTGTAATGCAAAGCCTGGCGGATATTGCTGACGATCTGGCCACGGGCCGCACCAGTAGCCAGGCCCTGACCGAGGCCGCCCTGGCCCGCATCGAAGACCCCGCGGGGGAAGGCGCGCGCGCCTTCATCAAGGTCTACCGCGATGCTGCCCTGGATAGCGCCAAGGCGTCCGATCAGGCCCGGCGCCACGGTATCGTGTCCTCGCCGCTGGCGGGCATTCCGGTCTCGATCAAGGATCTTTGCGATGTGGCGGGCGAGACTACCCTGGCCGGCTCCATCGTGCACAAAGACGCTGAACCGGCGGGGACGGACGCACCCACCGTGGCCCGTTTGCGGGCGGCGGGCGCGGTCATCATGGGGCGCACCAACATGGTCGAATTCGCCATGGCGCGCCGGGTACCAATGCCCACTACGGCACGCCGAAGAACGCCTGGGATAGGGCCACCGGCCGGATACCGGGGGGCTCGTCCTCGGGCGCGGCGGTCTCGGTGACGGATGGCATGGCCGCCGCCGCTCTGGGCACGGACACCGCCGGCTCGGTCCGGATACCGGCGGCTCTTTGTGGTTTGGCCGGGTTCAAGCCGACGGCCCGGCGGGTGCCCAACGACGGCATCTACCCGCTGTCCCGGACCCTGGATTCCGTCGGCCCCCTGGCTCCGACCGTGGCCTGCTGCGCCTTGGTGGATGCCGTGTTCGCCGGCGAGACGCTGTCTGAATTGACGCCCAGGCCCTTGTGGGGCCTGCGCCTTGCGGTACCGCAATATCTGGTCTTGGATGACATGGACGATACGGTTGCCGCCGCTTTTCAAGGCGCCTTGAGCAAGTTGTCGGACGCCGGTGCGCAGATCATGGAGATCAAGTTTGCCGAATTGGCCCGGATGCCGGTGATCAACCGGATTGGCGGTTTTTCCACCGCCGAAGCCTATGCCCATCACCGGGAAACCCTGGACCGGGCCGGCAACCAGTACGACCAGAATGTGGCGGCCCGCATCCGCATGGGCGACAGATGGACCACCGCCGATTACCTGGACCTGATCGATATCCGGGCCGAGATGATTGCAACGGCGAACCGTATTACCGCGCCCTATGATGCGATTATCATGCCCACGGTGCCGGTGGTGGCCCGCCCGATCGACGAAGTGTCGGACCCGGATGTTTGGCTGGATACCACTAAGCTGTTGCTGCGCAATACCCTGGTCGCCAATTTCCTGGACCGCTGCGCCCTGACTGTGCCGTGCCATGACCAAGGCGGCGCGCCGGTTGGTTTGGCGATGATGGGCGAGACCATGGGGGACAGACGGCTGTTGGAAATCGGTCTGGCGGTTGAGGCCTGTATCTCTCCAGCGTTGGCGTGAGCAAGAATTAAGCCGCTTCGACGGTCATGCGGGCGGCGCGGCGTTTTTTAGGTTTGCGGATAACAATATCCACATCCCGGCCAAGCATCATGAGAAGGCGCAGCAGCCGATCAACGGAGAAGTCACGAAAGTTGCCCCGAAGTAGGCGGGAAACATCGGGTTGGGAAAGGCCGAGTAGCTTGGCCGCCTGACTTTGGTTCAGCTTCCGGCGGCGAATGATTTCATCGATATTGCTTACAAGCTCCGCTTTAAGGCGGTGCGTTTCGGCATCTGGAGTGCCCAGATCATCGAACACATTATCACTGCCATGCTCGATCCTTGTGTCGTCATTCTTTGTATTGTCACTTGCCGTGGACCTAGTCTTTGCCATGGTTTTCCTCGTAATGCGCCTGTGCTGCCTTGAGCCGCCTCGAAATCAAATCTACATCCTGTTTGGCTGTCTTGATGCCTTTCCTGGCTTTCTTTTGAAAAGCGTGAAGCACGTAGACCGCCTCTTTGAACCTAACCGTGTACACGGCGCGAAAGGTATTCCGGTCATGCCGAGATACGACTTCCAATACACCGGTGCCCAATCCCCTAAACGGTTTTGCGTCGCGATGCTTTAGACCAGACTGCGCTTGGAAAAGTGCGAAACCCATATTTTCCCGAACTTCACCGGGAAACAACTTGATGTCATCCTTACTCGATCCGACCCAATGAAGCGGCTTTAGTACATTTCGTTCCATCCATAATTATGGTATATTCACCATAAATTTTCAAGTAGAGGAAATGCTGTTTTGTCTGCCGCCTTCATTGTCGCCAACACAGTCGTTCAAAGCACCGCCCTGTTGCCGGAGATCAAACTCCGTTTGGCCTCGGAAGACATGCCGATCTGGCAGATGAATGACGAGGAGCGGGAGGCGGCCGGCGTGCCGTTGCCTTACTGGGCCTTTGCCTGGGCCGGCGGGCAGGCGCTGGCCCGCTATTTTCTCGACTGGCCCGGAACAGTGCGGGGCAAGACTGTCCTGGATATGGGCGCCGGCTGCGGCTTGGAGGCAATCGCGGCGGCGATGGCGGGGGCAAGGGTGGTAACTGCGGCGGACACTGACCCCTTTGCCATTGCCGCGACCAAACTGAATGCAGAGC
>JASLLM010000105.1 GCA_030747035.1 Alphaproteobacteria bacterium | reverse complement strand
CGAATCACAAACACCCATTCAATCAAAGATCAAAAAGCAAAACGTCGATTCAGAAGATCCCGGAAACGCTCTAGAGACTTGCAAAGCCCTTCCAGGCGCACGACCTCGTTGGCGGCGGGCCCGGTTACCGAGAAATTCAGCCGTCTCTCGGTGCCGATGTTGCCGTACATGACTTTGCCATAATGCAGTGAAATGCCGAATTCAACGGGCGGGGCGGCCCCGCCGGCGGACTCCGTGTTTCTCTTCGTGACCCGCCCGATGGCGTCGCGGGCCGCGCCGATGGCAGCCCGTGCCGTGTCGGCCCTGGGCCGGGTTTCTTCGTCGATGGGAAAAATCGCGAATACGGCATCGCCGATGAACAACAGAACATCGCCGCCGTGCTCCATGACCGCACCAGCCGTGTCCGCGAAGTAGTTGTTTAGCATTTCAAGGTAGGCCGCATGGGATAGATCCCTGGCCAGTCTGGTGGAGTCCCGCAAATCGCAATACCACAAGGCGCAGTCGATCAGGCGCCCATCGCCCCGTTCTATGGTGCCGTCCAGCACCATCTCGCCCGAGAGCACACCCAGATAGGTATCCAGCAGCGTGCGCGATAGCTCGTAAGTGGAGCGGCTGCGCGTCGCCACGGCCAGGGTTTTTGTCAGGGCATCAAGGCGTTCGATCTCAAACGTCGTGAACCCGCCCGCCCGCCGGGTTGAAATGGAAACACTGACGCCGCCAAAGCCGGCTGGCATATCGGCCCAGACCGTGCGGTTGCTTTCTCCATAGCCGTAAAAGTAGGCCACATAATCCGTCACGCCATCCCCGCGAAAACGCTGATAGATGGGAAATTCGGGTTCGACGGCGCCGTCTTCCAGTCGGGCGCGGAGCGACGGCTTGTTGTTGGAGGTGAGATAAAAGAACGGTGCTTCGCGGAATTCCTTTGACTGGAATAATTCGCGCGGCATGTCCGAACGCCGCGCCTGATCGGTCCTTGCGTCCCAGACCACATCCAAGGCGCCGGCCACCGGGTGCAGCAGCATGCCGCCCACGGATAGGCGGCTGACGGGAATGCCGCCCGCCACCAGTCGCCGGCCCAAGCCCTTGACGATATCGGTCAGTTCGGCGTTGGTCAGGGACTGCTCCAATATCCAAGCGGAAATGGAATCGAAAAGAGGCGAATAGGGTTGTGTTGGCACCTCGGTCATATGTTGACGAACCCCCAGTCTTGAAATTGCTCTGCCTCGTTTCCCCGCGCAATTTCGCAAATAGTCTATCTGGCTCCGGCAGCCGATGCTATATGCTGGTGTCTGTCACACAGTCCCGTTCCCGCCACAAAGATTGCCCGTCTGAATGATCGCCAACCACACCGCCCGAGGTATTGCCTTTATGTGCCTGGCCGTGGGGCTGTTTCCCTTTCTCAATGCCGCTGTCAAGGTGCTGGGCGGGGACTATGCGATCCAGCAGGTGGTCTGGGCCCGCTATCTGGGCCATTTCGGGCTGATGCTGCTGATCTTCCTGCCGTTTCACGGCTGGCGCCTGTTCCGCACGGAAAACCTCATGGCGCAGCTGGTCCGTTCGTTGCTGCTGCTGGGTTCCACCAGTTGCTATTTCATGGCGCTGACCTATCTGCCCCTGACCACCGCCGCCTCCATCAGCTTTACCTCGCCCTTTATCGTCACGGCGCTGTCGGTGCCGTTCCTGGGCGAACGGGTGGGGCCGCGGCGCTGGGCCGCCATCATGGTCGGTTTTACCGGCGCCCTGATTATCATCCGGCCCGGCGGCAGCAGTTTTCATGGCGCCGAGTTGCTGGTGGTTGCCTCCGCGACCTTCTATTCCTTCTATCAGATCATGACCCGGCGTCTGGCGGGCCAGGACAATCCCGCCACCACCATCACCTATACCGCCGTATTCGGCGTCATCCTGACATCCATGGTCGGGCCCTTCTATTGGGTAGCGCCGGTGGCACAGTTCGATTGGCTGCTGTTCGCGGCCACGGGGCTGTTCGGCGGCCTGGGCCATCTGTTCGTGGTCAAGGCCTTCCAATTCGCCGAGGTCTCCGTCGTCTCGCCCTTTGTCTACCTGCAATTGGTCGGCGCGGTCATCTTGGGCTTCATCATTTTTGGCGAATTCCCCGATACCTGGACCTGGGTCGGCAGCGCCATTATCGTCGCTTGCGGCGCCTACATCACCTATCGCGAAACGGTGCTGGAAAAAGCCGGGAAATCCTGACCCCAGGGCGCTGACAAAGCATCACCCGATAGGCTATAAACGACCCCAGCAAAGTGCATCACCAGCAAGAGAGTACGTCACGTGGATATTGAATATAGCGCTGAGGAAATTGCCTTCCGCGATGAAGTCCGAGCCTTTATCGCCGAGCACCACACGCCTGAAATCAAGGCGAAAACCGCGAAGTCCATGACCGGCTACATCGACAAGGATGAGCACATGGCCTGGCAAAAGGCGCTCTCCAAGAAGGGCTGGATCGCCCCCAACTGGCCGGTGGAACATGGCGGACCGGGCTGGAGCGCGACGCAGAAGTATATCTACGAGACCGAGATGATGCGCGCCGGCACCCTGCGTCCCCTGGCGTTTGGCCTGAAAATGGTGGCCCCGGTGATCATGGAATTCGGCACCGAGGAGCAGAAGGCGAAATATCTGCCCGATATTCTGGCCTCCAACGTCTGGTGGTGCCAGGGCTATTCCGAACCGGGCTCTGGCTCCGATCTGGCTTCGTTGCAGACCCGTGCTATTCCCGACGGCGATGATTACATCGTCAATGGCTCGAAAATCTGGACCACCATGGCGCAGCGGGCCGACATGATCTTCTGCCTGGTCCGCACCTCGACCGAAGGCAAGCGGCAGGAGGGCATTTCCTTCCTGCTGATCGACATGACCACGCCGGGCATCACGGTGGAGCCCATCGTGCTGATGGACCAGACGGAAGCCCCGAACCAGGAGGTCAACCAGGTCTTTTTCCAGGACGTCCGCGTGCCGCAAGCCAACCGTATCGGCAAGGAGAACGACGGCTGGACCGTGGCCAAATATCTGTTGGAGTTCGAACGCGGCAATGCCTATGCCGGCGGCCTGCAAGGCGGCCTGGCGAAGATCCGCGATATCGCCGAACAGGAGCGCGCGGACGGTGGCCGGCTGGTCGACGACCCGGCCTTCGCGGCCAAGCTGGCGCAGTTGGAAATCACCACGGAAGCGGTGCAGTTCACCGAGCTTAGGACCCTCAGCGCGCTTAGCGCTGGGCAGCGGGTCGGCGCCTCATCCTCGATCCTGAAATGCCAGGGCTCGTCCATGGTACAGGCGATTGGCGAGCTGACGGTGGAGGCAACGGGCAACTACGCCTCGCCCTTTGACCGTGCGGTGCTGGATCCCGGCGCCAATGTGGAACCGATCGGTCCCGACTATGCCGCCGCTGCCGCCGGGCGCTATTTCAATCAGCGCAAGGCCACGATCTATGGCGGCTCCAACGAGGTGCAGCACGAAATCGTCGCCAAGCGCATCCTGGGGATGTAGCCGCATGACGGTCTATTTGCACGCCCTACCGAAACGGCGCCTGGGCGCCAAGGCGCTTACGCCCTGGGCCGGGGTCCGCAGTCCCATCGCCACCGATGCCCAGAACAAGCTAAACGCCCTGGACGCGGCCATCCGGCCCATCAAGACCGGCTACACGATGCTGGGCCAGGCCCTGACCGTGCGTGCCATGGCCGGCGATATCACGCCCTTGCTGCATGCCCTGTCCTTGGCCAGGGCGGGTGACGTGTTGATGGTCGATGCGGGCGGCTATGCCGACAATGCGGTGCTGGGCGGCAACATGTGCAACGAAGCGGTGCGACAGGGCATGGCGGGCCTGGTGATCGACGGTGCCATCCGCGACGTGGCGGAAATCCGCGATATGGATATTCCCTGTTTCACCCGTGCGGTGACCCCGGCGGGACCCAATTTCAGCCAGATCGGCGATGTGGGCGGGCCGATATCATGCGGCGGGGTGCAGGTGAAAACCGGTGATCTGGTGATCGGCGACGATGACGGCATCACCGTCGTACCGAAGGCCCGCCTGGCGGCCGTTCTGGCGGTTTGCCAGGAAACCCTGAAAGCGGAAGCCGAATGGGACCGCCGCATCAACGCCGGCGACAGCTTCGCCGAAATCCTCGACCTGCCCCCCATGGAGCCGGCGCCTTAGGCGGAATCCACCGATAGTCTGGTTCAGCGGACGGTGGATTTTCCTGTCGGGATGATCCGCGTCACCACGTTGTTGGGCCGGTCAAGATAGTCGGGCACCCTGGGGGCCATCTCGTTCTTCCAATAGTCGGATTCGTAGACCGCCTTGTACAGCGCTTCCCGCTGCGCCTCGCTTTCGAAGCGGCGCAGCCAGACATAGACGCTGTCGTCCTCTTCGCCCTGAAAGCTGCCGCAGATCACCATGCCTTTCGAGACCTGAAAGGGGATGATCTCGTCCTCCATTATCCTGACCCATTCATCGATCTTGCCCGGGAGTACTTTGTATTGGCGCAGTTCATAGAAGGCTGTCATGGCGTTACCCTTGTTTGCGAGAATTCCTGCCGTCACTGTAAACGGATTCCTCGGCCCTGGATATCATCGGCGGCAGTGGTGGCGAAAAAGTGAAACCCCGGCCACTGGGACCGGGGCTTCGCTCGATGGCACTGGGCCTTGTGGCTTATGGACGGCGTCAATAGGAGCTGCCGGCCTCGTTCAGAATGTTTTGGTCGGACTTGGCGTCTTCCATGGCGTTCAACACGGTCATATCCCGGTTGACCCGGACGCCGACCTCGTCGAACAGTTTTTCCGTGCGCTCGGTGATCAGGCCGACCCGCACCATGGCTGGCATCATCAGCTGCTTCAGGGAATGCACCTGACCGGGGGGCAGCTCCATGGTGATGCCCAGTTCGGCCGCTTCCGCCAGGCCGGCGAAGAAATCATCGGGATCGATATCGCAGGTCTTCAGAACCTGCATGAAACCCGGATCCATCCGGCTGGCCGCCGTGCCCTGGCCGCCGCCCTCGCGCTGGGACTGCACGATGACGTTGATGGCGTCAAAGGCGAACTGGGCCAGATCCTCGACATCATCGGGATGCATCTTCTTGATCAGCGGCCCCAGATAGGTATGGCCAAAGGAAACATGCCGGGCTTCGTCGCGCATCACGTTGAAGGTGATCTGTTTCAATAGCGGGCAGGTGGTCTGGCGGTACATGTTGTTGAAGGCGCCCAGCGCCAGGCCCTCGACGACCATGTTCATGCCGATCATGATCTTTTCGAACCGGCCCGATTGCAGGGTGGCGTCGATCAAGGTCTTCAGCACCGGCGACATGGGATAGACGATGGCGATCTTGTCCACGTATTTGTTGTAGACCTCCACATGACGGGCTTCATCCATGGTCTGCGTCGCGGCATACAGCTTGGCCGAGGCGTCGGGCACCGAGTGGGAGACCGCCGCCGCCGTCATCAGGGCGCCCTGTTCCCCATGCAGGAACTGGGACAGCAACTGCGCCGTCGAATGGGCATTGAAGGTATCCTGCTGGCTTTTCGACAGGCGCTCGAAGAACGGCATGCGGCAGTAGGTGTTTTGCGACTCGTTCACCAGGGGGCGGGAAGGGTCGACCGTCTGGTCCCAATCCAACTGCTCATCCGAATCCCATTGGTTCTGCTTCGCCCGGCGATAGAGATCTTCCAGTTTCTGGTCGGAAACGTCGTAACTGAAATTCCATGCGATCTGCATGGCGTTCTCGTAATAGTCATCCGGCGTCGATGGCGCGGCCTTTACCGGCCCGGCATTCGCGGTGGCGTTCATGCATACTCTCCCAGCCTGACATTCACCAAGAAACAGTGGCATAGGGTGGCGGGGCTGTATTTGATCCTGATCAATGGATTGACCGGGCACCGGCTTGG
Source organism: Alphaproteobacteria bacterium (assembly GCA_030747035.1). Taxonomy (GTDB): domain Bacteria; phylum Pseudomonadota; class Alphaproteobacteria. The sequence continues at coordinate 9,460 of JASLLM010000105.1, read as the reverse complement.
GGGCCGGCTGGCTTCCCGGTGCGGAGACACGTAGCATTTGCGAAACCCAAAGGAGTCGTAACCCCATGCCCAAGATGACCGGCGGACAAGCCATTGTAAGAAGCCTGCGTGACCATGACGTCGATACCGTATTCGGCATTCCGGGCATTCAGCTAGACAATCTTTTCGATGCCTTCTACGAAAGCCGCAACAACCTCCGCGTCATCCATACCCGCCACGAACAGGGTGCCGCCTTCATGGCCATGGGTTATGCCCAGGCCAGCGGCAGGCCGGGCGTCTTTGCCGTGGTGCCGGGACCGGGACTGTTGAACAGCCTGACGGCAGTGGCGACGGCGGCCTCGGCCAATCTACCCATGCTGGGTCTGACGGGGCAAATCCCCTCGGACCAGATCGGCCAGAATTTCGGCATGGCCCATGAATTGAAGGATCAACTGGCCGTCGCCCGGGGCATCATCGACTGGGTCGAGCGGGCCAACCATGCCTCCGCCGTGCCGGACCTGATGGCCGATGCTTTTCGCCACATGCGCTCGGGCCGCAACAGCCCGGCCATTCTGGAGATGGCGCCGGACATCCTCGGCGCCTCTGGCCAGGTGGAACCGCGGGCGGCGGATGCTCCCCTGGCGGCGCCGGAGCCGGATGGGGAATTGCTGGCGGCGGCGGCCGCGAAGCTGCGCGCGGCCAAGCGTCCGGTCATTCTGGTCGGCGGTGGCAGTGTCGGTGCGGAAGCGCCGTTGCTGGCCGTGGCCGAGAAATTGGGCGCGCCGGTGATCATGTCGCCCAATGCGCTGGGCGCGCTGCCCGGCGATCATCCATTGGCGTTTTCCATGCTGCCGGGGCAGGAATTGTGGCAGACGGCGGACGTGGCTCTTGCCGTCGGCACCCGCCACACCGTCATCGGCCTGGCCTGGGGCCGCCAGGACGAGGTCGAGCTGATCCGCATCGATATCGACCCGACACAGATCGTCAAACCGGTGCCGCCCGGTATCGCCATGGTGACCTCGGCCCAGCGTGGATTGCAGGCCCTGGACGCCGCCCTTGGCGACGGTCGGGCGGGCCCGGAGGTTTGGCCGGAAGCAGGTGCCATCCGCGACGATGCCAACGCCCGGCTGGCGGAGTTGGAGCCCTTGGCCGGCTATTGCCAGGCGGTGCGCGCCGCCCTGCCCAGGGACGCCATGATATTCGCCGATGTCACGCGCTTTACGGTATTTGCCCGATTTGCCATGCCGTTCTATTAGCCGCAAAGTTTCTTCATGCCCGGTTATCAGGCCACCCTGGGCTGGGCCTATCCGGCGGCCCTGGGCGCCAAGGTCGCGGTGCCGGAGCGTAAGGTGGTGGCCCTGTGCGGCGACGGCGGCTTCATGTTCACGGTGCAGGAACTGGCGACAGCTGTGCATCACAAGATTCCCGTGGTGGTAGTGGTCTTCGACAACAAGGCCTATGGCAACGTCAAGACCATCCAGGCCAATAACTACGGCGGCCGGCATATCGCGGTGGATTTGAGCAATCCCGATTTCGTCGCCATGGCGGAATCCTTCGGCATGATGGCCGACCGGGTGACCGAGCCCGGGCAATTAGAGGCGGTATTGCGCCGCCATCTTGAGGCCGAACAGCCAAGCCTGATCACCATCCCCATGGCGGAGGCGCCCAACGTCTGGGCCCTGATCCGCCGCCCAGCCTCGCAAGGCAAACAGGCAGGTTAGCATGATCCCGGTAGTTCCTTGCGGCTTACTTTTTGGGCGCCATATTTGAGGTTGACCTGATCGGTGAAGTAGCAGAGAACACAGCCCTCGGGGAGTGGCGCAGCCAGGTAGCGCATCTGCTTTGGGAGCAGAGGGTCGGAGGTTCGAATCCTCTCTCCCCGACCAGTTTTTTCTTTTGGTCCGAGTATTTTAGCAGCATTGGACGTGGCGCCGGGTGGCTCGATCCAGAGCAAGGCGCACAAACCCAAAGAGGATAGAAATCATGGCGGCAGCAGGCGAAAACGGCGGTGGCGCGGAGCAGCCGGCGGAAGGAGCGCAGGCTCCGGCGGCGGGCGAGGGACAACAGATCCGGGCGAAAATCCTCAATCCCGACGAGGCTTTGGATGAAATCTACGTTGACGGCGCGCTGAATTTGCAGGTCAACGAAGCCATCGCCAAGTTCGAATTCTTCAATATCGCCGCCGTCGATGGCGAGACCGGCGAACATTCATGGCGCCGGACCCAGCGCCTGGTCATGCCGTTGACCGCTGCGCCGCGCCTGATGGCCATGCTGCAGAATATGATGACGGAGCTGCAAAAATCCGGCCGCGTGCGGGTCACGCCGCAAAATCAGCAAGCCGGCGGAGAGCCCGACAAAAGCTAGGACAAATCAGACAACCTTGCCCCGGGCCGCGACCTCTTCGACGGCGAAAACATCATCACCGTCCATGAGATAGACCTGGTCGACCATGTTGGAGACGACGCAGACGTGGTTCGGCACCACCCGGACGCGGTCGCCCACGGTGAAGCATCCCGGCGTCTTGCTGCAATCAAGATGGCCGTGTTCCTCGCTCAGACCCGCGACCGCCACCTCCCCGTGGCCGATCACCGTGCCATGACCTTGCAGGCCGAATAGATCCGTGGTCAGAACCTTGCTGCCGGCGTCGATCACCGCCCGTTCCGGCGTCGGCGTGCTGATCACCGTTGCCAGGACATGCAGGGCGCAATCCTCCAACGCGCAGGCGCCGCGGGTAACCAGCGAGCGGTCATTGTAGATATAGGTGCCGACGCGGTACTCATCGACGATGGGTGCCAAGTGCGCCTGGCGAAGGTCGGGGCTGCCGCCGCTGGAGACTGTGGCGCAGTCATAGCCGTTATCGCCCAGCATGCTTTTGGCCTTAGCCATGAAGGCCTGCACATCCGCCGTGCCGCCAGGGGCGGGATAGGTCATCAGGCCGGCGAAACGCAGCCCCATGCTCTGGCCGATTTGCTCCGCCAGTTCAATCGCCGCCTGGGGCGATTGCACGCCGCAACGGTTGCCGCCGGTATCGCATTCGATCAGCACCGCCAGGGGCCAGTCCGCATCCGCGAAGGCCTCCGACAGACCCTGAAGCACGACCGGGTTGTCCGCCGTTACCGACAGCTTGATCTCGTCATGCAGGGTCCGTAGCCGGGCCAGCTTGGCGCCGCCCAGAATGTTGTAGGTCAACAGGATGTCCTTGATGCCGCTGGCTGCCATGACCTCCGCCTCGCCGATTTTCTGGCAGGTAATGCCGATGGCGCCGGCATCGATCTGGGCCTGGGCCAGGCGCGGCAGCTTATGGGTCTTGATGTGCGGACGCAGGGTGATGTCATGCTGGTCGCAATATGCCTGGCAGTCCTGGATGTTGCGTTCCGCCACGTCGATATCGATCAATACCGCCGGCGTTTGGATCTGGCTAAGCTCCATGGTATCAGCGATTTCCGACCACCTGGCCGGCCCTTTCGGGGCAAAGGTTGCCCTGTAACAGCGACAGCGTGCCATTGACCAGCACATAGTCGATACCGGCGGACTGCTGCAGGGGGTCTTCGAAGGTGGCCAGATCCTTGACCTCTGCCGGATCGAAGACGACAAGATCGGCATAGGCGCCTTCGCGCACGACGCCGCGATCCTTGAGGCCGAATGTCTGGGCCGACAAACCGGTCATCTTGTGCACCGCCGTTTCCAGATCGAACAGGCCTTCGTCGCGGCAGTAATGGCCCAGAACGCGCGGGAAGGTGCCCCACAGACGGGGGTGGGGGTGTTCGTCGTGGGGCAGGCCGTCCGAGCCGATCATGGTGGGCGGATAGGCCAAAATGCGCCGCACATCCGCCTCGTCCATCTGAAAATAAATTGCCCCCGCCGGCGCCAGTTTGACTGCGGCCTCTTTCAGGGAGCAGCCCCATTCGGCGGCGATATCCTTCAAATCGCGGCCGCTGACCTCCGGATAGGGTTTGGAGGTGGTGATCATGATGCGGATCCTATCGTGCGCCCAATCGGGATCCAGCACCGTCGACCCAGCGGCATAGGGATAGGCGTCCAGACCCATGGTGGTGGATTGCCGCGCTTCCTCGATAAAGGCCAGGGTTTCCGGGCTGCGGCCCCAATTGGCCGGTTGCGAGCATTTGTGGTGCGAGACGACCACGGGAACACCGGCGCGCTGGGCCGTGGTCTGGGTTTCGGTCAATGAATCAATGATATGGTTCGCTTCGTCGCGCATATGGGTGGTGTAGATGCCGCCCGAGTCCGACAGCACCTCGGCCAGCGCGATGACCTCTTCCATATCTGCCGCGGCGGCGGTCTTGTAATACAACCCCGTGCTCAGCCCGATGGCGCCGGCATCCAGTGATGCGGCCAGCTTTTCCTTCATTAGGTCGATTTCATCCGCCGTCGCGCCCCGGTCCAAACTGTCCATGGCGCCGGCGCGCAAGGTGCTGTGGCCGACCAGGGCGGCGACATTGACGCTGGGTTTGATCGCGGTCACCGCCGCCAGATAGTCCGCCATGGTCTGGTATTGGAAGCGCTCGCGGCCGCCCAGCAGATTGAGCGGCGGCGGCGGTTCGATATCGGTGATCGGGGCCAGGGAAATGCCGCAATTGCCGACGATGACCGTGGTTACGCCTTGGCTGATCTTCGCCGCCATGGCGGGGTCGATCAGCACCGCGTTGTCATCGTGGGTATGAACGTCGATGAAGCCCGGCGCCAGCACCCTATCGGAGGCGTCGATTTCCAACTTTCCCCACCAATGGGCGCTGTCTTCCGGTGCCGCGATGGCGGCGATCCGTTCGCCCGTGACGGCGACAGTCATGGCCCGGGCCGGGGCGCTGGTACCGTCGATCAAGCGGCCATCGCGGATGACCACATCGAATTTCTCCGCTGCTTTTTCCGTGCCCGCCGTCTCGTTCATTCTTGCCCCATCATGGTTGCTGCCATTCTCCCTTGGCGTGAAACTGTTCCAATTGTGCCAGATCGGGCCGAATGTCGAAACCGTTGTCAGCCAGCCAGTGGTCATCGAAATAGCTGTCGAGGTAACGTTCGCCCGGATCGCAGATCAGGGTTACCACCGCCCCGGTTTCGCCCCGGCCACGCATGCCCGCGATGACTTGCGCCGCGCCAATCAGGTTAGTGCCTGTGGAGCCGCCGACTTTGCGGCCCAATACCCGCTCCAGATAGCGCAGTGCGGCATAGCTCGCGGCGTCGGGCACCTTGATCATGCGGTCGACGACCTGCGGCACGAATGACGCCTCCACCCGCGGCCGTCCGATCCGTTCCACCCGGCTGCCCTTCTCATGGCTCAGAGTGCAATCGCCGCTGTGGTAGAAATCGTAGAACACTGAATATTCCGGGTCGACCACACAGACCCGGGTTTCGAAGCGGCGATAGCGCACATAGCGCCCGATCGTGGCCGATGTGCCCCCCGTGCCGGCGCCGCAGACGATCCAGCGCGGCTCGGCGAACTCTTCGCCCTGCATCTGCTCGAAAATACTATCGGCGATGTTGTTGTTGCCGCGCCAGTCCGTCACCCGTTCGGCGAAGGTGAACTGATCCATGAAGTGGCCGCCGCTCTCCTGGGCCAGCCGGCGGGATTCGCTGTAAATCTGACCGGGCTTGTCGACCTTGTGCAGCTTGCCGCCTTGAAATTCGATCTGCGCCAGTTTTTCAGGCGAGGTGGATTTGGGTACGACGGCAATGAAGGGCAGGCCCAGCAGCCTGGCGAAATAGGCTTCCGACACGGCGGTGCTGCCCGATGAAGCCTCGACAATCGTCGTGCCCGGACCAACCCAGCCATTGCACAGGGCATAGAGAAACAACGAGCGGGCCAGGCGGTGTTTCAGGCTGCCGGTGGGATGGGTGGACTCGTCCTTGAAATAAAGTGGGATGCCCGGCGCGCCCGGCAACTCCAGGCGCAACAGATGGGTATCGGCGGAACGGTTGAAATCGGCGTCGATGCGCCGGACGGCCTCGTTCACCCAATTGCGGTCTTGTGCCATGACAGCCTCCCTTGACCATTGTCATGGTTTCATGAATTGGTCGATCCGCCTAATATCAGGGACCTTTGATTCGATCGCAATCGATTAGGACTGCGCCATGCTCAGCCTGTTTCTGGCCAGCTTCTTGTTTTTTGCCATTCATGCCTTCATTTCCGGCACCCAGGCGCGCGCCGTGCTGGTCGGCAGGCTGGGGGAGGGGGCCTATATGGCTTTCTTCGCCGCCGTTTCGGCCGGCGCCTTGTTCTGGGTCATCCTGTCTTACCGGGCCGCGCCCCATGTGGAATTGTGGGCCGATGTGAAGGGCCTGCAGCATCTTTCCCTGACGCTGATGCTGATCGCCATCGTGCTTGCGATGCTGGCATTTTCCACGCCGAACCCGACCGCCGCCGGCAATGAAGGCGCCCTGGCGCGGCAACAGGCCGCCAGGGGCATTATCAAGGTGACCCGGCATCCATTCCTGATTGGCGTCAGCCTTTGGTCCATCTCGCACATTCTGGCCAATGGCGATCTTGCCTCGTTGATCCTGTTCGGCGGATTTCTGGCGCTGTCGCTGGTCGGCCCGCCGCAAATCGATGCCAAACGGGCCGCCAAACACCCCGAGGACTGGGCCCGCTTTGCCGCCCAGACCTCCTGGCTGCCGTTCGCCGCCATTATCCAGGGCCGGACAAAAGTCACCCTGGCGGAAATCGGCTGGGGCCGCATGGCGGCGGGGGTGGTACTTTACTTCATTGTCCTGATCTTTCTGCACGAATGGGTCTTTGGCACGGTGCCACATCCTTTTGATTAGAGCAGTTTTCAATCACTTGGGTTCGCCTTAGCGATCCAAGTTATTGGTTCATTTGCTCGTTTCTTTAGAGTCCGAGCATGTTTAGAAGAAACATGCTCTTGGCCTGGATCATGGCGCGGGACAAATGGTCACAATCGGCTGATTTGAACGATTAAGGCTTGCAGTTGGCCGGTCGGCATGGAATGTGTTGGCGCAGGATCAATGGACTTGAGAACGATGGATTCCGCAATCCTGTTGAAATATGACCAGCGCGTGCCGCGCTATACCTCCTATCCCACCGCCGTGCAGTTTACTGACCAGGTGGGACCAGAACGGCACGCCCAATGGCTGGGCGAAGTGGGCTGGGACGAGGCGGTTTCGCTGTATGTGCACGTGCCGTTTTGTCAGGAATTGTGCTGGTATTGCGGCTGCAATACGCAAGTGGGCCGGCATCAGAACACATTCGAGACTTATACGGATCTGGTCTGCCAGGAAATTGACCGGATCGCGGCCTGTTTGGGCACCCGGCCGGAGGCGGCGGCGGTGCATTGGGGCGGCGGTACCCCTAGTTCCATCGGACCCGCGCGCATGGCCCGGATCATGGACAAGCTGCGCCAGTACTTCGATTTTCTGCCCGATGCGGAAATCGCTGTGGAGATGGACCCGCGCGTCATTTCGGGCGAGGACATCGTTACCCTGACCCGTGACATGGGGGTCAACCGTACCTCGATCGGGGTGCAGGATTTCGACGCCGGGGTGCAGGCCGCCGTCAACCGGGTGCAGCCCTATGAATTGGTGGCGGAGGCGGTGAAGAACCTGCGCACAGGCGGCATCACCGATCTGAATCTGGATCTGATGTATGGCCTGCCGTTTCAGGAACGGGACAGTTTTGGCCGTTCCGCGGATTTGGCGGTCGGCCTGGGGCCGGAGCGGATGACCCTGTTCGGCTATGCCCATGTGCCCTGGATGTTCTCCCACATGAAGCTGATCAAGGACGCTGATCTGCCCAATGCGGAAGAACGACTGAATCTTTTCAACGAGGCGCTGGAACGGCTGCACGCCGCCGACTATGTGCATATCGGTTTGGATCATTTCTCCAAGGCCGGCTCGGAAATGGACCTGGCGCAACGGGAAGGACGGTTGCATCGGAATTTCCAGGGCTATACCACCGATACCGCGAAGACTCTTTTAGCCTTTGGCGCTTCCGCCATTTCCACCCTGCCCAGCGGTTTCATCCAGAACAAGTCCGCCGCCAGGGATTACATGAACGCCATCAAGGCTGGCGGCCTGGCTACCGCCCGCGGTGTCGGCCTGAGCGATCAGGACCGTCTGCGCTCGCACATCATCGAGCGGCTGATGTGCGATTTTCAGGTCGATCTGGAAACGATCTGCGAGCAACACGGTATTCCGGTGCAAGGCCTGGCCGGCGATATGGAAACGCTGCAGCCGCTGATCGCTGACGATCTGGTGGCGGTGGATGGCTGGCGGGTCAACGTTCTGCCCAGGGGCCGCATGCTGGTGCGCATGGCCTGTGCCGCCTTTGATCAATACCACGCACCCGATCCCGCCAAGCCGGCCCACGCCAGGGCGATTTAAAGCCGCTAATCAGGATCAACCAGAATGCCGGGGTTGAGCACCGCCTTTGGGTCGAAGCGTTGCTTGACCGCCTTGATGCCTTCGGCAAACAGATCGGGGCGTTCCTGGTCGTACCAGGTGCGGTGGTCCCGGCCCAGGGCATGATGGTGGGTGATGGTGCCCCCCGCATCGATCATCGCCTGTGAAGCGGCGGCCTTGATGGCCCAGAATTGCTCTACCAGCGCGTCCTTGTCGCCCAGGGCATGCCAGGTGAAATAGGGCGCCGGGCCGTCGGGATAAAGATGGGTGAAACGCACCGTGCAGGTGCCCTCCCGCCCCGTGACCTCGCGGATCGCTTCCAGGGTCCGGCGTTTGACCTGATCCTGGAAATCCAGGTAGCGGTCCCAGGTGATGCAGCTTTCCACCGTGTCACGCATGACGCCGCGTGCGATGGCGTGTTCACGCAAATACGGCCCACGCAGGAATTTGTTGCGCCAGTTGCCGGCCGCGCCGCTGCGTTGTGAATCCGCCTGGGCCAAGGCCTCGTTGTCCCACTCCCCGCCATGATCGCCGCAGATCTCCAGGGCCCGGTCCATCCAGGGCTCCAAAGGATGATCGGCGGACTCGAAGGTCAGCACCAGCACATCCGAGCTGCCGTCGCCGGCCTCGGTAAAGGCGGCTTCCGAACGCTCGATCAGGCGGGCATTGGCGGGATACAGACCTGCCTGGGTGATCTCGCGCACTGCCGCGACGGCTTTTTCGTAGTCGTCGAAACGCACGGTTGTAGCCAGCCGGATGGTGGGGCGGCGATGCAGGCGCGCCCAGGCCTCGGTTATGATGCCCAGTGTACCTTCGGAACCTAGGAACAGGCGATCCGGGTTGGGCCCGGCGCCCGACGCCGGCACCCGGCGCGAGGCGATCAGGCCCTCTGGCGTGACCACGCGCAGGCTTTCCACATGGTCGTCGATCTGAGTGTAGACGGTGGCGAAGTGACCGGCGGCGCGGGTGGCGATCCAGCCGCCGAGGGAGGAAAACTCCCAGGCCTGCAGAAAGAACCGCATGGTCAGACCGGAGGAACGAAGCTGGTTTTCCAGATCCGGGCCCAGGGCGCCGGCCTGGATGCGGGCGGCCTGCGAGGTCTTGTCGATTT
>JASLLM010000104.1 GCA_030747035.1 Alphaproteobacteria bacterium | reverse complement strand
CATGGCCGGGGCAATCAACGTGGGCGTAATGGCGGTTCGCCGTCTCGTACTCAACATGAGCCGTCGAGATCGTGATGCCACGGGCGCGCTCTTCGGGCGCCTTGTCAATGTCATCATAGGCCGTGAACTCAGCCCCGCCGGCTTCCGCCAGGATCTTCGTAATCGCAGCCGTCAGCGTCGTCTTGCCATGATCAACGTGGCCAACCGTGCCAACATTGCAATGCGGCTTCGTACGCTCAAATTTTTCCTTCGCCATTCGCTCAATCTCCGACCGTCTTTATCAAATCCAATGCCGGCAATACCGCCGACAAAATTCAATCCATCCAACTTTTCGACCCAACCACTACATCACCCCGGCTGGGTAGGAGCGGGTGGCGGGGATCGAACCCGCGTAACCAGCTTGGAAGGCTGGGGCTCTACCACTGAGCTACACCCGCGAACACCGCCCACAAACTCTGGAGCCGCCAGCAAACCCATATCGACAACGGCGCGACCCGGAATTGTGCAGTGGTGGAGGGGGTTGGATTCGAACCAACGTAGGCATAGCCAACGGGTTTACAGCCCGTCCCTTTTAACCACTCAGGCACCCCTCCGCACACGCCGAACCGCCACGCGCGACGGTGGGCTGATATGTACCTTTCAACATCGCAAGTCAATGCAAAAAAAGGCCAAAATCACATACGGCGACACTTTCCCGTCGACCCGGCGGATTAACCAACTCCGGGCCGGACGCGATTGCATTACCGGTTGCGCGGCTTTATATGCGGTCCCATGGCAGGGCGCAAGCGATCAGGCGGACGGCATGGCGGCCGTCACGGGGGCAAGAGACGGGAAGGTTGGGCCGAGGGACGGCCGGACCGGCCGACCGCCCGCCGTGGCCGCAGCCACCAGACGCCCTATTGGATTTATGGCCAGCACGCGGTTGCGGCCGCCTGCGGCAACCCGGCGCGGCAGATCCTGCGATTACTGTGCACCGACGAAGCGGCCCTGCCCGAAAGAGCGGCCCAGCTTGAACTGAAACCGGAAATTGTCGACCGCCGGGGTCTGGAAGAGCTGTTGCCGATTGAATCGGTACATCAGGGTACCGCGGCCCTGGTCATACCCCTCGCCAATTCGAACCTGGAAGAACTGCTGCCTGAGGAGGAGCGCAACGGCGTTGTCCTGGTGCTGGATCAAATCAGCGATCCACGCAATATCGGGGCCATTCTACGTTCTGCCGCCGCCTTCGGCGCGGCCGGCGTGATAATGCAGGACCGTCACGCGCCGCCTGAAACCGGCGCCCTGGCCAAGGCCGCCTCCGGCGCCTTGGAAACCGTGCCCCTGATCCGGGTCAACAATCTGTCCCGAGCCCTGGAGCGGTTGGCCGGCATGGGTTTTTGGCGTCATGGCCTGGCCATGGGCGAAGGTCCGCCATTGCACGAAATTTCCCTGACCGGCCGGGTTGCTTTGGTTCTGGGGGCCGAGGGCGAGGGCCTGCGTCCCCTGACCCAGCGCAATTGCGATAGTCTGGTGCATCTGCCCATGGCGGCAGGCATGGAAAGCCTGAATGTGTCCGCCACCGCCGCAATCGCACTTTTCCTTACCTATCAAGCCCTCACGAGCAGTTGAGACGTTGTGAATTTTCCCCGCGACTGCGCCTTCCTATCTATTGGGAAACGGAATTGCAGAGAGCGGGATCATGACGTTACGAAATCTGGTCCTGGCCATGGTGCTTGGGCCCGCCGTGGCTCTGGCATTTGCCCATGCCGCCGGACCGGCCATGGCCATGGCCATGCCCTACAATATGGACGAAAGCTGTCTGGCCAGCGATGAGTTGAGCAGCTATCTCGACCGTGCCTATGGCGAGGACCGCATCGCCAGCGCGGAACTGGACAACGGTCACCAGGTAGAACTGTTCGCCTCGCGCCAGGGCAGCTGGACCCTGGTCGAACTGATACCGGATGGTCACGGCTGCATCCACGCCTACGGCCAGCGTATGAAAATTGACGGCGCCGAAGACCCGGCCCGCCGTAGCCCTTCGTAAGGCCCAGCTCCGTTATTCAGCTTTCTCCGGGCCCGTCCAGGGCAGGCCGGGTGCGATCTCCCGCTTGCCGGCGCGCCATTCCCAGGGCGGCACGAATTTACCCTTGAACAAACCTTCCTTGGTTGCCAAAGCCGCCAATTCCTCCCGGCGATAGTCTGCCCCGGTCTCGGGATCGGCCAGGGCCCAGCCGACCTGCGTCATCTGGGCCGAGAGGTCATTGCGGCCGGCAAAGCACTGGGCCACCAGTGTGCCATCGGACAATTCGCCGCGCGCCTTGCAGCGCACCTTGGCGCCGCCTAGGAAGAGACGCAGGGCACGGGCCGCGAGACGGCCACAGTCGAACGGTTTCTGGTGTTTGGTGGCGCAATACTGCCCTGTTTCGGGGGCATCAATACCGAACAGACGCACCCGTTGGCCGCCAATCGTCAACGTATCGCCATCCACCACTTCGACCGCGCCGGCCGGATCGGTCAGCGCGGAGACGGCCCAAGCGGAACCATCGGGCAGGCCGGGCAGAAATATCAGCAATATGATCAAGGACAATAGTCGCATGGCCCCATGCTACCCCATGGCGACGCCTCGACGCCACGGATCATATGATGCTCGGTGATTATTTATTTTACAATATTTTTTTGTATTTAAAATAATTTTTGTTTCTTTAAATGTAATTTATTGACATGCCGGATTTGTTGCGTAATTATAGCGTCAGACTTCAAGGCCAACCTTGAAGAATCCGCGGAAATTTGATTGGGCAGCTTGCAACCGCGTCAACAATTGCTAAAGCGCCACGGGGAAATGCTCCGTGGGCCCTCTTTGAGGCCGGGAAGGGAGCAACCCCGTGTCTATACCTATTTCCGAAAACACGGCGCAAGCCATTACCGCCAACCGCCTGTCGGATGGCTTCGTTGTCTATCTGACGGCGCGGAACGACTGGTCCGAGCGGTTTGAGGACTGCCAATCGACCGGCGATGAACAGACGGCCGAATCCCTACTGGCCCGGGCACGGCACCATGCCGACGAGGGCCATGTGGTCAGCCCCTATCTGTTCAGGATTCAACACGAAAATGGCAAACCGGTCGCCCTTGGCCGACGTGAAATTATCCGCACCAGCGGACCCAGCGTCGGCACGGATCTGGCGCGAGGGTAAATCCATGTATCGCTATGACGAATTCGACCACGCTTTCGTGGCGGAGCGGGTGGCACAGTTTCGCGATCAGATCGAGCGCCGGATCTCGGGCGAGTTGAGCGAGGATGAATTCAAGCCCTTGCGCCTGATGAACGGACTGTATCTGCAATTGCATGCCTACATGCTGCGGGTCGCCATTCCTTACGGCACCCTGTCTTCAACCCAGATGCGCAAGCTGGCGCATATCGCCCGCACCTATGACCGGGGCTATGGCCATTTCACTACACGGCAGAACATTCAGTACAATTGGCCAAAGCTGGCCGAGGTGCCGGACATTCTGGACGAATTGGCCGAGGTGGAAATGCATGCCATCCAAACCTCGGGCAATTGCATCCGCAATACCACCGCCGATCCCCTGGCGGGCGTCGCGGCGGACGAAATCGAGGACCCGCGGGCCTATGCCGAAATCATCCGGCAATGGTCCACCCTGCATCCGGAGTTCTCGTTTCTGCCGCGAAAATTCAAGATTGCCGTCACCGGCGCGCCCAACGACCGCGCGGTGACGCGCGGCCATGACATCGGCCTGCGCATGCACCGTAACATCAAAGGTGAGCCCGGTTTCGAAGTAATGGTCGGCGGCGGCCAGGGGCGCACCCCGATCCTGGCCAAAACCATTCGCGGCTTCTTGCCCGTGGATCACCTGTTGTCCTATCTGGAGGCGATCCTGCGGGTTTACAACCAGCTGGGCCGGCGCGACAATATCTACAAGGCGCGGCTGAAGATCATGGCCGAGGATTTGGGCGCCGAAGCCCTGGCGAAGTTGGTCGAGGCGGAGTGGGAGCAGATCCGCCATTACACCCTGGATCTGCCGCTTGAGGAACGGCAGCGGATCGCCGCCTATTTTGCGCCGCCCGCCTACGACGATCTGAGTGCCGACCACCCCGCCCTGGATGAAGCCATCGCCGCCGACGAAAGCTTCGCTGCCTGGGTTGAAAGCAACGTGTATGATCACAAGAAGCCCGGCTATGCCATTGCCACCATTTCGCTGAAACCCCATGGCGGCATACCCGGCGATGCCAGCGCCGAACAGATGGACGCGGTGGCCGGTCTGGCCGAGCAGTTTGGTTTCGGTGAAATCCGCATCAGCCACAAACAGAACCTGATCCTGCCGGACGTGCGCCGGGCGGATCTGTACCGCCTGTGGCAAGCCCTGGGCGGCCTGGGCCTGGATACCGCCAACGCGGGCCGGGTCAGCGATATCATTGCCTGCCCGGGCCTGGACTATTGCAATCTGGCCAATGCCCGATCGATCCCAATCGCCCAGCGGATTTCCGAGCGCTTCACGAATATTAAGCGGGAGCGTGAGATCGGCGAAGTCAGCCTGAATATTTCCGGCTGCATCAACGCCTGCGCCCATCACCACGTAGCCAACATCGGCATTTTGGGTGTCGATAAGAAGGGCACGGAGTATTACCAGGTCACCCTGGGCGGCGCGGCCAACGAGGATGCCGCCATCGGAACCATCATTGGCCCGGCCTTTGACGAATGGCAAATCGCCGACGCCATCGAAACCATCGTCGATGTCTATCAGCAACTGCGCAACAGCGACGAAAACTTCATCGACACCTACCAGCGGCTCGGCCCGCAACCTTTCAAGGAGAAGCTCTATGCCTCTGATCAAGCACGGAAAGCTGGTTGAAGACATCTGGCACGAGACTGATGATTTCACGGACGTGCAGGCCCTCGCCCCTTTGGGCCCGGTGATTGTTCCGCTGGATGTCTGGCGGCAACACCGGGATGAAATCTTGGCTATCGGTTGCGCCTTGGGCCTGCGCCTGGCACCGGGCCAGACCCCGGATCTTGTCGCCACCGATCTGCACCGTTTCGGGGTGATCGCGTTGGAGTTTGCCAAATTCACCGATGGCCGGGCCTATTCGCAAGCGCGCCTGCTGCGGGAACGTCATGGTTACAAGGGCGAGATCCGGGCCGTGGGCGAGGTGCTGCGTGACCAATTGACCTTCATGCTGCGCTGTGGCTTCGACAGTTTCTCTCTCGCCACGCCGCAACAGGCACGGACGATCCTCGAGGCAGTGGACGATTTCGCACACTGGTATCAACCGGCCCCGGACGGCAGGGCAACCATCCCCACCCTGCGCCGACGGACGCTGGACAACGCCGACAGGCCCGCGTCTGATTGCGCCGCGGCCTGGGCCTATTAGGTAATCTTCATCATGTCGATCCGCCAGGATATCCAGCCCGACCCATCGGTCGAGGACCGCAGTCTCGCCGCAAGAAATTTTGGGGCGTGGCGCATGGGGTTTGGCCGCCTTGACGGAGAAGAGCTGCTCGCGGCGATGGTGCAGCGGGCCTTTCCGGGGCAGATCGCCCTGGTCTCCTCTTTCGGGGCGGAGGCGGCTCTGCTGCTGGCCATGCTGGCGGATATCGACCGTCAGGTACCCATCATCTTTCTCGACACAGGCAAGCACTTCCCCGAAACCCTGACCTACCGCGACATCCTGATCCGGCGTTTCGGTTTTACCGATGTGCGCAGTATCCGGCCGAACAATGCGACGTTGAGCCAATCGGACCCGGCAGGTGATCTTTGGCGCAGCGACCCGGATCATTGTTGCCATCTGCGCAAGGTTCTGCCGCTGACTCGGGCCCTGACGCCATTTCAGGCCTGGATCACGGGACGCAAGCGGTTTCATGGCGGGGGCCGGACGGCACTGCCAGCCGTTGAGTACGTCGCCGACAAGGTAAAGGTGAATCCGCTGGCCAACTGGACCCCCGATCAGGTAAATACCGCTTTCCGCGAACGCGGGCTGCCGGGCCACCCTTTAGTCGGTCAGGGGTATCCGTCCATCGGTTGCGCCACCTGTACAAGGGCGTCGGCGGGTGGGATCGGCTCTCGCGAGGGGCGCTGGGCGGAACAGGATAAAACGGAATGCGGGATCCACATATGATCCGGGGCCCGCTGTTAATCTGGGCCAAATGGCCGAGGGGATGAAAGATGGATTATGCGGGCGATGTGGACGTCAAGGAAACCTGGCGCCGGCTGTCGGAGGATCCGAACGCGGTCTTGATCGATGTGCGCACCACGGCGGAGTGGAATTATGTCGGCCTGCCGGACTTGTCCGAACTGGGCAAGCAGCCCCTGTGCATCGAATGGCAATTCTTCCCCAGCTCGGAACGTAATTCGGATTTTCTGGCCCAGGTGCAAGGTAGCGGCATCGCCAAGGACGCCGCCATTTATCTCATCTGCCGCTCGGGCGTGCGCAGCAAGCACGCGGCCATATTGCTGACGGCGGACGATTTCGAACGTTGCTACAACGTGGCGGGCGGCTTCGAAGGTGACAAGAATACCAACGGTCATCGCGGCACAGTGGGCGGCTGGAAATGTGCGGGTTTGCCCTGGGTGCAGGGCTAGGAATGGAGCGTAGAGCGTCATGAACGACAAGAGACAATCAGGCTGGCGCTCCCGCACTCGTGCTGTCCGCGCCGGGCTGGACCGCTCGCCCCACGGCGAGACCTCGGAAGCGCTATATCTCAATTCCGGCTTTGTCTATGACAGCGCCGAGCAGGCGGAGGCGCGCTTTCTGGGCGACGACGAAGGTTTCATCTATTCCCGCTACGGCAATCCCACCGTATCGATGTTCGAGGAACGGCTGGCCCAAATCGACGGCTCTGAAGCCTGCTTCGCCACCGCATCCGGCATGGCGGCGGTCTTCGCCGCCCTGTTGTGCCAACTGCAAAGCGGCGATCACGTGGTCGCCTCCCGCGCCCTGTTCGGCTCCTGCCACTACATCCTGACCCAGTTGCTGCCCCGCTATGGTATCGCGATTGATCTGGTGGATGGGGCCGATCTGGAGCAATGGCGGGGCGCCATAAAGGACGGCACCACCGTGGTCTTTTTCGAAACGCCGTCGAACCCCACCCTGGACCTGATCGACCTGGAGGCGGTTATCGGCCTGGCTCATGGGGTCGGCGCCCGGGTGGTGGTGGATAATGTCTTCTCCACGCCAATCCTGCAGCGGCCCGCCGATTACGGCGCCGATGTGGTGGTCTATTCCGGCACCAAGCATATGGACGGCCAGGGCCGGATTCTGGGTGGCGCCGTGCTGGCCAGCCAGGCCTTTATCGATGATCATCTGATGAACTTCATGCGCCATACCGGCCCGGCCATGAGCGCCTTCAACGCCTGGGTGCTGTTGAAGGGCCTGGAGACCATGGAATTGCGTCTGGCCGAACAATGCCGCAACGCCCTGAGCATCGCCGGCATGCTGGAAAACAACCCGGCCATAGAGCGGGTATTGTATCCGGGCCTGGAAAGCTTTCCCCAATACGAATTGGCGCAACGGCAGATGAGCGCCGGCGGCACGGTCATTACCTTTGATCTGCGCGGCGGCAAGGAGGAGGCGTTCAAATTCCTCAATGGCCTGCAAATCGTCGATATCTCCAACAACCTGGGCGATGCCAAAAGCCTGATCACCCATCCCGCCACCACCACCCATCGGGCCGTGGGACCGGAGGAACGCGCCAAGGTCGGCATCGGCGACGGCATGGTGCGCCTGTCCGTGGGACTGGAGGACCCGGATGATTTGGTGGAAGACCTGACCGCCGCTCTGCAGAAGATGGCCTAAGATGCGCGCCGTCGTCTGCCGGGAGAACGGCCCCTATCAGGATCTCGTGGTCGAGGAAGTGGCCGCGCCGGAACAACCATTGGCGCCCGGCACCGTGCTGGTGGATATTGCCGCTGCCGGCATCGGCTTCGCCAATGTCCTGGCCATTGCCGGCACGCATCAGAATTCGCCGCCCGTACCGTTCGTTCCAGGAACCGAGGCCGCCGGGAGCATTAGCGCGGTCGCCGATGATGTCAGCCGGGTCCAGGTTGGCCAGCGGGTCGCCCTCAGCCTGGTCCACGGTGCCTTCGCCGAACAGGGCGTCGCCTTGGCGGACAATATCTTTCCCATTCCCGATAGCCTGGACTTCGCCGCCGCCACCAATTTCCCCACCATTTACGCCACCGCCTATGGCTGCCTGGACTGGCAGGCTCGCATGCAGCCCGGCGAGGTTCTGCTGGTGCATGGCGCGGGTGGCGGCAGCGGCCTGGCCGCCGTTGATATCGGCAAGGCCATGGGCGCGGAGGTCATCGCCACCGCCGGCGACCAGGCCAAGCTGGACGCCGCCAAAGCCGCCGGCGCGGATCATCTGATCAACTATCGGGAGGATGAATTCCGGGGGGCGGTGCTGGATCTGACCAATGGCAGGGGCGCGGATGTCATTTTCGATCCGGTCGGCGGCGAGGTGTTCGATCAATCCCTACGCTGTATCGCGCCGGAGGGCCGCATATTCCCGATTGGTTTCGCAGGCGGCACGGTGCCACAAATTCCGGCCAATATCCTATTGGTGAAGAATATTTCCGTGCACGGCATCTATTGGGGCTACTACGGCGGCTGGGCCAAACAGACGCGCACGGCGGCGAACATCACCCGCCTGCAGGAGGCCATGGCGACGTTGTTCCAATGGCATGACGAAGGCCGGCTGCACCCTCTGGTGCACGGCACCTATGATCTGGCGGATTGCGTCAAAGCCATCGATGTGATCACCGAACGCCGGGCCATCGGCAAGGTCGTGCTGACAACCTGAACCAAACCACCGGGGTTCAGACTTGGCTGAGGGCCTCCCTAAGGGGGCCGAGGAATTCCTCATAGGCGCGCCAGCCGGCCAGGGCATTTGTGTAGATCGGCTGCCGCACTTGCCAAAGGCTCGCTGTCTGGATGTTGCGCCGGGTCTCGTGGAAATTCAGCACTTGTTCATCCCAATCCAGGCCGCAGAATTCCACAATGCGCCGACTCTGGCCCTCCTGATCCGCCACCAGGTCTTCATAGGCGACATCCAGCAAGGGTAGGGGCAGAACCTGGCGCCAATGCTCCATCAGGCGGTCGTGGCTGCGCTGTCGCCGTCCCAGCTTGCCGAGGTCATAGGCATAGGGATGATAGCCGGCGAACATCTGCTGAAATATGGAAAAACATGTGGCCATTGCGTCGCGCCGGCAATGGATAATGCGCGTCTTGGGAAAAAGCCGCGAGATCAGACCCAGGTGCCAGAAGTTACCGGGCATCTTGTCAGTGACCCGCGCCGCCGTATCGGATACGCGATCCAGATGTTCGAGGTACTGCGCCACCAGAGCATCCGCCGTGGCGGCGTCAAGATCCGCAACGCAGGCTGGATACGACGCGGCGCTGCCCAATCCATCTGTCAGCGCATCCGCCATGGTTTGAACAAGGGACATTTCGCCACCGCCGGCCGCATCGGGATGTGACGCGATAATCTGTTCCACCAAGGTAGTGCCCGAACGGGGCATGCCGACGATGAATACCGGGCGCCCGCTGTCTTGGCCCATGCGCCCATGGCTTTCGAAAAACGTCGCCGTAAAACACTCCAAATGGGCCGCTAGATTGGCCTGTTCATCAGCCTCGGACCAATTGTATGCGGCATCGCGAAGCGCATTGCCACGCTTGTAGAAGCCGAAGGCCGCGGCGAAGTCGCGCCGCCCATGATGGATCCTGGCCAGCGCGAACCAAGCCCGCGCCGCATCCCCGGGATCCGCCCCACTAGCCGTGGCGGCGTCCTTGAGGCTCTGGATATCCCCATCAGCAAAGGTGTAGTCCTGGTCCTGTGCCAGCGCCAGCAGCACCGGCAGGGGGGTGGCGCCTGCCGCCAATGTGCGCGCTTCCGCGAAGCGCCCATCATTTTGCAGCACGTTCATTTGAATGCCCAAGGCGTCGGCGTCGCCGGGGGCGAGATCCAGAATGCGGTCGCAAGCCGCCAGCGCATCGGTTCCCATGCCGCTATCGCGCAGGGCGCGCGCCTCGTTGATCATAATATGGATATCGCCGGGCCGAAGGGCGCTTGCAGCCTTGCTATGTTCCAGCGCGCCATCTTGATTGCCCCTGTCGGCATAGAGGCTGGACAGATTGACGTGCGCCTCCACCATATCAGGCTCCAACACGAGAGCCTGCTGGCAAGCGCTGATGGCCCGCTGATCAAGCGACGCCGCCGCCAAGGCAACACCCAGATTGAAATGCAGCCGCGCCTCGCCGGGATAGTCGGCAATAAGCTGTTCGTAAAGGCCGATCGCCTCATCCGTCTTGCCCGTTTCCGTCAATGCGCCGGCCAGATTGAGCCGGGCATCAGGATCATCGGGCTGGGCCTTGAGGACGGCGCGGAACAGCTGCACCGCCTTGGCCGGCTTGCCGCATTTCGAATGTGCCACGCCCAGCGCGTTCAGGGCAGAAAGATTTTTCGGCATCCTTCGTACCGCCTTTTCCAGACGGCGGCGGGCGTCGTCGAAACGGCCCGATTGCAAATCGCACAGACCCAGATTGAAATTTGCCAATCCGTGCGCCGGTTTCAGCTTCAACGCTGCATGCAGGGCGGCCTCGCCCTCATCCATGCGGTCGCTTTGCAGCAGTGCCACGCCCAGGTTGCAGTGATATTCCGCCTCCGCCCCATGCAAATGGGCCGCGCGGGAGAATATCTCCACCGCCTGAGGCGCATGGCCGGAGTTCAGAGCAATGCTGCCGAACAGATTCAAGGCTTCGTGATTGTCAGGCTCCGATTGCAGGACATCGCGGATCAGAACTTCCGCTTGCCGCGTCTGGCCCTCGTTCAGATGGGCAGCGGCCTGGTTCAAAATCCGGGCGGACGGCGTGTTCGCTTTGCCAGGTGCCATGAAATACCGATCTTCCCAGATTAATCAGGCGGAAATTCTAGACAAAATCCCGTGCCACTAGAATGACTTTCTCCTAGCCGCCGCTGCGCAAGGCCCGCCAGACACGTTCCGGCGTCGCGGGCATTTGCACCTCGGCACCGCCGGCCCGCACCAGGGCATCCTGTATGGCGTTCATCACCGCCGCCGGGGCGCCGGTGGTGGCATTCTCGCCCACGCCCTTGACCCCAAGCGGATTGTCCGCCTCCTCGATCTCGACCAATTCAGTCGTGAACATGGGCAGATCGTCGGCCCGTGGCAGACAGTAATCCAGCAGGCTGCCGCTCAAGGTCTGACCGCTGTCCGGGTCAAGCACCACATGTTCAAACATCGCCTGGCCAATGCCTTGCGCGGCGCCGCCGTGCAGCTGCCCATTGACGATCATCGGATTGATGGCCCGGCCCACATCGCAGACCATGACATGGCGCAGCAGCTTGACCGACCCGGTATCGGGGTCAATGGCGACCTGGGCCACATGGCAGCCATTTGCAAAAACATCACCCGCCGTTTCGAAATCGATCTCGCCGCTTAGGCGCTCGCCCCGCGCCTCGGCATGGGCGGCAACATCGGACAACCCGGTTTGCCGATCCGTCCCCGCGACCCGGAACCGGCCGTCTTGGTATTGAATATCCTCGGCCGCCGCCTCCAACATATCGGCGGCCAGTTCCCGGCCCCGTTCGACCATTTTCACCGCGCCATAGACGACCGCGCCGCCGCCCATGCGGGCCGAGCGGGAGCCATGCGATCCCATGCCCCGGGCGACCTTGTCGGTATCGCCAAAAATCACCTCGACGGCATCGTACGGCACCCCGAGCCGGTCGGAGGCGATCTGCGCATACATGGTCTGATGTCCCATGCCGAAATCCTGGGTGCCAACCCGTACCAGAACGGTGCCGTCCGCCAGGGCCTCAACCTCGGCATATTCCTCCGGCGTGCTGCCGTCGTTCTCCACATACAGGGCCACGCCCTGGCCGCGCAGCCAATGGGCCGGCACCGTTGCCGCGCCGCTTTCGTCGGCATTCAACGTCATAGCCCGATCCAGGTTGTCATTGAACGCGCCTGATGTCAGCACACCGCCCCCCGCCATTTTCCATGGCAGGTCACTCTGCTGTACCAGATTGCAGCGGCGAAGCTCGATGGGATCGAGTTTCATCTCCCGCGCGGCGGCATCGATCAGGCTCTCCAGAATATAGTTGCCTTCCGCCCGACCAACGCCGCGGTAGGCGGCCTGCGGCGTGGTATTGCTGAAGATACCGCGAATGCCGATGTCGGCCTCGGCCAAGCGATAGGCCCCGCCGATGGTCGGGGGCATGTAACGCAAGGTCACCCAGATACTGCGGCTGAGCACGTAGGCACCGTGGTGCCAATCGGACCGGATGCGCAGAGCCAGAAAGCTGCCGTCACCGTCGAGGGCCAGTTCCGCCTTGGTCACATGGTCCCGGGCCTGGGTGTCGGTGAGCATGCTTTCCGAGCGGGAGGCGGTCCAGCGCACCGGCCGGTCCAACTCCCTGGACGCCGCCAGCAGGATGGGAAACTCCGAATAGACCACGCCGCGGGCGCCGAAACCGCCGCCGGTGTCCGGCACCATTACCCGCAATTGTTCCGGCGCGATATCAAGTACATGGCAGAGCCCGGCCTGCATGCCATGGGCCGATTGGCAGCCCAGCCGCAGGATTAGCTGATCGGCCGCCCGGTCATAGGACGCGATGGCCCCACGCGGTTCCATGAAGGCCACCACGAGGCGGTTGTTGACCAACTCGCGGGAGACCACATGGGCCGCGCCATCGAATATCCCGGCGACCTTTTCGCTGTCACCGGTGCGCCAGTCGATGGACAGGTTGCTGTCCTCGTCCTCCCAAATCTTTGCCGCGCCCGGGTCCAGGGCCTGTTCGATGGTGATAATGGGGCTCAGCTCTTCGTAGTCAACCTGGATCAACTCGGCCGCATCGAGGGCCTGTGCATGACTTTCGGCGATAACCGCCACCACGGCCTCGCCCAGATAGCGCACCTTGCCCTCGGCCAGGGGATATTGCGAGGCATCGACAGCCAGCCTACCGTCCACGCCGCGCATATCAAAGGGTGGCGTCGCGACGCCCGATGGCACCGCATTTGGTACCCGTTGGCGCAGCTCGGCGGCGGTCCACACGGCTAGGACGCCAGGGGCCTGACGGGCATCGGCCGTATCAATGCCGCGTATACGGGCGTGCGCGAATGGCGAGCGGACGAATGCCGCATGGCATTGACCGGGCAGTTTCAGATCGTCCGTGAAGGCGCCCTCGCCTTTCAGAAACCGGGGGTCTTCCCGCCGCCGAACCGCCGCACCAATACCTGTTTCGCTCATCATCCTTATCCCCGTGCTGGGAGGCCCAAAGACTATCGTCCATGGGCCAACCTTGGCACAAGGCCGGGCGGTTGTCTTCAGCCGCGTTCGAGCAGAACCGCGGCGCCAAGGCCGCTGCCGGCGGGTACCGTGGCGCCGCCCAGCTTGAGGTCGCGCTGACGCAGGGCGTGGGCCAGATGCAATGTGATGCGCAGGCCCGACATGCCGACCGGATGCCCGGTGGCGACCGCGCCGCCATCGACATTGAGCCGCTCGCTGGACCAGCCGCCCATGCTCTGACAGGCGACCAATTGCACGGCGAAGCCTTCGTTGCATTCGATCAGATCCAGATCATCAACGGACAGCTCCGCCGCATCGAGCGAGGCGTTCAGGGCATCAACGCAGGAATAGCCCATGAAATGGGGGTCGCAGCCGACCATCGCCGTGCCCGGCATCATGATCCGGGCCAGCGGGTCCAGGCCAAGCTTGGCCAGTCCCTGTTCGCTGCAGACCAGGGCCACCGCCGCACCGTCATTGATGGAAGCGGCATTGCCGGCGGTAATGACGCCGCCTTCCTTGACCGGAGGCAGGGCACCCAGGGTTTCGATGTTGATGTCGGAACGCGGCGTTTCATCCCGTTCGAAGCGTACCGTGCCGCCACGGCGGGTGGGCACATCAATGGGTACGATTTCATCGTCCAGGCGCCCGGCATCCATGGCCGCCAGGGCGCGTTTGTGGGAGACGACGGCATATTCATCCATCTCCTCCCGGCTGACGCCATCGGCGGTCGCATGGTGTTCGGCGACATCGATCATGTACCAGGGATCGTCCCACATGCGCGAGCCGGCCAGGGTACATTCCCGCAAGGTATCGATGAATTCGCCATGGCCCAGCCGATGCCCCCAGCGCGAGCCCGGAACCATGTGCGGCGCGTTGCTCATGGACTCCAATCCCATGGCCATGACGCAGTCGGCCTCGCCCAGGGCCACCATTTGCGCCGCCTGGATCAACGCCACCATCGAGGAACAGCACTGCATATTGATGGTGAAGGCCGGCACCTTGTCGGGAATGCCCAGGCGCAGCGCAACGATGCGGGCCGGATTGGATTCCGTCATGTCCTGCAGCACCATGCCGCCGATCACCCGTTCCACATCCGCCGGCCTGACACCGGTCTGTTCGAACAGCGCGGCGCCCACGGCGGTGCCGAATTCGGTCGCCCGCAAGGGTTTCAGGCTGCCGCCAAAAGTGCCGATCGGGCTGCGCAAGCCGGCGGCGAGATATACGTTCTGGGCCATCGTGTTCATCCTCATATTCGCGTCGCGGCCAACACATGGTTTGGCCAGAAAGCTGCCGGCTCCCCAAAACCGTACAGTTGTTCGACAACCTAATTCAAAAATTTCAGAAATGCAAGAATGGTAGTTTCGTCCTAAAATGCCTTATTTTAGCTGATATTTGCGATATATGGCAGCCGGCACACTTGACCAAAGATTACTCATTGTGTATTTATCGAACAATCGTTCTATGCATTGGCGCCGGTGGCAGGCCGGCCTTTACGATTGCGGAGAGATAACATGTTCGACAAACGAACCATTTCGTTGTCCGAGGAGGCGGCGGCCAAGCAGGGCAAGGACTACGAGCGCATGATCCAACGCTTCGGCAATTCGGCGCCGGCACGGGCGACGGCGCCCATGACCCATTCGGGGCTGCCGATCAAGAACGCCTATTACCCCCATGATGTGGAAGGCCTGGACTACGACAAGATCGGCGCGCCGGGCGCCTATCCGTTCACCCGCGGCAATCTGGCGGCACAATACCAGGCGATGAACTGGGCCAACCAACCGGTCATCGGCTACGGCCTGCCTGAAAACACCCGTGAACGCATGGATCTACTGGCGGACAAGGGCATGATCGGCTACTTCGGCCAGAAATTTTACAATCTGGTCTACGATCTGGTTTCCCACGAAGGCCTCGACCCCGACCATCCGGCCTCGCGCGGCCGGGTCGGCCAGTGCGGCATGGGGGTCTATTCCAAGGCCGACATGGCGCGGCTGTTCGACGGCATGGACCTGACCAAGATGAACGTGGTTCACATCACCTTCTATCAGGTCATCCCCGCCCTGGCGCAGTATATCGCCTATGCCGAGGATCAGGGCCTGACCGCCGCCGACCTGCGCGGCAATTCCATGAACTGGTACCACCAGTCGGCTTATGTGGGGATGAGCGCCTTTCCCCCGGCCCAGTCGCAAAAGC
>JASLLM010000103.1 GCA_030747035.1 Alphaproteobacteria bacterium | reverse complement strand
CTCCCGCGGATCGATGATCTCCTCGATCCAGAAGGTCTCGGCTGAGCGGAAGGGCGAGCGCAGTTTCTCCAGCCGTTCGGTGATATTTTCCAACTCCGCCTCCGGGTCGTCCGCTGCCGCGATGTCGGCGCTGTAGGCCGCCTCGATGCCGCCTTCCAGGGGTAGCGAGCCCCAGCGGCCCGACGGCCAGGCATAGCGCGTGGTATAGCGGTCGCCCACCGTATGGGCCGCGCCCGCGACGCCAAAAACGTTGCGGATGATCACCGTGCACCAGGGCACCGTGGTCTGCCAGATGGCGCTCATGGCGCGCACGCCCTCCTTGATGACGCCGCTTTGCTCCGCCTCCAGGCCGACTTGAAAGCCGGGGCAGTCGGACAGGTTCACCACCGGCAGGTGGAAGGTCTGCGCCAGATCGACGAATTTCTCCACCTTGCGGCAGGTATCGGCGGTCCAGCAGCCGCCATAGGACATCGGATCCGAGGCCATGAAGGCCACGGGCCAGCCGTCCAGGCGGGCCAGCCCGGTAATCACTGATTTGCCGTATTCCCGGCCCATCTCGAAGAACGATCCTTCATCCACCAGAGCCTTGATGATGGGACGCATCTTGTAGATTTTGCGGATATCGCGCGGAACGGCGTCGATCAGCCAATCGACCCCGCGGTCCGGGTCATCGCTCGGCTCTATCCGTGCCGGCAGTTCGTGGATCGATTGCGGCAGGTAGGAGAGGAACTTCCGGGCGCATTCGAAGGCTTCCTCCTCCGTATCGACGGCGTGATCGACGGCGCCGGCGCGCAACTGGATCTTGTAGCCGCCCAGTTCGTTCTTGGTCAGTTTCTGGCCAATGCGCTCCACCACCGGCGGGCCGGCCACGAACATCGCCGATTTTTCCTTTAGCATCACGGAATAGTGCGAGGCCGCCAGATGCGCCGCGCCCAGCCCGGCGACCGAGCCCAGACCCAGCGCCACCCGTGGCACCGTGCCCATGTTCGCCACCACCATCTCCCAACCCTCGACACCCGGTACATTGGCCCGGCCCGTGGTCTCGATGGTTTTGACCGAGCCGCCGCCGCCCGAACCTTCCACCAGACGCACCAGGGGCATCTGCATTGCGTTCGCCATGGCCTCGGCGTTCAGGTGCTTTTCCTTGATGGTGGCGTCGGCCGAGCCGCCGCGCACGGTGAAATCGTCGCCGGCGATAACCACCCGCCGGCCGTTCAGACGGGCCCGGCCAAAGACGAAGTTGGAGGGTGTGAGATGCTCCAGATCGTTCTGGCCGTCATATTCCGCCATGCCGGCAATCTTGCCAATTTCGTGGAATGAGCCGTCATCGGCCAGCAGTTCGATCCGCTCCCGAATTGTGTAACGGCCGCCGTCCTTCTGCCGCTGGACACGCATTTCGCCGCCCAGTTTGTCGGCGAATGCTTCGCGCCGTTTCAACTCGTCGAGTTCCGGTTGCCATGACATTGGCGGTTACCTCCAGTGGGTCATCTGTGCATTGTTTTCCGTGGTTACGGTGAAGATACCAGTTCGGGGACGCGTCTTGAATTGCGGAATTCCGAGCCAGCCGGCGGAGCGGCGCGCATGGCGGCCCGACACCCTGGCCCGCCCACGCCATGCGCCTTTCTCCCCCAACCTGGCGATAAAGTCAAAACTGTGGCCTCGCCCCGCGCGCCGGGCGGGAATTCTTGTTGAATTTGATGGCGATGCAAGTATTCTCAATGGCAAGGAATAATCCAGCCGCCGGAACGGACAGTTGTTGGCGGCGTGGGCAGGTAGTGGTTATTGAGAGGACAGGCGCATGGCGCAGACAGGAATTGCCAAACATACGGATACTTCGCAGGCGCGGACCGCGCAGGTCATGCAGGCTGGCCTGGCGGCCTTGTTGGGATTGGCGTTGTTCATCGGCGTGGCCCTGTCCCATCCGGCGGCAGTCCACAACGCGGCCCATGATTCCCGCCACGGCATAGCGGTGCCCTGTCATTAGTCAGAAAACCGCCTCACGCTCCCTGGATCACGCGCGGGCGTTCATATGGCATTTCTCAAATCGATCCTGATCAGCGCGCTGATCGCCGGCTTTGTCGCCGGCGCCGCGTTGACGGGCCTGCAGACCTTGAAGGTGTATCCGCTGATTTTCGCGGCGGAGGAAATCGAGAACGCGGGCGGGGCCACCGCGGCACATGATCACGGTGACGCCAAGCATCATTCCGGTGATGCAACAAGCGATCAGGGTGCGGTTCACAGCCATGACGATGAGGCATGGATGCCCGCCGACGGTGCGGAAAGGCTGCTTTATTCCCTGCTTTCAAATGTGCTTTTGGGCATCGCCCTGGGCCTGATCCTGGCGGCGATCTTCGCCTTGCGCCATGTCGCCACCTGGCGCCAGGGGGTGGTCTGGGGCCTGGCCGGTTTTATCGCGGTCAATCTGGCGCCGGCCCTTGGGCTGCCGCCGGAACTGCCGGGCATGCCCGCGGGGGCATTGCTGGCGCGGCAGACCTGGTGGCTTTCCACCGCCCTGTTCACGGCGGGCGGGATCGCCATGGTGTTCCTGTGCCATGGCGTGATCTGGCGCGTTGCAGGCGTCGCCGTGATCGCCCTGCCGCATATCTATGGCGCACCGCATCCCGTGAACCTGGAAAGCGCCGTGCCCGCGACCCTGGCGGCGGACTTTACCGCTGCCAGCCTGGCCACCAACCTGGTCTTTTGGACCATCCTCGGCCTGCTGACGGCGGAGGCCATGGCCCGTGTTTCCCGGGGCAGCGAATCCGAGATTGCCTGACGGGTTATTCCCGACCCCTACTTCGCCGCATCATTCAGATTTCTCCGCCACACCCGCATCGGCGAAGCTGGCCATGCCCGCGTGGGTGGCGAGCGCGGCGCGCAGCAATAATATGGCGGTAGCCGCGCCGGAGGCCTCGCCCAGGCGCATGCCCAGGTCCAGCAGTGGCGACAGGCCCATCCGCTGCAACAGCCGCACATGCCCCGGTTCGGCGGAAACATGGCCGGCCCAGCAGTGCTCCAGAAAACCCGGTGCCGCCGCATGCCAGGGCGCCAGCGCGGCGGAAGCCACATAGCCATCGATCAACAGCGGAATACGCGCCCGCCGGGCGGCCAGGGCGGCCCCCGCCATGGCGGCCAGTTCGCGCCCGCCCAGACATCGGGCCACTTCCAGGGGATCATCAAGGATGGCGGCGTGCCGTTCACGGCCCTTGGCCACAGCCTCCGCCTTGCGTGCCAGGCCCGCGTCGTCGACGCCGGTGCCGCGCCCGGTCCAATCCCCCGCGTCGCCCTGATAAAGCGCATGCGCCAGGGCCGCCGCCACGGTGGTGTTGCCGATGCCCATTTCGCCGATGCAAACCAGGTCGGCATCATCCGCCACCTGGGACAAGCCGCGCCTCACGGCGTCGAGAAACTCCTCCCAGCTTAGCGCCGGGCCTTGGGTGAAATCCGCCGTCGGGCGGTCCAGGTCAAGATCCAGGACCGTCAGGTCCGCCCCGGCGACCGCACATAGCTGGTTGATGGCGGCGCCGCCGCTGGCGAAATTGGCCACCATCTGCACCGTGACTTCCGCCGGAAAAGCGGACACGCCCTGGGCCACGACGCCGTGATTGCCGGCGAAGACCAGAACCTGGACTTTGTCCAGGCGGGGTATTTCGCGCCCCTGCCAGGCGGCCAGCCACAGGGTCAGTTCCTCCAGCGTGCCCAGTGCGCCCTGCGGCTTGGTCAGCATGTCGTTGCGCGCCTTGGCGGCGGCCCGGGCCTGATCATCGGCCTGCGGCAGATCGGCCAGTAGGCGTCTTAGGTCTTCTTGATTTTGTGGCATGGTGTCTACTGATACTCCTGTCTATCCAACCGGTCATCCCGGTCGATCAAATGTATAAAGCTGCCCATGACGCCGCCCTGACGCAGGCCGGCCCCATCTTGCTGCTGGCCCAGGGCGTCCCGGACGGTGAATAGCGCATCGCCCTCTTCCTCGACGATGCTGGCATAGTGGAATTCGTGACCACGGTAGGCCGCGCCCTTAGCGCCCAGGGCGCAACCTCCCGTCAAGCGCGCCTGGCGGTAGCCCAAATGTAGTCTGCGCTTGGCGAAGGAGGTTTCCAGGCCTAATAGGCCAGCCATGGCATGGCGACCGCCGTCCTGGTCCACCACGCCCTCTCCCAGCACCATGTAGCCGCCGCATTCGCCCAGGATCACGGCGCCGCGCGCGGCGGCATCGCGCAATCCGGACAGGAAGGCATGGTTCGCGGCCAGGGCGCCGGCATGCAGCTCAGGATAGCCGCCTGGCAGATAGACCGCGTCAGAGCGTGGCTCCGGGGGTTCATTGGCAAGTGGCGAAAAGAAACTGATCTCGGCCCCGGCCCCGCGCCAATCCTCCAGGACATGATGATAGCAGAAGCCGAAGGCGATATCCCTGGCGACGGCGATGCGCTGGCCCAGGGGTGCGACAGGTTCCATCGCGGACGCCGTCGGTAACGCCGGTGCCGCCGCGGCGTCCCTCAATCTTGCCAAATCCAGGTCATTGGCAAGATTATCCGCCGCGCGGTCCAACAAGGCGTCCAGATCGGCCCGCTCGCCCGCCTGCACCAAACCGAGGTGGCGCGCCTGAAGAACCAGCGAGGCGTCGGCGGCGAGGGCGCCGAATACCCGGATACCGACATCGGCGCAGGCATCGTGCAAAAGTTTGCGGTGCCTCTGACTGCCCACCTGGGTGAAGATCACGCCGGCCAGGTTCACCTCCCGGCGATGCTGGGCGAAACCCTGGGCCAGGGCCGCGACCGAGGCACCCTGCCCCTTGGTGTTGATCACCAGGACCACGGGCAAGTGATAAGCGGCGGCCAGATCGGCGGTAGAGCCTTCGCCACTGAGCGCCCCATCGAACAGACCCATCACGCCTTCGATCAGGAAACGGCCGCCTCTTGGCCCCTGCAGCAATTGGTTGAGCCGCGCCGGTGCCATGGCCCAGGGGTCCAGATTGTGACAGACCGAACCGGCGGCGGCCGAGAGAAAACCGGGATCAATATAGTCGGGGCCAACCTTGAAGGGCGTAACCCGCTCCCCCTCCCGCGCCAGCAAGCGCAACAGGGCGGCGGAGACAAGGGTCTTGCCGGAATTCGAACTGGGTGCAGCCAGAACCCAACCGCGCGCGGCTTCAGTCATTACAGGCACATATTCCTGGCCGGGGCATTGCGGGCGGAATTCGAATACGCGAGATCACGGTCTTATGCCTTTCCTGGCTTGCGCCAAAACTCAATCCATGCCTATTGCAGGGCACGGGCGCGATCAAGGGGTTTTCGGCGGAATGGCGGCGAAAAAGGTCGATAAAGTCGAAAGAAGCCGGTTGCGGCGTGGCTGGACCACGGGCGCGTGCGCCACGGCAGCGGCCAAGGCGGCCTATGGCGCCCTTTTGACCGGCGCGTTCCCGGATCCGGTTGAGATTATCCTGCCGGGTGGGCGCCGGGTCAGCTTTTGCCTTTGCCGCGAGGAACTTGGCACGGACTTCGCCGTGGCGGCGGTGGAGAAGGATGCCGGCGATGACCCGGATGTGACCCATGGCGCGCTGATCCATGCCCGCGTCAGCCTCCGCCCCAGGGACGGCGCCGGCATCTGTTTCCACGCCGGGACCGGCGTTGGCACGGTCACCAAAGCGGGTCTGCCGATCCCGGTAGGCGAGGCGGCGATCAATCCGGTTCCCCGCGCCATGATCATGGACGCGCTGACGGGTCTGGCGGGCAACGCTGGCGAGGCGCCTGATCTGGACGTGGAAATTTCCGTACCCGGCGGCGAGGCCATGGCACAGCGGACCATGAACCCGCGCCTGGGCATCCTGGGCGGGATTTCCATTCTGGGCACCACGGGGGTCGTAA
The DNA here is from genome assembly GCA_030747035.1 of Alphaproteobacteria bacterium. Lineage (GTDB taxonomy): Bacteria > Pseudomonadota > Alphaproteobacteria. The sequence goes on along the minus strand of JASLLM010000103.1, from coordinate 9,694 downwards.
TTCCTTATTCCTGTGCCGCCTGGATCGCCTCGATCCACCAGGGCATCGACGTTGCCCGCGCCGCCGGCTTGGGCCAACTAGGTGCGGCGACGGGACGCACTTCGGAGGCTGCCCTGCAGGAACAATATGGCCTGGAGGAGGGTGCCATGATCGACATGGGTGACTTCGCGGGCGGTATGCTGAAATATCTGCGCAGTCATCCAGTGGAGAAACTCTCTCTGGCGGGTGGCTTCGCGAAAATTTCCAAGTTGGCGCAAGGCCATATGGATTTGCATTCCAAACGTTCCCAGGTGGATTTCCAATGGCTGGCGAATATCGCGGCCGAGGCGCCGGGCCTCGCTGAGCAGTGCCGGCACGCGAATACCGCGGCCGAGGTTCTGGCGGCGGCGCAGGTGGAAGGCTTTCCCCTGGCCGACAAAGTCGCCGCCCTGGCCCGTGACCGGGCGCTGGAAATTTGCCAAGGCGCTACGGCGATTGAGGTTTTGATCTACGACCGGACCGGCGAACTGGTGGGCCGCAGCGATGACTGAGGGCAGGATACTCATTCTCGGCGGTACCGCATTGGCGGTTGCCTTGGCCAGGGCGGTGGCGGAGCTGCAAGTGCCGGCGGTGTACTCCCTGGCCGGCCGCACAAAGGCGAAGCCGCTGCCGGGCATGGAGATGCGCGGTGCCGGCTTCGGCGGCACGGGGGCCTTGGCGGACTATTTGGAGGCGGAGAAGGTACTGGCCGTGATTGATGCCAGCCATGCCTATGCCCAGCAGATTTCGGCCAACGCGGAAGCGGCCTGCGAAGCCGCGAACCTGCCCTTGCTGCGCCTTGAAAGCCCGCCGTGGCGGCAGGTTGACGGCGACCATTGGGTCCATGTGCCGGACATCGCGGCTGCAAAGGATGCCGCGGCCAACCTTGCCAAACGGGTTTTCGTCTCTACCGGGCGGCAGGCCATGGCGGAATTTGCCGAAGATGACCGCTGCTGGTGGCTGGCCCGGGTTATCGCACCGGGAGATGATTTGCCCGCGTTGGCCAACGGCCGCTATCTCTTTGCCCGTGGCCCCTTTGCCCTGACGGATGAACTGAACCTGTTGGGCATTCATGAAATCGGCGCGGTGATATCCAAGAATGCGGGCAACGCCGCCAGCCATGCTAAGATCTTGGCGGCGCGGGAGCGGAAGCTGCCGGTGATCATGATCGAGCGGCCCAATGGCGGTGCGGCACCACGGGTCGATACGGTTGAGGCCGCCATGGCCTGGCTACAAATCTGTCTGGTCTAACCGTCGGGCCGCAGAATATGGCGGTGATCGGCGGCGTAAAGGCGGCTGTCGGTGGCGGCGTCGGTGTCCAGCACCCGCCCAACCAGAACCAGGGCAGTGCGGGTCAGCTTGGCGGCGCGGGTCTTTTCGCGAATATTTGCCAGGGTGCCGCGGATAATCTCCTGATCGGGCCAACTGGCGCGGTAGACCAGGGCGACGGGGCAGTCCTCGCCATAATGCGGGATCAGGTCGCGGCAGACCTGGCGCAGGTTCCGGGCCGACAAGTGGATCGCCAGGGTGGCGCCGGAACGGCCCAGTTCGGCCAGCTCCTCCCCTGCCGGCATGGCTGAACTTTTCATCGCGGTGCGGGTCAGGATGATGGTTTGGCTAATATCCGGCAGGGTCAGCTCCAACCCCAGGGCGGCGGCCGAGGCGGCGAAGGCCGGCACCCCGGGCGTGATGGTGTAGCCGATATTGAGGGCCTTCAGCCGTTTGATCTGCTCGCCAATGGCGCCATACAGGGAAGGATCGCCGGAGTGCACCCGGGCGACGTCCTGGCCTCGTTGATGTGCGGCCTCGATCTCGGCCATGATCTCGTCCAGGTTCAGGGGCGCGGTATCGATCACCCTGGCATCGTCTGGCGCAAAGGCGACGACTTCGGCTGGCACCAGCGATCCGGCATAGAGGCAGACCGGGCAGGCGGCGATCAGGTCGCGGCCGCGCAGGGTGATCAGGTCCGGCGCGCCGGGCCCTGCGCCGATGAAATGCACCGTCATTGCTAAACTTCCTCCGTCAAAGCGGTTTGCTTGGCGGCGTAGCCGCGCGGCGTGTAGATCGACCAGCTGCCGTCGCCGCGCATCCGCGCCCGGGTCTCGGACGAGCCGATCATGACCAGGGTCAGCATATCCACGTCATCCACCTGCAGTTCGGACAGGGGCAATGCGCGCACCTGCTCACCCTCCCGGCCCAGATTGCGGGCCAGGATCACCGGTGTATCCTCGGGCCTGTGCCGCAACAGCATATCCCGCGCCAAGGCCAGCAAATCACGGCGCCGCTTGCTGACCGGATTGTAAAAGGCGATGACGAAATCGGCGGTAGCGGCGGCGACGATCCGGCGCACAATAACCTCGCGCGGCGTCAACAGATCGGACAACGAGATGGCGCAGAAATCATGCCCCAAGGGCGCGCCAACCCGCAGGGCGGCGGCCTGCATGGCGGAAATGCCGGGCAGCAGTTCCAGCGAGACGCGGTCCCAATGGGCCGGCGTATCGTCCCGGTCCAGCAATTCATGGGCCAGGGCGCCCATGGCGAAAACCCCGGCATCGCCGGACGAAACGAGGGCGACATTTTCACCCGATGCCGCCAACTCGATCGCGGCGGCGACCCGTGCCTCCTCCTCGCCCAATTCGTAGGCACGGCAGTCCTTGTCGGCGACAAGATCGGCGATCAGCTCCAGATACAGCCCATAGCCGACGATGATGTCAGCCTGGCGCAGGGCAGCCTCCGCCGCGCCGGTGCGCCAATCGGCCCGGCCCGGCCCGATGCCGACAATGGCCAGATGGCCCCGCGGCCTACCCAGCATTGTGGGGTCGATAATGTCATCCGCCCGCGCCATGGCACAGGTCGCGCGTTGGCTCTTGCGCTTTTCGACCAGCAGGCCGCCGCCGCAGGCGTCAACCGCCGCCAGGGCCGCCGCTTCGGCCACGCCGCTGACGCCCACCTCTCGTTTCACCACCTCGGACGGATTGGCAAGGCGGGCCTCTTGGGCCTGCAGCGCCGCCAAATCAAAGAACCGCGCCGGAATATCAAAATGCGCGGCGGCGGCGTGAACGGCCGCTTCATCCGTTTTCAAATCCAGCGAGAAAATGCCAACCAGGGACAGGGGCGAAAGATTTTCCGCCGCCAGGGTTTCCGCGATCAACTGGATCAGCTCGTCCGCTGCCGCGCGCCGTTCGCAGCCGACGCCCAGGGCCAGGTTCTGTGTATGATAAACCAGATGCTGGCCATCTCCCTGCAAGGGCGTATCGCAAATGGTGATGCGCAGGGCGCCGTCATCGGCAAGGGGCAGATCACCGGCGCGCAGCCAATCGGCCTCGCCTTCTATCTGAACCGTTGCGCCGGCGCGCAGTTCGGCGACAAAGGCCTTCATGTCCGACGGATTGGCAAGGCGCCAGCCCTGTGGCGGCTCGTCCAGGCTCACCGCGTAGGCGGTATCGCTGGCCGTTGTAATGGCCGGCGCGATCTCCAGAATTTTGGCGATGCGCCGGGCCAGAACGTTGGCGCCGTGATGGCCGCCCAGCAAGGGCAGGACGGCGCTGCCGTCCTCCGCCAGGGCCAGCACGGGGGCATCGCTGTGCTTGTCACCCAGCACCGGGGCCAAATGGCGGATGACGATACCGGCGGCGCAGAGGGCGATCAACGGCTGGCCAGAGGCGAAACAATCCCGTAGCGCCGCCGCCGCATCATCGAATGGCCGGACGTCCGCCGCCTTTACCCGCTTGTCAAAGCCGTGGATGACGCCGCCCAGTTCCGTTTGCAGGCGCCTGGCGGTGGCCAGGCCTGTTTCGTTCAAAATCAGAAAATTCATAGGCCCACGCCCTCCCGGCGCACCAGGATCATGGCGAAATAGGGCACTTCGTCTGGATCGACGTCCGAAAGCTTGTGCACTTGCTGCTCGGGCATGCTGGCATGGGCCACGTAATGTGCCTGATCCATCAGATCCAGCTCCCGCAGCACGCCGTAGACCTTGGGCGCATGGCGGCCCAGCTTGATGATTGCCGCCGCGTCTGTTTGCAGCAGGCGGCTGCGCAGCTCCTCCTCCGCCATGGGTGCCGGCAGGATGCTCAAGACTTCGTTGCGCGCCACAAGGGGTGTCTGGGCGGCGCCGGCACAGGCCATCAGCGATGAAATACCGGGCACCACCTGGACCGGGAAGTCGTCGGCCAGGCGATTGAAGAGATACATGAAACTGCCATAAAAGAACGGATCGCCCTCGCATATCACGGCGACGTCGTCACCGCCGCGCAACGCCCCGGCGATTTCCGCCGCGCCCTTGTCATAGGCGGTGCGGTCGGGAAAACGTTGCGGATCAAGGGGCATGCGGATGATGATTTCGCGCCGGCCTTCCGGTATGTGCGGCGCGGCGATGCTGCGGGCCAGGCTGTCGCCCACTTCGGGTGCCGGATAGGCGATGACGGGTGCGCGCTGTAAGATTCTGTGCGCCTTCAGGGTGATCAGGTCCGGATCGCCCGGCCCCACGCCAAGGCCATAAAGCGTACCGCTCATGACTTCACGCCCCTGTACTGTGTGACCGGGCGCATGGCACGCCAGGCATGCAGATCACCCATGGCATCCATATGGGAGACGGCAAGCCGCGTCATCCCGCCGCCCTTGGCCTGCATGAAGCTGAACAGCTCGCTCTCGCCCTCGACACTGACCGCATTGGCGACCAGGCGCCCGCCTTTGGGCAGGGTCCGCCAGCAGGCGTTCAAAACCTTGCGGTCACTGACACCGCCGCCCATGAAGATCACGTCCGGTTTGTCCAGGCCCTGCAAGGCGGCGGGTGCCGTGCCTTCGATTACCTGCAGCTTTTGCACCCCGAGGTTTTCGCCGTTGGCGCGGATAAAGGCGGCCCGCCTCGGGTTTTGTTCGATGGCGATGGCCCGCGCCGTGGGCTCGGCGCGCAGGAATTCGATGGTAATGGAACCCGCACCGGCGCCGACGTCCCACAACAGCTCCCCAGGGGCCGGTGCCAAGGCGGCCAGGGTGACGGCGCGCACTTCCCGCTTGGTCAACTGACCGTCATGCTGAAACATCTCGTCGGGCAGGCCGGCGGGCCGCATCAGCCGGGGCGCCGCGCCATCGGCGATGCATTGCAGGGCGATGATATTCAGATCCTTGACCTTGCGCCGCCAGGTTCTTGCCGTGCCGTCGTGGCGTGTCTCTCCCGGGCCGCCCATATGCGCAAAGACCGTCATGCTGCTGCCGCCATAGCCGGCCACCCGCAACGCCGCCGCTACCTGTTTCGGGGTCTCGCCGTCCCCGCTCAGGATCAATACCCGCGCGTTGGGCCGCAAATGCCGGTTCAACAGGCCCGGGGGGCGGCCGTGCAGGGTCATGCAATCGACCTCCGCCAACGGCCAGCCCAGACGGGCGCAGGCCAGGGAAAAGGCGGATTGGTGTGGGATCACCAGACAATTTTCGGCGCCAAATTCCCGGCACAATGTGACGCCGATGCCGTAGGACATGGGATCTCCACTAGCCAGCACGCAGACCCGCTGGCCTTTGAATTGGGCCAATTTGGCCACGGTCGCATGCAGGGCATTGTTCCACCTCAGGCGCGGGCGCTGATCATCGCCCAGCATGGCAAGATGCCTCTCGCCGCCGACTACAATCTCCGCCCCATCAATGGCGGCGCGGGCGGCATCGCCAAGCCCGGCCAGGCCGTCCTCGCCAATGCCAACAATCGAGAGCCACTTATTCATGCCGGTACTCATACGGTTGTGCGGGCCAGGGCGTTGACGGCGGCGGCGGCGATGGCACTGCCGCCACGGCGGCCGCGCAGGGTCAGATAGGGCACATCCCCGGCATCGTCGATCAGGGCCTGTTTGGATTCCGGCGCCCCGACAAATCCAACCGGAAAACCCAGAATAACGGCGGGTTTCGGCGCGCCTTTCCCCAGCATTTCCAAAAGGCGGAACAAGGCGGTTGGGGCATTGCCGATGCAGACCACCGCGCCTTCCATATCCTCGCGCCATTTCTCCACCGCGACGGCGGAGCGGGTATCGCCACGCACCTTGGCGGTCTTTTCGACGCCAAAGGTATTCAGGGTACAGATGATCTGGTTTCCCGCCGGCAACAGCCGGTCGATGATGCCGTGACGCACCATCATCACGTCGACCAATATGGGCGCGCCCCGGCGCAACGCGGCGCTGCCCAGCCCGACCGGATCACCGCCCCAGGCCAGATCGGTGGGCAGGTCTGTCATGCCGCAGGCGTGGATCAGGCGCACGGCGACATCGTGCAGGTTTTCCGGCAAGCCTGAGAAATCCGCTTCCGCCCGTACGATGGCGAAAGATTTATCGTAGATCGCCTGGGGCTCGCGCAGATAGCCGTATGCGGCGGGATCGCCCATGGCGGCCTATTTCTTCACCATGCTGCGCGGGCCCAAGGGATGGTCCGCATGCGGGTAGGGGTGATGGGCGTGATCGTGATCCCCGTCGTGATGATGATCATGTGAGTGCTCATGGCTATGTTCATGGTCATGGTCATGGCCGTGATCGTGCCCCTGATGCACATGCGCCGTGGGGTCGAAATCCTCGTCTGAAATCTTGCCCGTGCCGATGCCTTCCACATGGTGGTGATGGCTTTCCTGGGGCAGGCCGACCTCCACCTCGAAACCCAGGACCTGTTCGCGGTATTTGCAATTCAGGCAGTTCATGTTGTTGGCGCCTTCCAGGGCCTCGTTGACCCGGTCGGCGAAGGCGTCCAGCACTAGCGGGTGGTCGTTCAGGTACGAGGCCTTGACGAATTCGATCTCCGGATGATCGGCCGCGACCACATCGGCGTAATGATAGATGCGCCGTACCAGGATGCCGGTGAACAGGAAATACGGAAACACGATAATCCGCTTGTAACCCAGTTTGGCCGCATGCCGCAGGCCCGGCTCCACCAGGGGGAAGGTGACGCCGGAATAGGCTACCTCGGCCCAGCCGAAGCCCAGGCCTTCCCACAGCAGGCGGCAGACTTTCGAGATATTGGAGTTGGCATCCGGGTCGGAAGCACCCCGGCCCACCACCACCAGCAGGGTTTCCTCCGGGCTGACATGATCGCCGGCGGCCTCCATGGCTTCGCGCACCCGGTCACCGGCGGCGCGGATCAGCTTCATGTCCATGCCCAGGTCCCGGCCATAGGTGATGTCCAACTCCGGGTGCTGGGCGGCATAGGTGTTGATCACCGAGGGCAGATCGTTCTTCACATGCCCGGCGGCGAACAGCATGCCCGGTATGGCAATAATGCGTTTATTGCCGCGCTCGCGCAGGGCTTCCAGGCGCTCCCGGATGATCGGCGTGGCGAATTCCAGAAAGCCGCTGTCCACGTCATATTGTGGCAGGCGGGCCCGGATGCCGTCCGCGACGCTTTGAAATTCGGTGACGGCGTCCTCGTCACGGCTGCCATGGCCGCAGACCATAATGCCAATATTCGTCATGATTGCCTCATCCACTTTCGATACGCCACGCTTGCTCTCTTTAAGGTAATGCGGCAAACCTGCTGGCTTCGCGGCTTAGCATAGCAGTTTGCATGTTTGAATTCGTTTTTCCCATTCAGGCGGTTTTTCTCGCCTTGGCCCTGGACCTGCTGTTCGGCGAGCCCAAGTGGCTGTATGCCCGGATATCGCATCCCATCGTTTGGATTGGGGGTCTGATTTCCGCGCTTGAGGGACGCCTGTACCGCGCCCGCAACCAGATATTCCACGGCGCGGTTCTGGTGGCCATCACGGTTGCCCTGTGCGCGGCTGCTGGCTGTGTCATCGCCTGGTTGGCAAGACAAACCGGTTTGGACTGGATTCTGACCGGCATTGTCGGTTCGGTCTTTCTCGCCGCCCGCAGTCTGTATGACCATGTGGTCAGCGTGGCGCGTGGCTTGTCCCGGGACCTGGATACCGGGCGCGCGGCGGTCAGCCAAATCGTTGGCCGGAATCCCTCGGAACTGGACCAAGCGGGCGTCGCCAGGGCGGCCCTGGAAAGCCTGGCCGAGAATTTTTCCGATGGCGTGGTGGCGCCATTGTTCTGGTTTCTGTTGGCGGGTTTGCCGGGCCTCCTGGCATACAAGGCGATCAACACCCTGGACAGCATGATCGGACATCGCAACGAACGCTATCTGTATTTTGGCCGGGTGGCGGCGCGCCTGGACGATGTGGTGAACTGGCCGGCGGCGCGGATCGCCGGTTGTCTGCTGTGCCTCGGCGGGTTGTTGGCGCCCGGCATGGATGCGGGCAAGGCCTGGCGTATCATGTGGCGGGATGGGGGCAAGCATGCCTCGCCCAATGCCGGCTGGCCCGAGGCCGCCATGGCCGGCGCCCTGGGCATCGCCCTGGCCGGACCGCGGGTCTATGATGGCGAACTGACAGACGACCCCTGGCTTGGCGATGGCGACGGCGCGGCGACTGAACAGGACATCGCGCGGGGCTGCACCCTGTATCGCTGGACCTGTGCCGGGATCCTGCTGGCCCTGTTGGCGCTGGCCTTGCCATAGTTCAGGCCGCATGGGCGATCTCCAGCATGCGGTCCAGGTCCAGGTTCTCTTCCAGATGTGCGGCCAGGCCATCGAGGGTCTTGTCCACCAGGGCGTCGTGGTTGATGCCGCTTTGCCGGCGCGCGCGCAACTTCGATAGATAGGCGTGTCGGAAACCGTCGGCCCGCATCAGGCCATGCAGATAACAGCCTTCGACCAGACCATCGGCGCTACGCGCGCCGTCTGTTTCGCCATCGGTCTGCAGAAACGGCCGGGCCCGGTCCGGTCCATCGCTGACGCCGAGATGGATTTCATAACCGTGCAGGGCCTCGCCGCTCTCAACATGAATGCCTGTGCGTTCGCCTAGACGTTTTTCCGGCGACAGCGTGGTGTCCATATCCAGCAGGCCCAGGCCTTCCGCCCGCCGCACCTTGCCTTCGATGCCGTCGGGATCGGCAATGGTCTTGCCCAGCATCTGATAACCGCCGCAAATGCCCAGCACCCGCCCGCCACCCCGGTGATGGGCCAAAATGTCGATGTCCCAGCCCTGGCGGCGCAGAAAAGCCAGGTCGGCGATGGTCGCCTTGCTGCCGGGCAGCAGGATCAGATCCGTATCGCCCGGTATGACCTCGCCTGGTGCGACGATCCGCACCACCACATCCGGTTCCGCATTCAAGGGATCCAGATCATCGAAATTGGCGATGCGGGAGAGCCTCGGCACCGCAATTCTGATGGTGCCGTCTTGCCGTCGGGATGGTTTGTCCAGGGCCACGGCGTCTTCCGCCGGCAAATGCACGGCGTCGGGATAATACGGCGCGATACCCATGGCCGGCCAGCCGGTGCGGTTGGTGATTTCCTTCAGGCCATCGTCGAACAGGGTGACGTCGCCACGGAACTTGTTGATGATATAGCCCTTGATACGGCAGCGGGCGTCCTCTGTGATTACCGCGTGTGTGCCGACGACGGCGGCAATGACGCCGCCCCGGTCAATATCCGCTACCAGGATTACCGGCACGTCGGCGGCGTCGGCGAAACCCATGTTGGCGATGTCCCGGCCCGGCAGGTTGATCTCCGCCGGGCTGCCCGCCCCTTCCACCAGCACCAGATCGGCGCCCTTGGCATTGACCCCATAACTCTCCAGCACCTCGTCCATCAGCCCGGCCTTCAGGTGCTGGTAGTCCCGCGCGTTGGCCGCGCCACGAACCTGGCCGCG
>JASLLM010000102.1 GCA_030747035.1 Alphaproteobacteria bacterium | reverse complement strand
GACGACTATCTGGCCAAACCGTTTCATATGGAGGAGATGCTGGCCCGCATCCGGGCGCTGCTGCGGCGCGCCGCAGGCCATGCCAGCAACGAGATTCAATGCGGTCCCCTGCGCCTGGATATCGCGGCCTCGCGGGTCAGCCTGGATGGCCAGGCGGTGACCCTGACCGCCCTGGAGTTCCGCCTGCTGTCCTATTTGATGCATCACCAGGACCAGGTGATTTCCCGCACGGAACTGGTCGAGCATCTGTACGATCAGGATTTTGACAAGGATTCCAATACGATAGAGGTATTTATCGGACGCTTGCGGCGGAAGACCCGGGCCGGTCTGATCGAAACCGTGCGCGGCCTCGGCTATCGCCTGACAAGTTCCCCTGGCGGCGATGATCAAACCTAGGGTCCATTCCCTGCGCCTGCGCCTGATCGCCATGGCGGCCTTGTGGTCCACGGTGGCGCTGCTGGCGGCCTGGGCGGTGCTGTCGGCATTGTTCGCCGATCAGGTCAGGCGCGGTTTCGATGCCCGCCTGGCGGCGCAATTGGAGGGCGTGGTCGCGGCCAGCGAATGGGACGCCAAGGCCCGGCCAAGCCTGCGCCGGCCCCTGCCGGACCCCCGTTTCCAACAGCCGCTATCCGGCTGGTATTGGCAGATTTCAGGTCAAGAAGGCGCCATTCTGCGCTCCCGCTCCCTGTGGGATGCGGCCCTGCCATCCGCACCGCAGGCCGCTGGAGAAAACGCTAGTTCCGTGTCCGGAACAATTTTTAATAACATCACCGGTCCCAATGGCCGGGCCTTGCGGCTGGCCGCCAGGCGCCTGACCCTAAACAGCGCCGGGGGCACCTATCTGTTTCAATTGGCCGGCGACAATGCGGGCAGCGAGGCCGACATCGCCCGCTTTGACCGCTTGTTGGCGTTGGCCCTGTTAATTCTGGGCCTGGGCCTGATCGCGGCAATGGTGCTTCAGGTGCAGATCGGCCTGCGCCCCCTGGCGCGTATCGGCCGCGCCCTGGCCGCCATCCGGGCCGGAAAGGCGGAACAATTGCCGGATGCCCTGCCCAGTGAAATTCAGCCCCTGGCGGACGAGATCGATACCCTGTTGCACCATCAGGCCGCCGTCATCAATCGGGCCAGATCCCATGCGGGCGACCTGGCCCACGCCTTGAAAACCCCTCTGGCGGTACTGGCCAACGAGGCGGCGGGCGGCGACGACAAGGAAGGTGGCGATCTGGCCACCCAGGTCCAGCGCCAGGTTATCGAGATGCGCCGCCAGGTCGACCGGCACTTCTCCCGCGCCCGCACCGCGGCGGCGGCCGGCGTTCTTGGCGCCCGTTGCCCCCTGGGTCCGGTGCTGGAGGAATTGGCCCGGGTGCTGGCCCGCCTGCATCAGGAGCGCGGGGTGGAAATCGCCGTGGCCGGCACAATGGATCTGGCATTTGCCGGCGAACGGGAGGATCTGCAGGAAATGCTGGGAAATTTGCTGGAAAACGCCTGCCAATGGGCCCACAGCCAAATACGGGTCGAGGCCAGGGCCGAGGCCGGCAATCTAGAAATTTGTATCGCTGATGACGGCCCCGGCCTGCCCGCCGCGCGGCGGAGCGAAGTCCTGGCACGTGGCGGCCGTCTGGATGAAAGCAAGCCTGGAAGCGGCCTGGGACTGGCCATTGTTGCCGACATTGCGGAGCTGTATCAGGGCAGCCTGGACCTCGAGGACTCCGATCTTGGCGGACTTACCGCCCGCCTGACGTTGCCCCTGGCACCCCAGGCCGAGGCGTCATGAAAGCCTATTGCAACACGCCCGGCCAATTCTTGTCGGCGGCGGTGATATAGGCCTCCCGGTCGGCTTCCCAGGTTTTCTGAATTTCGTGGGAATAGTTCAAATACAGTTTGCCTTCCACTATAGCCCAGGCCGTCGGATCGATCTTTGCGGTGATGTTGTTGGCCACGGCGTAGGCGCAATAACCGCCATATTTCGGGGCATATTTCTCCGGCATGGCAACAAACAGATCGCGATTCTGGGCCGAGGCAAAGCGCCATGTCGCGCCCATCCACTTGGCGCTGAAATCTCCCTTGCCCTCGACCGGCTTGCCCTGGGTGAAATAGGCCACCGGATCATAGCCCGCGATGGCCCGGCCCAGCCAATTCTGGTAAATCGCCTCTTTCGCATTGGCCGGCGCGGCGGCGAGCAACGCGAATGCCAATGCCAATGCCGTCAATACGGTGCTTCTAGCGAACATGGTGTCATCCCCTTCAGCCATCTTGATGTCTGCCAAATTGCGCAGTTAGGGGAGATATAGGGCAATTTTGTGCTCCCTGCCGTTCAACTTTTCGCCAGATGGGCCGTCGGTCCTGGCCGGCGGCGTCAGCGGGTTGACGAATTGTAAACGCTTCTCTGTCTCTATTAACGGTCAATCACAATTGTGTGCAGCATGCTTCTGGACGACCTAAACCCCCAAACCGGCAATTGCCGGCGGCTGATCGACGCGTGGAGACCCTGGCGCGGGGACAATCTCGTGCCACAGCGCGCCGACATGCGCCTGGAGGATATCACCGACATCCTGCCCTGGATTTCCGTCGCCGATGTCATTTCCGAAAGCGAAATCACCATTCGCCTGGCCGGCACCATGATCCGCGAAGTCCTTGGCGTTGAGTTGACGGGCCGGAATTTGCTTGATTTGACGGAGCCGGAGCACCGCCCTGCACGGGGTGCCCGTTCGGTGCAGTTGACGACGCAGCCCTGCGGCGCGATCTGGGTATGGAATCTCGCCTTCGCCGATCAAAATAGCCGGCCGGCGGAAAATCTGTCCCTGCCCATGCTGCCCAACGAGGCCGGGCGGCCGATGCAGATGCTGAATGTGTTCGGTATGCTCAGCACCAAGGACCCGCCGCTGGCGATCAACCGCGAGCAGCAGGTCGCGCCGTCCGTGCAGCACAGCTTCATAGACATCGGCGCCGGCATTCCCGAAGGCTAGCGGTCTATTAATCGCCGGCGGCGCCCAGGTGCTCGAAATACTGCCGCTCCATGCCGCGCTGATTTTCGTAGATCGAGCCGCCATGGACGGCCAATGGATAGGGCATGCGCACCGGCACATCCTGCAAACGCGGCACCAGTGAGCCTTCGCCCCGAATAACCCACCTTTGAAATTCGTCATAGCCGTCCCGCAATCCGGTCAGGGGCCAGGCGTCGGCGGCGGTCATCTCCCAGATCATCAGGCGGCGCTGGCGGTTCGAGCGGTTGGCGGGCGAGCCATGCACCGCCCGGGAATGAAAGATCAGCATCCCGCCGGCCCGGCCCGTCATCTTCACGGCTTTGCTGAAATCCAGGTCGTGGGCATCCAGGTCCAGGGCACCGCAAAATGCGCCGTCGACATGATGGTCATAAATCGGACCCTGGTGGCTGCCCGGCAGAATACCCAGGGCGCCATTGTCGGCGTCCATGTCGTCCAGCAGAATGGCGACGGTCAGCACATCGTCGTTGGTATGTGGATAGAAGGCCCAATCCTGATGCCATTCCACCGGGGCGCCATAACCGGCCGCCTTGATATTGATCTTGCCGCCGTACAGGCGGATATTCTCGCCGATCAGTGCGGCCACGGGATCGGTGACATAGGGATCGCGGACCAGCGCCTCGAAAGCGGGAAAATGCAGATGCGGCGTCTTGATGCGCCTGACCCGGGGCGCATTGGGCTTGTGGCTCGCCTCCAGATCATAGATCTCGTCATGGCTTTCAACGCCGGCGGCCGCCTGCACGATGCGGTCGGTCTCGGCCTGGGCCGCGCGCAGTTTCTCAGGCGACAGCACGCCAGGCACACGGATGTAGCCGTGTTCCGCAAAGAAGTCCTTGTCCACGTCAATGGTCATTATTTCTTGATCCCCAAATTCCACCACCACGCCAGGTGATATATCCATAAAGGGGATTGCTGAATGGAGCAATTCGTGATTCAAGCCGGGCTCGCGCGCAAGAGCCGTTGAACTAGCCCTGCATGGTCTTGCCGCCCTGGACGATCACTTCCAGCAGCACCGGGCCGTCACGCGCATCGGCGGCCTGGAACGCGGTTTCGAAGGCCGCGCCGGTCTCTATCCGCTCCGCCTTCATGCCCAGCGACCGGGCTAGGTCGGCGAATTCGATCGCCGGGTCCTTGAAATCCATGGCGATGAATTCGTCATTGCCGTGGAAGGACAGCAGCCGCTCCTTGATGATGCGGTAGCCGCCATTGTTGGCGATGATAAAAGTAATCGGCAATTTCAGATGCGCCGCCGTCCACAGGGCCTGAATGCTGTACATGGAGCTGCCGTCACCCAGTACCGCGACGACGCGGCGGTCTGGCTGGGCCACCTGGATGCCCAGGGCGGCCGCGACGCCCCAGCCGATGCCGCCCGAAGCGTTGGAGAAGTAGCCGTAGCGGTCGCGTATGGCGAGGAATTTCAGCAGGCTATAGCTGCTGACGATGCCTTCATCCACGACAATGCCGTCCTCGGGCAGCAGTTCCGCCAGGCGCAGCATCAGCCATTCCGGCTCAATCGGGCTGGCCGTGGCCATTGCGGCAACCTTCGCCCGCTGCTCTTCGCGCTGGGCGGACCAGTTCCGTCCCGCTAGATCGGCTAGCGACGCCTCGGCCCGGTTCCGCAATTCCTGGCCGCCCCGCGCCGCCAGGACCGGCAGCAGGGCCGACACGGTTTCCTTGACGTCGGCGCGCAGGGCCATTTCCACCGCATGGTTCTTGCCCATCTCCCAGTCCCGATGGCCGATCTGCACCACCGCCAGGTCCGCCGGTAAGGGGTCCACCGGGCTATAGACGGACATACGCAACAGATCGGAGCCCAGGCAGATCACCAGATCGTGGGGTGCCAGCACATCGCGGACATAGGCCTGATTGCGGTTCAAACTGCCCATGAAGGCGGGATGTTCCGAAGGGAAATGGGCCCCGTCGTTGACGGTTTGCTGATACACCGGGGCGCCCAGCATTTCGGCCAGTTGCGCCGCTTCGGCAAAGGCATCGGAGGCAACGATTTCGTGCCCGGCGATGATCACCGGGCGCTGGGCCCCCAGCAACCGGCCGGTAAGCTGCTCCAGGGTGCTGTCAGAGGGCCGTACGGCGGTATCGACGCGGGTGCTCTGCCCCATGTCGATGGCTGCCTCCATGTTCAGAATATCGCCGGGCAGGGAGATAAAGACCGGTCCGGTGGGCGGCGTCATCGCCACCTTGGCGGCACGGCGCATGATCCTTGGCAGGTCCTCGAGCCGGGTGACCTCGACCGCCCATTTCACCATCGGCGCCGCGATCGGCACCAGGGGGGCGTAGAGCAACGGCTCCATCAAACCATGACCTTGTTCCTGCTGACCGGCGGTGACGATCAGGGGCGAGCCGGAAAATTTGGCCGTATAAAGCGCCCCCATGGCGTTGCCCAGGCCAGGCGCCACATGCACATTGACCGCCGCGATCTGGCCCGAGGCGCGGGCGTAACCATCGGCCATGGCGACCACGATGGCCTCCTGCAAGCCAAGGACATAGCTGATGTCCGTCTGCTCCGTCATGGCATGCATGATGGGCAGTTCCGTGGTGCCGGGATTACCGAACAACCGGGTCACGCCTTCGTCCTTCAAAAGGGCCAGAAAGGCGCTGCGGCCGGTTATGGTGTTACGCATGTTTTCGCTGCTCATGTCCGGCCTCCATCAACGTCCCTTGGGCGAAACCTGGCAGGACGCCAGGTCTTCAAGCACGGTAACCACGGCGCTGTGGTCCGTCTTGGACTGGCCGCGGGCGTTCAGGGCGTTGTAAAGGCTCTCCGCAGTGGCCGCGAGGGGAAGCACGACACCAAGGTCCCGCGCCGCCGACAGCACCACGTTCAGATCCTTTTGCTGCAGCTCGGCACGGAAACCAGGTTCAAAATTACCTTCCAGCATGCGGGCGCCATGGTTCTCCAGGATCATCGAGGAGGCGGCGCCGCCCATCAGGGCCTGACGCACCTTGGCCGGGTCGGCACCGGCCTTGGCGGCCAGAACCAGGGCCTCGGCCACCGCCTGCACGGTGACGCCGACGATGATTTGATTGCAGGCCTTGCAGACCTGGCCGTCGCCGTTGCGGGTGCCGATCAACGTCATCGTGCCGCCCATGAGTTCGAACAAGGGCAAGGCGCGGTCAAAGGCTTCCTGTGGTCCGCCGACCATGATGGTCAGGCTGGCGTTTTCGGCCCCGACAACGCCGCCCGACACCGGGGCGTCGAGGTAGAGACAACCCAACGCGTTGATCCGGGCCGCGAAATCCGCCGTCGCGGTCGGCGATATGGAGCTCATGTCGATGACCAATTTGCCGGCGGCCAGACCCTCCGCGGCGCCGTCCGGGCCGAACAAGGCGGCTTCCGTATCCGGCGTATCCGGCACCATCAGGATCACCACATCCGCCTGTTCCGCCACCGCGCGGTTACTGGCGCAGGCAACAGCACCGCCTGCCAGCAAAGCCGGCGGCAAATCCGGCGCCAGGTCATGGAGGAAAAGGGCATGTCCGCCCGCTTGCAGATGCCCCGCCATGGGCGCCCCCATGATGCCTAAACCAATGAAGCCAACCTTCATGCCGCCCTCCCAATTTTCAACCGTGGCAGAAATGGAAAAAATGCAAAAAAATTGGGGGACCGCCGCATTGGCGATCCCCCGACGCTTTTTTATTTTTTTGCCTCAACCTGTCAGACTCGCGTCTGTAGGGGCTGGACTCTATGTGCCAGGGATGACCCAGGTCAAGCAGGAAAACATAACCGTTTCATAAATCTTGGAAGACGGGTGGCCGGCCCCGATCACCAATCGGAAAAATTGCTGAAAACAGCGGTATATTGCGGCTGGACGGTTAACTTCAGGCAAAAAAAGAGCCGCCCGTTTATGGGGCGGCTCCGAGTCAACAGGGAGGCGTCAACAGACTGGAATAATCCAATCCGGAGGATGACAGGGTGTGTGTGTCATCACCGTGTAATGTAGAGGAAAAGTGTTAACAAAATACTAATGACAACCCGGTATGGATAATTTTTTTGAACAGCGCAAATGACTGGCGAATAATTCCAGTTTGGGGATAATGCCGCGATGCCTATTTGTTTGCTCATAATTTTGCCGCTACTTCGGGAAACGCCATCCGTCGGGGTACAGTCCCGCTCATGATGTTTCGTATCAGCCTTCTATTTTGTCTTCTGCTTCCGGTCCTGAGCAATTGCGGCGTGGTGGAACTGAACGTACCGCTGCCGAAGGTGGAAAAACTTGTCGCCCTGACGGAAAAGAAGCCCAAATGGCAATCGCCGCTGTTGCAGCAGCATCACCTGGTTGGGCGGATCTGGCGCCCGTCCGATGGCCGTTTCGTCGACCAGGAAGTCATGGCGGAGGATTTGGTCAGATCGGCTTATGTCTTGCTCGGGGAAAAGCACGACAATGCGGATCATCATCTGTTGCAAGCCCGCATGATCGAGCTGCTAACGTCCCTTGGCCGGCGGCCGGCGGTAATCTGGGAGATGATTACCGAATCCAAGCAGCCCATCCTGGACCAACATTTCGCAACATATTCCCGTGATGCCAAGGCCCTGGGCGACGATCTGGGCTGGAACCTCAGCGGCTGGCCCGCCTGGCAAATCTACCAGCCGGTGGCAGAGGCGGCCATGGCGGCTCATTTGCCCATGTACGCCGCCGGTCTGCCAAAATCAGCCGTACGCTCCCTGGCGCGCGGCAAGCCGTCCTTCAAGTTCGCCAAGCGCCAGCGTACCCTGGGCCTGCATATCGCGCTACCGGACGAACTGCGCAAGCGCAGCATCGAACAGCTATTTCAGGGTCATTGCGAAATGATGCCGCGCAGCGCCTTGGGCCCATTGTTCAATGTCCAGCGGGCGAGAGATGCGGTTCTTGGCGAACACATGCTGACCAGCAGCCGCCGGGACGGCGCCTTGTTGATTGCCGGTACCGGTCACGTGCGCAAGGACTTCGGCGTACCGCTGTTTCTGGAGCGCAACCACCCAGGCATTCGGATCACCACGGTTGCGCTGGTCGAGGTTCAGGACGGCCTGATGGACCCCACCGATTATAGCGAGAGTTTTTCCGCCCCCGTGATGCCGTTCGACTATGTCTGGTTTACCCCGCGGGCCGATGACAAGGACCATTGCGCCGCGCTGAGGAAGAAATAGGCGAAACCAGCCGGGGAAAAACCGCCACCGGCGAAGCCCCAGGAAGAACCGGCGGCGAAGGCCAAAGCGGAACCGGAAGCCGTGCCGAAACCGGAACCAACGCCTGAGCCGAAGCCGGAACCGGCGCCGGAACCGAAAGCGGAGCAGGAGCCTGAGGCCAAGGAGGAACCACAGCCGGCGCCGAAAGAGGCGGAAGAAACCCCGCCGCAGCCGGCGCAAGACAATGATGCCAAGCCGGAGAACGAGAGTTCGGAACTGCCTGATCTGGAGGAACAGGAAGTCGAGGAACGCAAGCCCGTTGAGATGAAACCGGCGGAGCCGGTGCCGGGCATGCCGCCAATTCCGCGCCCGAAGCCGCCCCGGCCCGGACGCTAGATCATTTTCCAGGTTGGCTTAGCCAGCACCACCGCCGCGCCGCATTCATGGCTCAGACCTTGAAGACCGCATCGGCGGCGCCGCGCGCGGTTTGCTTATTGGCGATGGCATCGCGGACGCGGGCGATTTCCGTCTCCATCTCGGCGATATAGTCCTGCAACTGCTCAACGGACATCATTTGCAGGTCGGGCTTGCCCTTCGGCGTCTCAGGCGGCTCCAGATCATCGGTGTCCATTGTTCCCTCCTGCCTTGGACCATGTACTATGATAATATGAGAGCACTAGATTGATCCATCCGCAAATGAATGAGAATGCCCATGACCGCCCTGCCGGAAAGCATGACCGCCATCGAAATCACCGAATTTGGCCCGCCGGAAGGGCTGCAACCCGTCAGCCGGCCCACGCCGCGGCCCGGCCACGGTGAAGTCCTGATCAAGGTTGCCGCCGCCGGCGTTAATCGGCCCGATGTGATGCAGCGTACCGGCAACTATCCCCCGCCTCCCGGCGCGCCCGACATTCCGGGCCTTGAGGTTGCCGGCGAAGTGGTGCAGGCCGGTCCCGGTGTCGATGCCGTCGCCGTGGGCGATCGGGTCTGTGCCCTGGTGGCCGGCGGCGGCTACGCTGAATATTGCCTTGCCCCAAGCGCCTTGTGCCTGCCCGTTCCCGGTCCCCTGAACATGGCCGAGGCGGCGGGTTTGCCGGAGACTTTCTTCACCGTCTGGACCAACGTATTTCAGCGCGGCGGCCTGCGGGGGGGCGAAAGCATTCTGATCCATGGCGGATCGTCCGGCATCGGCACCACGGCGATCCAATTGGCCAAGGCGTTCGGAGCCCGGATTTTCGTCACCGCCGGCAATCAGGAAAAATGCCAAGCCTGCGTTGAACTGGGCGCAGAACGGGCGATTAATTACCGCGAGGAAAACTTTGCCGAAGTGATCGCGGAGGCCACGGGCGGCGATGGCGTTGATCTGATCCTGGACATGGTCGGCGGCGATTATTTCACGCCCAATATCGCCTCATTGGCGGTGGAAGGCCGCCTGGTGCAGATCGCCACCCTGCATGGCCCGAAGGTGCCGGATTTCTCAATTCTGCCGATCATGATGAAACGTTTGACCGTGACCGGTTCGACCTTGCGGCCCCGTACGGTGGCGCAAAAAGCGGTGATCGCCGATGAATTGCGGGAGCAAGTGTGGCCATTGCTGGAACAGGGCGCCATACGACCGGTGATGGACCAAAGTTTCGCCCTGGCGGATGCCGCTGGCGCCCATGCCCGCATGGACGGCGGCGAACATATTGGCAAGATTGTCTTGACGGTCTAGGCCGCCTTGGCGTAAAGGCGCAAGAGCCCTAACGCGACCCCGATGCGCCTGCTGTTGGCGCGTTCGCGCAAGCGCGTTATATAGGGGTTAACAGATTAGATTTGATGAGGTTCCCCCGTGACGCGCTACCGGACCGCGCGGTTTTTGGAGGGTTGCCGCAATCAGGAGTCATACGGATGACCGAAGTACTGATGCCGAAAGCCACCGCCGTCTGGCTGGTCGATAATACCACTTTGACCTTCGACCAGATTGCCGCTTTCTGTAACCTGCATGCCCTTGAGGTCCAGGGTATCGCCGATGGTGAAGTCGCGGTCGGGATCAAGGGCGTGGACCCCATCGCCACGGGACAGCTGGTGCAGGAAGAGATCGACCGTTGTACCGACGACGCGGCGCAACGGCTGCGCCGCTCGGATGCCCGCCTGCGGGAAACCCAAAGGCGCAGCAAGGGTCCGCGCTATACCCCGCTTTCGCGCCGGCAGGACCGTCCCAACGCAATCGCCTGGCTGGTCCGCTACCATCCCGAACTGACCGATGCACAGGTCTCCAAGCTGGTCGGTACGACCAAGCAAACCATCACGGCGGTGCGCGACCGAACGCATTGGAATATTTCCAACATCACGCCACAGGATCCGGTGACCTTGGGTTTGAGCACCCAGGTCGAGCTGGACAGCGCGGTGCAGAAGGCTCAGGCCAAGTTGGAGAAGCAGCAGGCCAAGGCGGAAAAGGAATTGGCCAAGAAGCGCGCCGCATCGTTGAGCGCGGCGGAAGAAGCCGGCCAGCCCTCGGCCCAGCCGGACGATGAACAAGCGGATCTGGCCGCCGGCCTGGCGGCAACGCCGGAGGAGACGCCAGAACCGGAGGCCGAGCCGGAACCGGAAGCGGAACCGTCGGCGGAGAATATTTTCGGTGACCAGCCAGAAGCCGCGCCGGAACCGGAAGAGGACAGCCCCAGCGCCGAGGACGTCTTCGGCAACTAGGGCACCGAATTTTTTGACCCCATCGCCAGAGGCGTCCGAAGATAAGAGCTGGCGCAGCCTGTGGCTGTCGTCGGGCGCGCTGTCGTTATCCCTTCTCGGCGATGCTCTGATCTACATTGTCCTGCCGGTAAATGCCGATGTCTTCGGCGTCAGTCTGGCCTGGGTCGGTATCCTGCTGGCGGCGAACCGCATCGTCCGCACCTTCTCCTACGGTATGATCGCCGTTCTGGGCGAACACATCGGCATCCGGAACCTCTGTATTCTGGCCACCGCGACGGCGATCATCTCCACCGCCATGTATGGTCTGGTGCAAGGCTGGGCGGCCTTGCTGGCGGCCCGCGTGCTCTGGGGCTTGTCCTATGGCGCCTTGCTGTTGGCGGCCCTTGGCTATGCCGCATCCGATCGGGCGCGCACCGGATCACGGGTGGGGGTCAGCCGGGCCATCGAACAGGTCGGGCCCCTGTTGGCCCTGACGGTCGGCGCCTGGCTGGCCGGAGTTGTCGGGGCGCAGCAGGTCTTTCTCTATCTCGCCGTGGTCTCCTGCCTAGGCGCCATATTCGCCCTGAAGCTGCCACGGCGCGTCGCCAAGCCGCCGATGCCACGGGCCGACCGGCCCAGCGCCCTGCCAAAACCGGATCGCCTAGATGTCCTGATTTTCTGGATGGGTTTTGCCGTCGACGGCGTTTTCACCATGACCGTCACCATCATGCTGGCGGAACATATCGCGCTGGAATTGGCCATGCTGTCGGGCGGTGCCATGTTCGCCGGGCGGCGGGTGATCGAGATGGTGATCGCGCCGCTGTCGGGTTACATCGCGGACCGTTTCGGCGTCCGCGCGCCGTTGATCGGAAACGCGGTCCTGCTGGTGGTTGGTCTGGGCCTGGTCGGCCTGGGTTGGCTCCTTACCGGGGCGCTGGCGATCGTGCTGGCGCGCGGCGCCCTGGGCACGCTGATCCCGGCGGCGGTGGCCCTGTTCGCACCGGAGGCGGTACTGCAATCCCTGGCACGCAATCAGACCTGGCGCGACATCGGCGCCGCCCTGGGCCCGCTGACCACCGGATTCGTGCTGAGTTCGACAACGCCCGAAACCCTGCACCTGATCCTGGCCGTCATATTCCTGGCCAGCCTGAGCTGGCTGCTGACCTGGCAAACCTAGCGGGCGCCCGGGACGCGGCGCCCGCCGGAAGAGACCTAATCGGGCATTGTGCGTTCCATAACATCGTGAGCGCAGTAGGCGAACTGCCCCTTGGCCGAGGGAAGCTTGATTCTCGGTCCGCCGGTCACTGTGCCGGAGACGCCTTTGAAAGCACCGGTGCCGCCGTAAATGGTGCCCTTGCTGCCCTTTGGGCTGCCCATGCCCTTGACCATATAAGTCGAGCCATCGGCTGCAAGAACGGTACAGTAATAAGGCGCGGATTCATACTTTCCAGCCACCAGACCACCCGAGCCGACGCAACGGCCCGACATGTTTTTTTTCGGATCTTCATCCTCGGCCAGCGAAGTGTACTTCAAGCTATAGGTCCAGCCCATGTCCTTCTTGGTGTTCACCATCATATCCAACGTACCGGTCCAACAGGATATGGCCTTAACGACCTCGGTCTTGGCCATTGCCGGTGCCACCAGCGCCACTGACAGGCTACAGGCAAGTATTGCGGTTTTCGCGGGTGTCATGCTCTTGCTCCCATTCGTTTGTCTGCAAGGCGATGGCGCTAGAAAACAAACGCCATCGGATCGCCTGGAAGCTAGGAAAACTGATTGCGATCCGCTTGAGGGAGTTCCAAGTTTTCCCTGATGATTTTGTGATGTTACGCTTTGATCGAAAAATATTGGCTGTTTTCTGCCATTTCCTGGCCTTTGTGCGGTGGTTCAATCGACAACGGAGAACCAAAGAACAAAGTAGACATCAGGATTTACATACTCGTTCTTCTTATCCGGGGAACCCGCCGGATTCCGGTAGTAGGGCACACATTGCCTTCGATTTGGCAAATCCGTGTCGGCTTGATAGCACCACAGGTCACCTTCAACCCGGCCTGATCCGGTCAGCGTGAACAACTGGTTCTGCCAGGTCCAACTGCCGTCCCGCTCAACATCAAATGAATAGGCCCAGCCGGATTGTGCCTTGCCTTCAATCCGGTGTCCCATTATCAGCTTCTTTATCTCGGCGCCGCTCAAACGATTGGCTTCATCGCCCTTGAAACCCATTGGCCAGTCCGGCATTCCGGCCTTGCGATAGGCGGCAAGCCAAAATTCAAGCACCTCGGGCACCCATTGGATGCGGTGCAAGGCCGCGGCTTGAACATTCAGGGGAGTCCAGCCGCCGATGCGCGTTTTCACGACATTCTTCGCTTCTTCCAGGCGTCCCAGCGCCGCATAACTAACGATCAAGCCGTTGTTGGCCTGAAAATAGTTCGGATTTCGCTTAATGACACTCCTATGTAATTCGAGGGCACGCTCGTAACGGCGGTTCATGAAATAGACCCAACCGGCCCGATAACCGTCATAATTGCTGGCCTTGGGGTTCAGTTTCAACGCCGCCTCGATGGCCTGCAGGCCTTCCTCCAACCTCCCCGCCGAAACCAGGGCCTCCGCCAGCGTTGTCCGCGCGGAGGCATCATTCAGGCTATTGGTCACCGCTTGCCGCGCGGTCAGAATAGCTTCATCGTGGGCGCCAGCAGTGGTGAGAACGGATGATTTCGCACTAAGCGCGCCGGCGTGGTCCGGATTAATCGCCAGCGCTTTCTCGACAGCTTGCCGCGCCCGGCGATGCGCTGCAATTTGCGTGTGAACCTGATACAGCCTGTATCGAGCCACAAAGTCCGCGGCGGCCGCCTCGCCGGCGTAGGCTTCAACGAATCCAGGGTCAAGATCTGTCGCCTGTTTGTAAAGCTCCAACGCCTTCTGCAATGGTTTCCACAAATACTGCCGATGCGCCTTCTGCGCCTTGAGATAAAGATCATAGGCTTGCAGGTTCTTGGTCGGCAGTTTCGCTAGAGTCTTCATCTCCTCCGCCGTCAGGGTGACCCGCAGGGCGGCGACGATCTTTGCGATGACATCGTCCTGCAAGGCAAAAATATCCTTTGCCTCCCGGCTGAAGATTTCCGCCCAGACGTGACCGCCGGTCGTGCCATCGGTAAGTTGCGCATTGATGCGCACCTGACCATCGGCGCGGCGCACGCTGCCCTCCAGCACGTAGCGCACGCCAAGGTCCTTGGCGATATCCTGCACCTTGGCGTGCTTGCCCTTGTAGGTGAAGGTGGAATTGCGGGCGATCACGAACAGGCCGTCGACCTTGGACAACTGGGTGATCAGGTCGTCGGTCATGCCGTCGGCGAAATAACCCTGGGCCGGATCGCCGGACATATTGTCAAACGGCAGCACGGCAATGGATGGCTTTTCCTCCGGCCCGTCAGATTGCGCGCCATGCCAAATAATCAGGCCGGTTGAAACAAACATGACGAGGGCCACCGCAAAGGCCGGTATCCAAGGCATCTTCCCGGGCGGCTGTCTTTTGGTTTCCGACAGTCCAGCATCGGAATCCGGTGGATCACCGGCGCCCTTCACCGCAACTTCGCCGACAAATCGAAAACCCCGCCGTGGCACGGTGCGAATGAAGGCCTGAGTCTTGCCATCGTCGCCGATGGCCTGGCGGGCCTGTTTGATGGCCGTGCTTACCGAGGCATCGGAGACAAAGCGGCCCTGCCAAAGCTGTTCGTTCAACTCTTCCCGGTCAATCAGTCGGTCGCGGTTTTCGATCAGATAGCGCAGCAGATCGAAAACTTGCGGTTCGATGGCGCAGACGCTGCCGTTCCGGCGCAATTCGTGCAGGCGCAGGTCCAGCTCGTAATTTCCGATTAGATAACTGGCCGCTTCAGACTCCGGCGCCACGAAACTCTCCCTACTCCAACATCCGTCGAAACAATTCTAGGGAGGGCCGCCGTGACTGTCCATGACGCGGCGCCGTCAATCCGGCCCGTTCTCAGGTACCGAGGAAAATCACCCGGATGTAGTCACGCAGCAACATGATCTGTTGCGGCAGAACCCGTTTGTCGTGCACCACCTTGGAGACAATGATGCCGCCGTCCACGAGCACGGAAACCATGTCCGCCAGCGCGTCAAGATCGACGTCGATGCGGGGCGGATAGCGCGCCGCGATCAGATCCAAGCGTTCGCGAAAGCGGCCGCGCCAGGCAAGCACGGCCTCCTTGTTGAGATTGCGTACATCCTGGGAGAACAAATTCTCCTGATAGCAATAAGAGGCGACCAGGCAGCCGGGATGGCCATCCGGCAGATCGAGCATCATCTCGGCGAACATCTTCAGGCCGACAAGAAAGCCGTGCAGCGGATCCTCGTGCAATTCGTCGCCGCGCCGGAACAGATCGTCCAGCAGCTCTTCCTCGTTATCGATGTAGCGCTGCAACAGAGCCTCGGCCAATTCACCCTTACCCTTGAAATGATAGAAAAAGCCGCTTTTCGTGATGCCGACGGCGGCGATCAACTCATCAATGGAAGTCGCGGCAAAGCCTTTCGCAAGCACGGATTGCTCCGCCGCATCGAGCAGCCTCTCGCGCGTTTCGGCGCCCCGCCTTGGTGACAAATTGTTCATTTTCAATACCCAATCGCGGCTGGTGACGGCGCAACTGTACCATAAGTCAAGTTGCATGCGATGGCTGGATTGCCAGGGCCCGGACCGTGCCCCAAAATTTTCCTTAAGCAGTTGTAATCAAACGCATATTCAAAAAATCACGGTA
>JASLLM010000101.1 GCA_030747035.1 Alphaproteobacteria bacterium | reverse complement strand
TCATGCCCACATTGCAGGACATGCCGCTGGAGGAACTGCGCCGCCACGAAGGTGAATTGGCGGAAAAACTGAAAGCCCTGCGCGGCCGCAACCAGAATATCGACATGACCCGCGGCAAACCCTCGGCGGAGCAGCTGGACTTGAGCAATGGCCTGTTCGCCATGGTGACCGAGGACAGTTATAGCGGTGAGGACGGTACCGACTACCGCAACTACGGCGCCCAGTCGGGCATCCCGGAGGCCAAGGCGTTTTTCGCCGAATGCCTGGGCATACCGGCGGAAAATATCTTCATCGGCGGCAATTCATCGCTGCAATTGATGTATGACGCCCTGTCGCGGGCCATGCTGTTCGGCGTACCGGGCAGCGATGGCCCCTGGCGCGATGTAGAGGATGTCTCCTTCATCTGCCCCATTCCCGGATACGACCGTCATTTCTCGGTCTGCGAAACCCTGGGCGTCAAGATGATCAACGTCGATCTACTCGATGATGGACCGGACATGGAGGCGGTGGAAGCGTTGGTGGCCGACAATCCGGCGGTCAAAGGCATCTGGTGCGTGCCGAAGTATTCCAACCCATCCGGCATTGTCTATTCGCCGGAGGTTATCGGGCGCCTGGCCAAGATGAAAAGCGCCGCGCCTGATTTTAGGATTTTCTGGGACAATGCCTATGCCTTCCATAATTTCGAAGGTGAACTGGCGGAAATAGAAGATATCCTCGTCCTGGCCGCCCAGGCCGGCAATGGCGACCGCCCGTTGCTGTTCGCCTCAACCTCGAAAGTGACCCTTCCCGGCGCCGGCGTCGCCGTGATCGCCGGTTCCACAGCCAATATGGACGACATCGTACGCCATACGGTGATCGCCACCATCGGCCACGACAAGCTGAACCAACTGCGTCACGTGCGCTTTTTTGGCGACGCGGCCGGGCTGAAGCAACACATGGCCAAACACGGCGATCTGTTGCGGCCCAAGTTCAAGGCCGTCAGCGAAGCCCTGGGGGCCGCCTTCGCCGGCAAGGACATCGTGCAATGGAATGCGCCGGAGGGCGGCTATTTCGTCAGCGTTGATCTGCTGGACGGCTGCGCGACGGAGACAGTGCGCCTGGCGGAAGAGGCCGGTGTGAAACTGACTCCGGCGGGATCCTGCCATCCCTATGGCGATGACCCTGATGACCGCACGTTAAGGTTGGCGCCGACCTTCCCGACCCTGGGCGAGGTGACCCAGGCCATGGAGGTCTTCTGTGCCAGTGCCGAATTGGCCTGTACGCGGAAACTGCTGTCGGAGAGTTAGCGCCTAGGTACCGGTGAAGTTCGGCGCCCGCTTGTCCTTCCAGGCGGCGATGCCTTCCTTGAAATCGTCCGATTTCTGCGCCTGCGCCATTTCCGCCAGGCAGTTTTCCATTGCCTTGTCAAAGCCCTGATCCATACCCTGGTAGATCAGTTCCTTGACCACCTTGTTGGAACGGGGGGAGACGCCCTGGGCGATCTCCCTGGCGTAGGTCATGACCTCCGCGCGCAGTTCATTGGTGGGATAGACCCGGTCCACCAGACCAATCTCCAGGGCCTCGCCCGCATCCACCAGGCGGGCGGTGTAAAGAATATCAAAGGCCTTTGACGGCGCCATCAGACGCGGTAGCAGCCAGGCCAGACCGTATTCGGGCACCAGGCCGCGCTTGCCGAAAGCGGTGCCGAAGCGCGCCGTATCGGAGGCAAAACGAATATCGGCGAACATGGGCAGCACCATGCCAACACCCACGGCGGGGCCGTTGACGGCGGCAATTACCGGCTTGGGCACGGAGGCGATCCAGGCGTATTTGGCGGCGAAGGCCTCCGGCAGATCAAGGCCGCCGTCGATGGCGCCAGTGAAGGGCAGCGTATCTTCCTCGTCCACCGCATTGCCGGCGGCACGGCTTTGCAAACGGCTGGCGTCCGCCCCGGCACAAAACCCCCGGCCTTCGCCGGTTAGCACGATCACGCGCACCTCGTCGTCGCCGGTTGCCAGTTGCATGGCGGCACGGATCTCGCCGGCCATGGTCAGGGTCATGGCGTTCAGACGGTCGGGCCGGTTCATGGCAACCACCGCCACGCCATCTTCGACTTCGTAATTCACTTCCTGAAAAGACATGGCGTTTCCTCTATTTTTTTAGGCGTCGGGGCGCTGACCCTGGATGGTAACACGATGCATCAGGCGCCGCTGGCCATGATAATCGTTCAAGGCGAAATGCTGGGTGCAACGATTATCCCAGAATGCCATGGCACCGGGGCGCCACTGAAAGCGGTGGGTGAACTCCGGCCGGGCCGCGTGCTGTAACAGAAATTGCAGCAGGGGCGCGCTTTCTTCCTCGGTCATATTGGCGAAGCGGGTGGTGAAGCCGCCGTTGACGTAAAGATGCTTGCGGCCCGAATCCGCATGGGTGCAAACGACGGGGTGTTCCACCTCCTTCAAGGCGACATCCGACAGCCTGAATTTGGCGCTTCGGTTTTCTTCATTGGCGCGGGACTTGGTACTGAACGCGCGGACGCCGCTGTGTACCGCCTTCATGCCATCCAGCAAATCCTTCATGCCGGAAGACAGAGCCTCGTAAGCCGCGTACATGCAGGCGAACATGGTATCGCCGCCGCGTTCGGGCAGTTCCCTGGCATAGAGCATGGAACCCATGGCGGGGTCCTCATCATAGCTGTGGTCGGTGTGCCAGCCGCCGCCAATATTGGCGGTGTCGCCGGGTTCCTTGCGGACCTGGGCAATTTCCGGATAGCCATCGACCTGTTCAAAGAACTTGTTCACATCGATAGCGCCGAAGCGCCGCGCGAACGCCAGATGCTGCTCCGGCGTCAGGTCCTGATCCATGAAAAAGACCACACCCTGATCGAAAAACACCTCACGCAGCGCCGCCATGGTGCTGTTGTCCAGTTCAGCGCCCAGATCCAAGCCATGAATTTCGACACCCAGCGCGCCGGACACCGGCCTGATCTCCATACTCCGCCCCATGTCTCCCCTTCCCCCGTTAGGCTGCCTTGCCGTAAAACCCTTCGCCCTTGGCCGCCATGTCGCGCAATAGTTTCGGCGGGCTGAACCGGGGCCCGTGGGCCTGGGCCAGCCGGTCACATTCGGCCACGAAATCCACAATACCGATGGTATCCACCAGGCTGAGCACACCGCCACGGAATGGCGGGAAACCCCAACCCATGATCGAGCCCACGTCCGCGTCGCGTTTTTCGGTGACCACGCCTTCTTCCATGCAGCGCGCGGTTTCCACGGACTGGATGTACATCAGACGCTTTTTGACGTCTTCCACATCCGGCTGCTCATCCGCCGCCGGGCAAAGCTCGCCCAGGCCCGGCCACAGGCGTTTATCGCCCTTTTCGGGATAGTCATAGAAACCCTTGGCGGTCTTGCGTCCCAACCGGCCCAGATCCTCGACCAACTGGCGCACCAGATCATCGCCGGGGACCGCGATGTAATCATCGCCCATGTCCTCCTGGGTCTGCTTGCCGATCTTGTACATCAGATCGATCGAGACTTCGTCGGCCATGGCCAGAGGCCCCACGGGCATGCCCGCCATCTTGCCGGCATTTTCGATCAACGCAGGCGCCACGCCGTCGGCCAAAAGGGCCAGGCCCTCGCGCACATAGGTGCCGAACACCCGCGAGGTATAGAAACCGCGGGAGTCGTTGACCACGATGGGCGTCTTGCGGATCGCCTTGACATAGTCGATGGCCAGGGCCAGGGCCTCGTCCCCGGTTTCCTTGCCCATGATGATCTCCACCAACGGCATGCGGTCAACCGGCGAGAAAAAATGCAGTCCGATGAAGTTGTCCGGCCGGGATGATGCCTTAGCCAGACCCGTGATGGGCAGGGTCGAGGTGTTGGAGGCAAAGGTGATGCCATCGCCGGTCACCGCGAGAGTCTTCTGGGTGACATCGGCCTTAACCCCTCGGTCCTCGAACACCGCTTCGATCACCAGTTCGCAGCCCGCCAGATCGGCGAAGTCCGTGGTGGCATGGATGCGGGCCAGGGTTGCCTCGCCCTTGTCCTTGTCCATACGGCGGCGGGAGACGCGCTTCTTGATCAGCTCTTCCGCGTGGGCCTTGCCTTTGTCGGCGCCGGCCTGCTCCATATCGAGGAGGACCACGTCCAGGCCGGCCATGGCGGTGACATAGGCAATACCCGCGCCCATCATGCCGGCACCCAGAACGCCAACCTTGCTCAAACTGGCGGCCGGAATATCCTTGGGCCGTCCGGCGCCCTTGCCAGCCTCGGTCATGGCAAAGAACAGACGGATCATGTTCCGGCATTCCGGCGTGGTGGCGGTGGCAATCAGGTAACGGATTTCAATGGTCAATCCGGTATCGATATCCACCTGACAGCCCTCGAAGACCGAGGACATGATATTCCGTTGCGCCGGATAATTGCCGTAGGTGCGTTGATGCAGCATGGCGTTGCCGGCGGCAAAGGCCTGCTGACCCATGGGTGACTGCACCGCGCCGCCCGGCATCTTGAAGCTTTTCTTGTCCCAGGGTTGCACCTTGGTTTCTTGTCCATCACCTAGGATCCAGGCCTTGGCCGCCGCCAACAACTCATCCGCCGGCACCAGTTCGTCGACCATGCCCATGTTTTGGGCGGCCTTCGGCGCCAGCTCCCGCCCTTCCAGCATCAGGGGAAGGGCCTGCTGCATACCGATCATGCGGGGCAGCCGCTGGGTACCGCCGCCGCCCGGCAGCAGGCCGATCTTGGCCTCTGGCAGGCCAATCTTGATCTTCGGATCATCGGCGGCGATACGGTGATGGCAGGCCAGGCAGATCTCGTACCCGCCGCCCAGGGCGTGCCCGTTGATGGCCGCAACAAACGGCTTGCCGCCCTTTTCCATGTGGCGAAAGATGCCATGCACGACGCGCATGAATTCTTCCAGCATGGAGACGTCACCATCACCCATGACCGACAGGTCGGCGCCAACCAGGAATTCCTTGTGGGCCGAGGCGATAATCACACCCTTGACGTTTTCATCGGCCACGGCCTTTTCCACCGCTTCGGCATAGGCCGTCATGGTTTCCACATTCATGACGTTCATGGGGCGGTTAGAAACATTCCAGGTGATGGTGGCGACGCCGTCGCCATCCACGTTGTAGTCCATCATCGTACTATTCCTCGAGAGTAAGCTCTAAAGCCGCTCAATAATCGTCGCCGTGCCCATGCCCGCGCCCACGCACAGGGTCGCCAGCGCGGTGCTTTTGCCCGTGCGTTCCAATTCATCCAGCACCGTGCCCAGGATCATTGCGCCCGTGGCGCCCAGGGGATGCCCCATGGCGATGGCGCCGCCACAGACGTTGATCTCGTCATGATCAATATCCAGAGCCTGCATGAAGCGCAGCACCACGGCGGCGAAGGCTTCGTTCAATTCCCACAGATCGATATCGCCCTTTTCCATGCCGGCGCGCTTGAGCGCTTTTTCCGCCGCCAGGGACGGTCCTGTCAGCATAATCGTGGGTTCCGAGCCGATGGAGGCGAAACTGCGGATACGCGCCCTTGGGGTCAGGCCCAGATTTTCGCCCATTTCCTTGGTGCCCAGCAACATGGCCGAGGCGCCATCGACGATACCGGAGGAGTTGCCCGCATGATGCACATGCTCGATCTTCTCGATTTCCGGATAACGCTGGATGGCTACTGAATTGAAGCCGAACTGTTCGCCATGATTAATGAACGACGGCTCCAACGAGGCCAGGGACTGCATATCGGTCTCGGGCCGCATATGCTCGTCGTGGTCCAAAACAGTGGTACCGTTGATATCCACCACCGGCACCACGGCGTCCTTGAAGCGGCCCTCGTCCCAGGCTCTTTGCGACCGCTTCTGGCTTTCCACCGCATAGCTGTCCACGTCGTCGCGGGAGAAGCCGTACTTGGTGGCAACCAGATCGGCGGAAATGCCTTGCGGTACAAAATAGCTGCGGAAGGCGACCGCCGGATCGGTCGGCCAGGCGCCGCCGTCGGAGCCCATGGGCACGCGGCTCATGCTTTCGACGCCGCCGCCGATCGCCATCTCGGACTGCCCCGACATGATCTGCCCGGCGGCAATATTCACCGCCTCCAGCCCGGAGGCACAGAACCGGTTGACCTGGGCCCCGGCCGTGCTTTCCGCATAGTCGGAGTTGATCACGGCAACCCGGGCGATATCGGCGCCCTGCTCGCCCACCGGCGCGACGCAGCCCATCACCACGTCTTCCACATTGGCGGTGTCCAGGTCGTTGCGGTCACGGATTGCCCGCAGCGCGGTCGAGGCCAATTCGATCGGCGTCACCGAATGCAGCGCGCCGCTGGACCGTCCCTTGCCCCGCGGCGTGCGCACGTGATCGTAAATATAGGCATCCGCCATGTCGGTATTCCTTCCTATTTCACCAGATCCATCGCCTGCAGAATTTCTGCTGTCAGGATCCGTCCATCTCTTCGAAACGCTTATCCATATTGTACTGGCTGAGGGCATAGACCGCCCAGATCGCCGCCGGCACCCAGCCAATCAGGGTGCACTGCAGGATCAGGCAGATGATGCCGGCAAATACACGGCCTATAGTAAAAAACAAAAACCATGGCAACAAAAGTGCGATCAAAAGCCGCATGACACTTATCCCCAAAAGATCGGCGCGGAGCCACCAGGTGGCCCCGCGCACCAAACCTCAACTTCCGTAATCAGGAACCCGTCGAAACCTATTCGAAGATGATTTCAACACGCCGATTACGTTTCTCCCGCTTGCCGTCCTTGGTCGGGACCAACGGCTTTGACTCGCCATGGGCCGACGTATGCAGGGCTCCACGCGGCACCTTCATGTCCTGGAGGAACGAGGAAACCGCATCCAGCCGCCGGCGCGACAGCGCTTCGTTATACTTCGCGTTCCCCGACATATCGGCGTGACCGGTGATGCTCATGCCCGGCGAATCGATCAGCGCGAATTCAGCCGCCGCCTTACGCAGTGTCCGCTGCGATGTCGTCGTCAGCTTGGAGCTGTTGAAATCAAAGAAGATGATATAGATACCGTCCACGTCCGGCGGCTCCGGCGCCCGGGGCTTGGCCGCCATCATGGGTTTTGCCATCGCCATCTTTTTCTTGGCCTTCGGCTTGGGCGCCATCATTTTTTGTAGTTTCGCCAGCGACTTGTCGAATTTCTTTTTGCAGGCCGCGATGTCCTTGGGTTGGAAGTTTTCTTCCTGTTCCTGCATCCAGCAATCAAAATTGACCTGAGCCTCGGCCGCGAACCGGGGAAAATTTTCCCGCCCGCCCTGGGCCAGCGCGATCATCAACTTGCCACGGGCCCGGCGCATATCATCGATCTTATCGGCGGGAATACCACGCTTCTTGAAGCCTTCCGGCTTAACCTTGGTATCCTTTTTCGCCGCCGCCGCCGCCATGGCGCGACTGGCGAACCGATCCGAATCTTCGTAGTCGCCTTCCTTGTATTCCATCGACGCCAGCCCGATGTAGCCTTCGACCAGGTTGAAATTAAACGGCGTCTTGGCGCCTTCCGCCATTTTCGCCTTTTCCAGTTGCGTGCCGACACACGCCGATAGCGTCACTGCTGCGACCAGTGTAATCGCTGATGTCCTGATGATGTTCACAGCCATCCCCTTTTTTTCATTAGATTTGCGTTTACATATTTTTTGACATGCCGACACGACCGAACCGCCCTCGCCGACCATGTCTTGGAACTAGCAATGCATAACACGAAGTATATAGCGCAAATGTGCCCTACGTCACTCCAAACCTTCAACAATTGTGCCCTCCGGTAGGGTCCGCCAGTCCTCCACCAGGCGGCGCGAAATGGAGTCTTCCGGTGGTAGAATGATCCTTTCCTCGGCCAGGGCACGGTCAATATCGCCACGGCTGAACCAGGCGGCCTCGCTGATTTCCTCGCCATCGACCTTGATCGCTGGATTGGTGGCGCGGGCCCAAAAACCCATCATCAACGAAGAGGGAAACGGCCAGGGCTGCGAAGCACGGTACAATACCGGGCCGGTGATGACACCGACTTCCTCCGCCACCTCCCGGCGCACCGCATCCTCCAGGGTCTCGCCCGGTTCGACGAAGCCGGCGACGGTCGAAAATCGGGGAATGGAAATGGTCGCGCGGCGCGCCAGCAGGCAACGTTCGCCATCGATAACCAGGGTAATAACGGCGGGGTCCGTGCGCGGAAAATGCAGCCGCCCGCAATTCGCGTGCAGACAGCGGCGAACATGGCCGGCCCGCTCCGATATCGTCGGGCCGCCGCAGCGGCCGCAGAATTGATGGTCCCCATGCCAAACCGACATGCCGCGCCCAAAGGCCAGCATGGCCGCCATCCGGTCTGAAAGGTTCATGGCCACATCGCGCAGATCATGGGCCGTGCCGGGCAGCGCATTCGTCAGGCCGGTTTCGGACAGGGTCGAGATATCGATGGTGAAATGTGCCGTCTCATCAAGGACGCCCAACAATACCGCCTGCGCCAGTTCGCCTATTTTCGCCGCCGCCGCCGGCGTCAAGGCGACGGGGTCCTTTTCGTCTTCAAATAGGAAACGATGGCGCCAAATCGGGTAGACCCGGCTGTCCGCGGCAGCCAGGCGCGCGGCCAGCCATGCCGGGTCCTCCCGCCATTCCGCCGCGCGGTCAAAATCACCATCCGCATAGCGCATGTTGCCTGTCATCTCGGATCCGGTCCCCGTTGCTGATAATCGCTGCTGCTAGTCCCGCCGCCGCCCTTCTAGCACGGCCGCCCATGCCAGGGTCAGGGAAAAACTTCCCAAGCAAATCACATTCGGCCTATATAGGCGGTAATCAAAATTCAGCCATCGCAGCAACAAGAACGTGAGTGTGCGTCATGAAAACCAGAATCACCGAACTATTCGGCATCGAGCATCCCATCGTCCAAGGCGGCATGCAGTGGGTCGGCCGCGCCGAGCTGGTCTCCGCCGTGGCCAATGCCGGCGCCCTGGGCTTCATCACCGCCCTGACCCAGCCGACGCCGGAGGATCTGAGCAAGGAGATCGCCCGCACCAGGGAAATGACCGACAAGCCGTTTGGCGTCAACCTGACCATTCTGCCGACCCTGAACCCGGTGCCCTATCAGGAGTATGTGGATGCCATCGCGGATAGCGGTATCAAGATCGTCGAAACTGCCGGGCGCAGCCCGGAACCCTACATGCCCACGTTCAAGGATAATGGCATCAAGGTGATCCATAAATGTACTTCCGTCCGGCACTCGGTAAAGGCAGAATCCGTAGGCTGTGATGCGGTCAGCGTCGATGGTTTCGAATGCGCCGGCCATCCGGGCGAGGATGATATTCCCGGCTTGATCCTGCTCCCCGCCGCCGCCGACAAACTAAGCATACCGTTCATCGGCTCGGGCGGCTTCGGCGATGCCCGCGGCCTGGTCGCGGCTCTGGCCCTGGGCGCCGACGGCATCAACATGGGCAGCCGCTTCATGTGCACCAAGGAAGCGCCGGTGCACCAGAACGTCAAGCAGGCCATGGTCGATGCGGACGAATTACAGACCCAGCTGACCAACCGCACCCTGCGCAACACCTCCCGCGTTTTCAAGAACGAGGTCGCCGGCAAGGTGGTGGAAATCGAACGGGAGAAAGGCACCGATCTGAAGATTGAGGACCTGGCGGAGTATCTTTCCGGCAAGCGCGGCAAGGTCGTGTTCGAGGACGGCGATGTGGACCACGGCATCTGGTCCGCCGGCATGGTGGTTGGCCTGATTAACGATATCCCAAGCTGCGACGAACTGGTCAGCCGCATCGTTGGGGAAGCCGAGGATATCATCGCCAAGCGTCTGGCCGGCTTCGGCGCATAGCCGGCCTTGTCGCAACCCTATTTCGGTGACAGTTTACTTAATAGGTCCGATTTTCGTGTGATACAGTCATTCCACTTTGGTGACTGGCCGACGCGCTACTATTAAGTAAACTGTCACCGAAATATGTCACCGAAATAGGGCTGAAATATTAGTGCACGGCCTTTTCCTCATCGGCCCAGAAGGGCTGCCGCAGTTGCGCCTTTAGGATCTTGCCAGCGCCGGAGAGAGGCAGCGGTTCGGCCCTGAATTCGACGGAGCGGGGGCATTTGAAGGCGGCGATCAGGCCGTGGCAGTGATCGATAATGGCCTGTTCGTCGGCCTCCTGGCCATCGTGCAGACGGATGATTGCGTGTACCTGTTCGCCCCATTTGTCGTGGGGGATACCGATCACGGCACATTCGGCGACGGCCTGGTGCTGATAGATCGCGTCCTCCACCTCCGCCGAGTAGACATTCTCGCCACCGGAGATGATCATATCCTTGACCCGGTCGACGATGAAGACAAAGCCTTCTTCATCCATGCGGGCGCCGTCACCGGTATGCAGCCAGTCGTCGCGCATGGCCTGGGCCGTCATTTCGGGCTGTTGCCAGTAGCCCAGCATAACGTTGTCGCCACGGGCACAAAGCTCGCCAACCTCGCCCTGCGCCACCTCGTTGTCGTCCTCGTCGACGATTTTCAATTCAACGCCCATGATCGCCTGGCCGCAGGAGCCCAGTTTGCCCGTCGGGGTATCGGGAACATGGCGGGCGGGGTCCAGGATGGTCAGGATGGGGGCTGCTTCCGTCTGGCCATAGGCGTGATGAAAGCGGGTGTTGGGCATCACCTCCATAGCGCGGCGGACCACCGCCTCCGGCATCGGTGAGGCGCCGTACATCATGTCGATCAGGGAAGACAGATCGTATTCCTCCACTCCTGGATGGTACACCGCCATGTTGACCATGGTCGGCACCCACAGAGTGACCGAGACCTTGTGATCCTGCACCGCGCTGAGGGCCGCCTCTGCCTCGAAACCGGGAATGATGACGGAGGCGCCCGCGGCCGTGGCAATGGCGTAGGTACAGGTACCATCGGCGATATGGAACATGGGCGCGGCGTGCAGATAGACCGAATTGCTGCGGTAGCCCACAGTGGGGGCGAATTGCAGGGCGTTGAAGAGCACGTTGTGCTGGCTCAACATCACGCCCTTGGAACGTCCCGTGGTGCCGCCGGTGTACAGCAATATGGCCATGTCATCGCTGCTGCTTTCCGCCGCCGCCATGGCCGAGGTGCCGTCCAACAGGCCCTCGAACGACAACATGCCCTCAGGCGCCGGACCGTCACCGAGGAAAACCACATGTTTGACAGTTTCCAACTGGTCCTTGATCTTCGGCAGCATGGGCACGAAGTTTTCATCCACCATCAGCACCTCTGCGCCGGAATCATTTAGCCAGAATTCGATTTCCGGCGGCGCCAGACGGGTGTTGATGGGCACCAGGACGAAACCGCCCCAGGGCACACCGAAATAACTTTCCATATAGCGGTCGTTGTTCAGGGACAGCACCGCCACCCGGTCGCCGCTCTCCAGGCCCAGGTTCGTCAAGCCCGCCGCCAGTCTGGCAATGCGCTCGCCGAATTGCAGCCAGTTGTGCCGGCGGCCGGAAAAAATGGTGGCCGTGCCCGCGCCGTTGATCTGCATGTTGCGGCGGATCGTAGTGGAAATCTTCATCGTTCTCGTACTCCAAAATAGCTGCGCGCAGCATATCCAGGGACCAGTCAATTTGCCATCCGTTTTGTCGGGAAATCACGGGTTCGGTAATCCAGGAGAGTTTCGCCGCCCGCGCGCCCGTCCGCGGGATCCAGGCATAATCTCGACCCATATCGGCGTGTTCCGAGTCGGGGGCCGCAAGCCGGGAGGAAGCCCTATCCCTCAACGCGGATTGGGCGCTCACCGCGAAGGAAATCCGCCCAGGTCTCCGCCAGGCCGAACTGCTCGGACAATGGGTTGAAGGTATCGCACCAAAAGTCAGCGAGCCTCTCGCCTGCTTCGTTTTTACCAAAAGGACCGCCCATCAGCATGATGAAGTGCTCGACGTGAAGCAGCAGTCCAAACTTCAGATGATTCCGAAACACCTCCCAATCATAGCTTCCGGCAAGCTGTGCCGTGAAATTCTGGAAGTAAATTCCCAGCAAATCGTCCAGGTTGGCATCCCGCAGGTCGCGCCGCATCCAGCTTAGATAATGCAACAGGTCGCACACACCCGGCCCGCGTCGAATGACCTGCCAGTCATAGACGCGAACATCGGTTGCGGATACCGACATATTGGCGCAATGAAAATCGCCGTGCAAAAGCGTTCTCGGGTGATCGGCGAAGCTTGCATACAGGCTTGGCGCTTGATCCGAAATCTCCACGGCGTGCTCGGACAGGAACGGGGTGACGCGGTGGCCGTGCTTCTTCACGAACGCAGGGCCGAAGGTGGCGCTCAACCTTTCCCCTTCTCCCCGCGGGGCCGCCTTTGCTGCCGCAAGAAAGGCGAAGTCCGGGGCCCAGTCCGCGGCCGCGACGTCGGCCCTGCCCTGGTAGTCGCCATGAAACATGCCAAGCTTGGCGATCGCCGCTTTTGCCTGTCCGAGGTCATGACCGACCCACTGGCCCAACGTCGATGTTTTCCCAAGATCTTCGAGCAGCAATGCGAAATCCGCGTCATCGTCGTCGATCCAGGCATAATAGCAACGCGGTGGGTTAAGAGGGTTTTCTGCCGCGAAGGTTTGATAAAACAATACCTCCCGGGCATAGATCTTGAATTTCGCCATGAATGCCAAAATGTCGGGCACCAGGATTTTTTGCTTCAGGAAAAGCGTTTTCGGACAGTCCGGCCGCGGGTCCGCGTAGGTAAGATGAAGCCGGCCCATGGTGGAGGTAAGTCCCTCACCGATAACCGCGTCGTATTTGAAATCCGTGACTTCGGCCCCGGCCAGTTCCGGGTTCGTCCGCAATGCCTGGGTCAGCCAGCCGCTGGTGATATCGCCGGGCAGCGCCGGCCCCCCAATATGCCTGTCCACCTTGCCCCCCTGGTCTATGCAACCCCTGTGTTGAAGGATCGCCCAAGGCATCCATGGAGTCAACGAATGCAGCCTGTTAGGGAATTTGCCTTTAGCGAAATTCCCTGTTGCTTGTCTGGCCGTGTCTTGTCGCCAGATGCAGCGGAAAACACTATATTTCGGGGCGCATCGAGATTGATGCCGAATTCATCGGGAGGACTGTAAAGATAATGCGGGAAATGGTGAAAACCCTGCGGTGCCGCAAACATGCCCGGTGAAATGGGCTCGCGCCCGGATCCCAACGATGTGCACCGGATCGCCTGCATTGGTTGCGGCGTCATCGGGGCCGGCTGGGCGGCGTATTTTCTGGCCCGTGGCTATGATGTGGTGGGCTGGGATCCCGCGCCTGGTGGCGAGGCCGGGCTGCGGACGGCGGTCGAGGCGGCCTGGCCCATACTCCAGGAACTGGGCCTGGCCCCCGGCGCCAGCCTTTCGCGCCTGACCTTTGCGCCCTCCCTCGCCGCGGCCTGCGGCGCTGCCGATTTCGTGCAGGAAAGCGCGCCCGAGCGCCTCGCGCTCAAGCAAGAGCTGTTATCCGAAATCGACAAGGCGGCGCCCGCCGAGATCGTTATCGCGTCTTCGACATCGGGCTTCCTGATGAGCGAAATGCAGGCGCAGGCGGCGCACCCTGAAAGGCTGGTCGTCGGGCATCCCTTCAACCCGCCGTATCTGATGCCGTTGGTCGAAGTGGTCGGGGGTGACGCCACGGACGCCGGCGCCGTTGCTTGGGCCGCGGCATTTTACGAAGCCGCCGGGAAAACCGTGATCCAAATGGAGCGCGAAGTGCCGGGCTTCATCGCGGACCGTCTGCAGCAGGCGATCTGGCATGAAGCCCTGTACATGATCGAGGCGGGTGAGGCGACAGTGGCGGAGATCGACCGCGCGATCGCCGCCGGACCGGGTCTGCGCTGGGCCATCATGGGGCATTGCCTGACCTTCCACCTTGCCGGCGGCGACGGAGGCATGGCGCATTTCCTGGATCACTTTGACCCTGAAACGGCAGCGCCTTGGACCCGGCTGGCCTCGCCGGAACTGACGCCGGAACTGCGCCAGGCGGTGATTACCGGCAGCGAGACCGCCGCGGGCGGACGAAGCGTTGCCGAATTGACACAACACCGGGACCGCTGCCTCGTCGCAATCACGCGGGCCCTGGAGGAGGCGCGCGGCACCGACGGCGCCATCCCCTGAGAACGAGGCGTTGAGATGAGCCGCCGCATCGCCAACCAAATTAGAGGTCGATGCGCCGTTGC
The DNA here is from genome assembly GCA_030747035.1 of Alphaproteobacteria bacterium. Lineage (GTDB taxonomy): Bacteria > Pseudomonadota > Alphaproteobacteria. The sequence goes on along the minus strand of JASLLM010000101.1, from coordinate 1,502 downwards.
TGTAATTCCGTTTCGATGAAATCGATGCCCAGGCCGGGCGCGTCGGACAAATTGAACACGCCATTCATGGGGACGGGCGGGCGGTCGAACAACGCGTGCATCCGCGTACTGGGGTCGTTCCATTCGCAGGGCTTGGTAGCGTGCAGCTGCGCCGCGCAGACGTGCATATTGGCCAAATGACCGATCATGGGCTGGGTTTGATGGGACACCAGCTCGACGCCATGGGCCTGCGCCAATGCGGCGCAGCGGAGTAGTCCGGTAATGCCGCCCATTTTCACGATATCGGGCTGGATCATGCGGACGCCGGCCTCGATCAGTTCGACCAGGCCGCCGGTGGTATAAGTCTGTTCGCCCGCCGATACGGTTATGGATAGTTTCGAGGCAACCTCGCCCATCGCCTTGACATGGTAATGCTGCACCGGTTCCTCGAACCACCAATAGCCAAGCTCTTCCAGTTCGCGGCCGACCCGAATGGCGCCGCCCGTGGAGTAGCCGTTGTTGGCATCAAAGGCGAGGGGGAAGTCATCGCCGACCAGTTTGCGAACGGCACGGGCCTTTTCCAGGTGGTCGGAAATATGGGCATCCAGATCGACGCGGGCATTGTCAAATCGGATCTTAATCGCGGCCGGTTGGTCCTGCATTCGCTGCTCGACAATACGCAGAACATCGTCCAGCTTGCGCTCCACGCCGTTGCCGCCGATGGAGGCGTAAAACGGCAGCGCGGTGCGCCAGGCCCCGCCCAGTAATTTGTAGATAGGCTGGCCGAAAAGCTTGCCCTTCAGATCCCATAGCGCGATATCGATCGCCGCCAGGGCCCCCGTCAAGGCGCCTTCGGGGCCAAGCTTGGCGAGGCTATGGGTCAGGCGGTCCTGCAGCACGGCGTGATCCAGAGGATCGGCGCCCACTATGCGCGGTGCGATGTCATGGACAATCATGCCCAGCGAGGCGAGACCGCCCTGCATCGGCGAAGCCTCACCCACGCCATATAGGCCGTCATCGCTCCAGACCCGTACGAAGGCGCTGCGTTGCCCGGGCCTGTCGTCGGGCGACCATTGAACCTGAAACGCCTCTATGCGTTCAATTTTCATTGCTTCCCCTGATCTCGGCGATTGGTGCCCGCCGGCCTTTTCTTGATTGAATTTCCGTTTTCACCATGATGGCGCTTGCGACAGGCCCGTTCCATCAAAATCTACCGAACCGCGTCAATTCGACCAGGACTCCCGGCGCGGCCAAGATGGACCCCGCCGATCCTCGCTGTGAAGGTCAACGCCACATCCTGCTGTCGGCTTGGAACCCTTCATGGCCGGGCTTGCCGAGAATATCGAGGATGATCTTGCGGACATCGGTGCCCCGGATGGCGGCGCCTTTGCCGCTGCGGGCGTCTAATCTTCCCGCAGCCCGGCTTTGCGCAGGGCGGCCACCTCCTTAACCGGTACTGTTTTGCCTGGATCAATCTGCTCTTCCGCATGCGGACCATAATAACACCTCATTGGCGTTATCTG
>JASLLM010000100.1 GCA_030747035.1 Alphaproteobacteria bacterium | reverse complement strand
AGACTAGAGCAATTTTTCCAATCACTTAGAATCGCTCCGCGATTCACATTAGATCGGAATTGCTCTAGACCGTGCGTCTTTTGGATATGCCCGGGCTCTTGGGAAACATTCAATTAGGGCAATGACTTAAGCTGCACGCGTGGCAGCGGGCAATCGTGAATTGCGCCAGCGGGCCGGATCAAATGTCCGTCATGAACTTCCTACTTGCCGAATAGCCAATGGACCCCATCTGAGGTAACAAGTAGTGTAGTCGGATTCGGAGTAATATTCTGATCACATTTTGACTGTAATGTACCGCGTCGTACAGTAGCCGCCGGATGCTGCCAGGGCACCAACCAAACGGGCATCCCAATAATGAATTGCCAAGCCGCCTGCGTTCGATCGGCGGCCGGGCAGAACAAAATGGAGCCAGACATGGCGAACGACAAACAAAACGTACAGGATGTATTCCTCAATCACGTCCGTAAGGCGAAAACCCCGGTCACTGTATTTTTGGTGAACGGCGTCAAGTTGCAGGGCTTCATTTCGGGTTTCGATAACTTCTGTGTACTGTTGCGCCGCGACGGCCATATTCAACTGGTCTACAAACACGCCATATCAACCGTCATGCCAGCGCAGCCTGTTCAATTGTATGACGCCTCAGAGGAAGATGCGTAAACGTGGGCAGCCCGGACAGCGATGAAAATAACAAGGACAGCGCCGGCCGGGCACTGATTGTTCATCCACAGCTAAAGACAGCGGGCGGTAATGCTGCCCGCCTGCCGCAAGCGCAACTGGACGAGGCCGTGGGCCTGGCCGGCGCTATCGGCCTGGACGTGATCGTGGCCGAGGTTGTCGTCGTCAACCGGCCCCGGCCCGCAACCCTGTTTGGCACCGGCAAGGTCGACGAACTGGGCATACTGATCAAGGCGGAGGAGATAGAGCTCGCGGTGCTGGACACCGCCCTGACACCGATCCAGCAGCGCAATCTGGAGCGGGCCTGGAACTGCAAGGTGATCGACCGTACAGGGTTGATTCTGGAGATCTTCGCCGACCGGGCCCGGACCAAGGAAGGCCGGCTGCAGGTTGAACTGGCGCAACTGACCTACCAACGCAGCCGGCTGGTACGTTCCTGGACCCATTTGGAGCGTCAGCGTGGCGGCCTCGGCACCGTGGGTGGCCCCGGCGAGACCCAGATCGAGGCCGACCGGCGGATGATCGACGACCGGGTTGTCAGTCTGCGCCGGCAGTTGGAGGCGGTGGTGCGGACCCGGGAATTGCATCGCAAGACACGCCGCGATGTACCCTACCCCGTGGTCGCCCTGGTGGGGTATACCAATGCCGGGAAATCAACCCTGTTCAACCGGCTGACCGGGGCCGCCGTCATGGCCGAAGATCTGTTGTTCGCGACCCTGGATCCGACCATGCGGGCGGTGGAAATACCGCGCCGGGGCGGGCGCATTATCCTTTCCGACACGGTGGGTTTCGTCTCCGCTCTGCCGACCCAATTGGTGGCGGCGTTTAGAGCCACCCTGGAGGAAGTGTTGGGGGCCGACGTCATTGTCCATGTGCGCGATATCGTCCATCCCGACAGCGAGGCGCAAAAGCAGGATGTCCTTTCCGTATTGGCCGACCTGGGCGCCGATGGGCCGCGACGGGACAGTATGATCGAGGTCTATAACAAGATGGACCTGGCCGGCGCGGACGACCGTCAGCGTGTCGCCAATCTGGTTGAGCGTGCGCCGCATGCTGTTGCCGTCTCGGCCATGAGCGGGGAGGGCTGCGAGGACCTTTTGACCCTGATCGGCAGGCAGGTCGGCCGGGACGAACGTCCGGTGCGGGTCTCGGTGCCGCATCATGATGGCGCCACACTGGCCTGGCTGTATCAGGTTGGCGAGGTTATCGAGCGGCGCGACGATGAAGCAGCCGTGTGGCTGGTGGTGCGCCTGGATGCCGCCAATGCCGGCCGCCTGGAAAAACGCCTGGGCCGGCCCCTGGACTGGGCCGACGAGGCCATCAAGGCGGCGGAATAGGCGCCGCTTGAGTTGGCGACTTATTTTCACACCTAAAAATGTAAGAATTTTGACATATATTGACCACATAGTGGCCCAGTGATAGGTGCCGTGCGTATCGCGCGGCCGACTGTTGGTAAGTTTTAGCGTGGGGCCTAATTGGTAGCGTGGACGAATGGGGGGAAATAAGCTGAGCAATACCCTGGACCCGATGGCCAGAATGCTGCGGCAAAGCATTAATTGCCTGCACCAAACCTATATCCTTTGGGACTCGAATGACCGGCTGGTTCTTTGCAATGACCGCTTCAGGGAGGTCAATCGGGCGGTCGCCGATCTGTTGGTTCCTGGCACCTCGTACGAGGAGTTTCTTCGCGCGGGTGTTGCCAAGGGGTGCTATCCGGATGCGGAAGGGCAGGAAGCTGATTGGCTGGAGGAGCGCCTGCAACGGCACCGCAACCCGTGCGGCCTGTTCGAAATGCAACGCGAGGATGGCCTTTGGATTCTGATCGACGAACAAAGGATGCCGGATGGCGGCATCGTCAGCATCGCCACAGACATTACCGCCCAGAAATTGGCGGAAGCGGCGCTGCGGGAAACTGAAACCCGATTTCGTCAGCACGCCGCTGCGTCTTCCGACTGGTTGTGGGAGATAGATGCCGAGAAACGCTACACATATGTTTCGGATGTCCTGGAGGAGAAGGTTGGCCGCAGGGCGGAAGACTATCTGGGCACGACCGTCGATGCCAATATCGATGAGTTATACATTCGCGAGGATTGGCAGCCGTTCCTGGATGCTTTCGAGGCGCGTCGGCCGATTCGTGATCTCGTCGTCAAGCGGCACGATCCGGACGGCAGGGAGCAGTGGATTCGCACTTCCGGCACGCCCTTCTACGGCAGCGGCGGTGAATTCCTGGGTTACAGAGGCAAAGCCTCGGATGTTACGGAGTATGTGGAAGCGGAAAGGAAACTTCGGGATAATGACAAGAAGTACCTGGAGATGTTCAACCGGGCCCAGGTTGGGCTGGCGCGAACCCGGATCAGCGACAGCAAGTTGTTGGAGGCCAATGATCACCTGGCCAAGATCTACGGCTATGCGGACCGGGAGGAAATCCTGGCCGAGGTGAGGCCCAGCGACCGCTGGGTTGATCCCGCCGCCCGCGAGCGCATGCAAGCCGAAGGCTTAAGGCGCGGCGGCATTCGCGACTTGGAGGTACAGCATACCCGCAAGGACGGCACGGAGATCTGGATTAGGCTTTCCACCAGCTATTTCCCTGAACTGGATTACCTCGAAACCACCAATGTTGATATTACCGAACAGAAAAGTGCCGAGGAGTGCCTGATACAAAGCCAGAAAATGGAGGCCGTCGGCCAATTGACCGGCGGTGTCGCCCATGAATTCAATAATCTGCTGCAGGTGATCGCGGGCAATATTGAGTTGCTGACCGATGACATTCCATCGCATGGGGGCAGTGCCGCGAGCTTTCAGGCGATTCAGAGGAACATCAGGCGCGGGGCCGAGTTGACCAGCCGCCTGTTGTCATTTTCCAGGCAGCAGCCATTGACGCCGAAGGCGCTGTCGGTGCGGGAGATTTTGTCCGGATTGGGCGATTTGCTGGGGCGGACGCTGGGCGAGACCATAGAAGTACGGCTTGGAGAGATACAGGATGCCTGGCAGGTCAGGGCGGATCTTAGCCAGTTGGAAAATGCTCTGTTGAATTTGGCCTTGAATGCCCGTGATGCCATGCCGGGCGGCGGTGCTATCGAATTCTCCGCCGAAAATCTCCACCTTGATGCCGAGATGGCCGATCGCCATGGCGCCGCAACACCGGGCGACTACATTGTTTTTGCCGTGGCTGATAATGGCACCGGCATGACAGAGGATGAAGCCGCGCACGCTTTCGAGCCATTCTTCACCACCAAGGATGTTGGCAAGGGCACGGGGCTTGGCCTTAGCATGGTGTATGGATTTGCCCAACAGTCGGGCGGTTTCGCCGAAATCGAAAGTGAGCCGGGGCGCGGCACGACAATGCGCATATACCTGCCCCGTGCCTCCGCCGCTTCCGATACGGAGACGGCGCCGGAAAATCTGCCAGGCGAGCATGCGTCCGGTAACGACCGCACCATTCTGTTGGTGGAGGATGATATGGACGTCCGAACCGCCCTGGCGGAGCAATTGACGGACCTGGGATACCGGGTGATCGAGGCGGAAAACGGAGTGAAAGCCCTGGCCATGCTGGAGAATGGTGTCGCCGTGGACCTGCTGTTTACCGATGTCGTGATGCCGGGCGGTCTGAGCGGCCTGGATCTGGCGAGACGGGCCCGGACCCGGTGGCCCGAACTCAAGGTTTTGTATGCCACGGGCTACAGCGAGGAAGTTGTTGCCGATGCCGGGCAGCCGGAAGATGGCTGCCAGTTGCTGCGCAAACCGTTCTCGCGGGCAATCCTGGCGGCCGCGATCGCTGATACCTTGGACGACGAATCCTAGCGCGATCCAGCGCCAAATCCGCTTATCGGGCCCGCCGTCGCCTGGGCGCGCTTACATCCCGTACAAATCAGCCTTGTCGATGGTGTTCTGCACAATGCGGACGGAGGCGGCATCGATCATCGTGCCGTCCACCTGGGCCGCACCGAGGCCCTGGGCCACGGCCTCGTCATAGGCGGCGGCGATCTTGCGGGCGTGGGCGACATCGTCGGGATCGGGCGAATAGATCTCCTGGGAATGGGGCACCTGGGCGGGATGAATGGCCCATTTGCCGACGCAGCCCAGGATCGACGAACGGGTGCATTCCCTGCGGTAGCCCTCATCGTCCTTGAAGTTGCCGAACGGGCCATCAATGGGGTCGATACCGGCGGAGCGGCAGGCAATGACCAGGCGTTGACGCTGGTAATGCCAGATATCGCCGGGATAGCCGCCGTCGCCGCCGATGGCCCGGACGTTGACGCCCTGGCTGGCTGAATAATCGCCCATGCCGAAGACCATGCATTCCAGCCGCTCGGACGAGAAGGCGATTTCGTCGATGTTCTGCATGCCCTCGACTTCCTCGATCAGCAGCTCGATACCGATGCGCCGTTTCAGGCCGATCTCCATCTCGATCTGGGTCAGCAGGATATCGACGAATTTCACGTCATGAGCATATTTCACCTTGGGGATCATGATGGTGTCGAGATTTTTCCCGGCCCCCGTTACGACTTCGATAATGTCGTTGTAGCACCACTGGGTTTCCACATCGTTGATCCGCACGCAGCGCACGCTCTTGCCGAAATCATGGCTGTTTAGGGCCTCGACAATCTTGCCGCGTGCCTCGGGCTTGGCGGCCGGGGCAACCGCGTCTTCGAGATCCAGAAAAATGTGGTCCACCTTCAGCCCGGCGCCCTTGGCCATCATTTTCTCGCTGCTGCCGGGAATGGAAAGTTGGCAGCGCCGCGCCCGTTTGATCTTGCTCATGGTTTAATTCCTTCTTTCTGCGGAGCGGTCACGAAATCCGTGCCGCCCCTCTCAATTCTTCGATTTCCTCGCCGCTGTAGCCGGCATCTCTTAGAATGGCATCGGTGTCCTCACCCAGCTTTGGCGCCCGGCGGCGTACGCCGCCCTGGGTCCGGCTCATGTGGATCGGCGTATTGGCGATGACCACCTTGTGTGCCAGGCCCGGATGCTCCACCTCCGCCAGCAAATGCCGCGCCTCCACATGGGGGTCGTCAAGAATGTCGGTCACCGTTTGCACCGGCCCGAATGGGATCTTGCCGCCCAACAGCTCGCTCAATTTCCGCTTTGTGTGCCGTTTGCTCCAGGCGGAGACCATGGCGATGACCTCCTCGTTCCGTGCGGTGCGCTCAACATTGGTTTCATAGCGAGGATCGTGGGCCCATTCGGGATGGCCCGAAACCTCCGACAGAATTTCCCAGAATTTGTCGCGCGGACAGGCGATGGAGACCCAGCCGTCCTTGGCCGGAAACATGCCGAACGGGCAGAGCAGGGGATGGGCGTTGCCCTCGGGCACCGGCACCGTGCCCGAATAGGAGCTTTGATGGAAGATGCGTTCGCAAAGGGCCAGGATGCCGTCGTACATGCCCACATCGACGAACTGCCCCTGGCCCGAACGTTCCGCCTCCCGCACCGCCGAGACCAGGGCGAAGGCCATGAACATGGCCGGCACCGTATCGCCCACACCTGGGCCGACCTTCATGGGATGATCCGCCGTGGGCCCGGTAATGCCCATGATGCCGCCCATGGCCTGGGCCACCACGTCAAAGGCCGGCCAGTCCGCATACGGGCTTTCGCCTGTGCGGCTGTCACCGAAACCGCGAATGGCGCCATAGACCAGGCGGGGATTGATCTCGGCCAGGGCCTCGTAGGACAGGTCCAGGCGGTCCATGGTGCCGAGGCGGAAATTCTCCAGCAGGATATCCGCGTCCTTGACCAGACGCCTGAAGATCTCCTTGCCTTCCGCCGACTTCAGGTCGATGGCGATGCTCTTCTTGTTGCGGTTGATGCTTTGAAAATAGCCGCCGAAGTGCTGCTCCTGGTCATCGGCATGAAAAGGCCCGGAAAAGCGGGTCATATCGCCGTCCAGGGGCTCTACCTTGATCACCTCGGCGCCCTGATCCGCCAACAGCATGGAACAAAAGGGCCCGGCCAGCATCTGCGTCAGGTCGATGACCTTGAGGCCATCAAGGGCGCCAAAGCCGGAGCCTTGAGAACTCATTTATCACCCCAGTGGGAGCGCCGTTTCATCAGGGCCCGGCGTTCGCCCTCATAGATCACCACGTCCTTTTGATTGACGCCGTAATGTTTGAAAGTGATGACGCCGGCATCGTCCCGGCCGCCGTCTTCCTTGGCCAGAACCTCGGAATAGGCATACAGGGTATCGCCGTGGTGCACCGGGGCCTTCAGGCGGATCTTGTCCATGCCAAGCTCCTCAAGCACCTGTTCGCCGGTGTCCTGGCCGGCCAGTCCGATCACCATGGACAGGTTGATGCCGCCAAAGACGATGCGGGTGTCGAAACCGGGAATGCCGCGGGCCGCGCGCTGCATCAGGTCTTCGTTGAAATGACCCTCGGCGGTGTTCATCACCATGTTGGTGATCATCACATTGTCCATTTCCGTCACGGTCTTGCCGCGGGCGTGTTTGTAGATGGCGCCCACCTCGAAATCCTCGAAGTAGTTGTTGGCCGAGGTCAGCTCGGATGCTTTCATTCTGCCGTCCTCCTCAGGCGTATTGTTCAGCGAAGGCCTGGGCGACCATGCGCGCGTCGCTCTTCGACTTGCCCAGGATGACGTCGGAAATAATGCGCTGTTGAATTTCCGAGGTGCCCTCGAAAATCTTGGTCAGACGCGCGTCCCGCCAATAGCGCTCCACCGCGTGCAGCTTGGTATAGCCGGCGCCGCCGTGGATCTGGATTGCTTCCGAGGTCACTTCTTCCGACATCTCGGAGGCGAAGTATTTCACCATGGAGGCTTCCTTGTCACAGCGCCGGCCCTGGTCGATCTCGTTGCAGACGTAGTACAGCAGTTGCCGCGCCGCCTCGATCTTGGTCGCCATGGTGGCGATCTTGAAGCGGATCGCCTGGAACTCTGTGATCGGCACGCCGAACTGGCCCCGTTCCTCGGCATAGGCGATGGAATCCTCCAGGGCGCCTTGCGCCAGGCCGATGGAGCGCGCCGCCGTATGGGCCCGCGCCGCCTCCAGCCCGCTGGCCAGCATGTAGAAGGCCTTGCCTTCCTCGCCCACCAGGGCCGAGGCCGGTGCGCGGGTACCCTGGAAGGACAATTCGTAGGTATTCCAGCCGAAATAGCCAATCTTCGGGATCGGCGCGCCCTCGCAATTATTCGGCAATTCACCCCTAGGCTTGGGCAGCACGAAGGCGGAAATGCCCAGGAAACGCTTGTCGGCGGAAGGGGGAGGCGAGGTACGGGCAAACAGCATGATGTAATCGGCGCCATCGGCAAAGGTGCACCAATATTTGTTGCCGTTGATGACCCATTCGTTGCCCGCCATTTCGGCCCTACACGAGATCGAGGCCAGGTCCGAGCCCGTGCCCGGCTCCGACAGGGCGGCGGCGGCCAGGAAGTCGCCGGTGACGGCGCGGCGGATCATCTCCCGCTGTTCCTCGGGCAACTCGTCCTCCTTGCCGCGCATGATGCCCCGGCGCAGGAAACTGCCGTTGCCCCGCGCGATGATGGAGGCGACGGACATCCAGCCCCGCGCCAACTGTTCGGCGATCAGGCAATATTCGAAACAGCCCAGGCCCATGCCGCCGAGTTCTTCCGGCGTGGTGATGCCGAAATAGCCCATCTCCGCCATCTTATCCCGCAGCTCCATGGGAATCATGCCCTGCACCGGGTCCAACTCGTTGGCCACGGGCAGGACTTCCTTCATGGTGAAGTCCCGCGCGGTATCGCGGATCAGAATGCGCTCGTCGGTCATGTAACCCATGCCGTCGGCCGATGTGGTGCCACCGCTATCCATGTTCATGTGCGTTTCCTCACCAGATTTGTCCGTGTGTAGTCGATGATCGTCTCGTCATCCTGATTGCGCCCGATGGTATGCCAGGTGACGATGCCGTAGTCGGGCCGGCTCTCGGTCTCCCGGGCCGAGATCACCTCGCTCTCGGCATAGACTGTATCGCCCACATAGACCGGTTTGGGATAGCTCAAGGCATCGACGCCCAGGAACGGCCCGCCGCCCTCGCTCAGATCCTCAACCGTCAGGCCGAACACGGTGTTGAAGACCAGCAGCGGATTGACTACCAGGCGGGGATGGCCATGTGCCTGGGCATAGTCGGCGTTGAAATAGATCGGGTTGTAGCCAAGCGTCAGCGTGGTGAAAAGGACGCTGTCTGCCTCGGTAATGGTGCGGCCCCAATGGTGTTTGAAGACCCGTCCGACGGTGAAATCTTCATAGCGGTTGCCCCGCGGCCAGTCCTTGGCGCGGGCCCGGAAATCGTCCGCTTCTTTCGTTTCGGTCATACCCGCGCGACCCTCCTATGCCTCAATCGGGATGAATATGGCGTGACCAAACCGCCGCTCTCTGGATTGCTTACTGCTTCGCTCACTGGGCGGCTTTGCCGGTCCCCCACAGTGTGCCGCCGTTCCCCCGCGCATGCAAGATCGACCTGTTCGCCGTTTCAATTGATATTTGTTGAAGGGAGGGTTGGGGAACGGAGAAATCGCAAATACGCTTCTCATGGCGCTGCAACCCCACTACGATTGTTTCGCCTCGGGCAAAATTCTGGGACACGGTAGCGCCATCGAACCGCAAAACTGAAGACCCAAGATCCCGAACCCGGGCGCGATAATGCGGCGGTGGCCCTGCCGAGTGGAGGCGAGGGTGCCATGAGCAAGATCGAGACCGAACGGCTGAGCCAGGCCTACAAGGAAAAGGCAAAGCGCCTGAAAACCTGGTCTGGCATCGAGCTGGAGCCGGCCTATGGCCCGCGGAATGGCGGCACCGACTATGCCGCCGATCTGGGCGATCCCGGTCAGCCCCCCTATACCCGGGGCATTCACAAGAACATGTATAGAGGCCGGCTGTGGACGCGGCGGGCGGTGGTCGGCCACGGCGCGCCGGAGGAGACCAACGCCCGCTTCAAGACCCAGATCGAACAGGGCGTGGCCGGCCTGGACGTCATCACCGATACGCCTTCCATGGTCGGCCTGGACGCCGACCATCCCATGGCTGAGGGCGAGATCGGCATTTGCGGCGTCTCCATTTCGTCATTGGAGGATATGGAACTGCTGATGGCCGGGGTGCCGATCGAAAAGGTCTCCACCGTTTTGTTGCCCGGCGGCACCCAATGCCCGGTGGTCTTCGCCGCCTATGTCGCCCTGGCGCAGGATCGGGGATTGAAGCCATCGCAATTGCGCGGCACCATTTCCAACAACCCGCTGCATCTGTATTTCTGCGGCCCCGTGGGCAAGATCACCAATCCGATGGATCTGTCCCTGAAACTGTCCGTCGACATCATTGAATACTGCACCTTGAACATGCCGCAGTTTCACTCCGGCTATTCCAATGCTTACGATATGCGCGAGAGCCGCATCGGCGCGGCCCAGGAAATCGCCGTCGGTTTCGCTGAGGAGATGGCCTACATCGATGGTGCCCTGGCGCGCGGCCTTGATATTGACGATTTCGAGCCCCGGCGCTCGATGTATTTCTCCGCCCATACGGATATTTTTGAGGAGGCGGCCAAACTACGAGCGGCCCGGCGCATGTGGGCCCGCCTGATGACCGAGAAGTACGGCGCCAAAAAGGAAGCCACGCGCCAGCTGCGTTTCGGCGTGCACACGGGCGGCTCGTCATTGTTTCCCCAGCAACCCCTGAATAATGTCGTCCGCGTTGCCTATCAGGCCCTGGCCGCTGTCATGGGCGGGGCGCAGTCGCTGCATTGCTGCTCCTACGACGAGCCCGTGGCCATTCCCACCGAAGGGGCGCAGCAGATTGCCCTGCGCACCCAGCAGATTCTGGCCCACGAGGCGGGCGCGGCCAATGTCGCCGATCCTCTTGGTGGCTCCTACTATGTGGAGGCCCTGACCGACCAACTGGAGGCGGCAGCGGGCGAGTTCCTCGACGAAATCGACCAGCGCGGCGGCTTTCTGGCGGTGGCCGAGACCGGCTGGCTGCAGGCGAAAATGGATGAAGCAACGTTGAATTTTCAGGCGGAGGTCGAGGCCGGGGAACGTGTTCTCGTCGGCGTCAATGCCTATACCACGGAGGAAGAAGACCTTACGCCGGGCGGCGTGTTCCGGGTCTCGGATCAAGCGGAACGGCTGGTGATCGAACGGTTGCAACGACTGAGGGCCACCCGTGACGAAGGCAAGCTGCGTACGGCGATTGAGGCGCTAGCGCAGAAAGCCGCCGCCGGGCAGTCCGAAAACCTGATCCCCGCCATCATCGATGCACTGCGCGCCAAGGCCACGAAGGCCGAGATCGGCGGCGTCATCCGACAGGCCTTCGGCTATTCCTACGATCCCCTGGGTATGTTGGAAAACCCCTTTGAGGGGAATGGTTAGAATGGCGGATATTCCAATCAAGGTCTTGATCACCAAGCTGGGCCTGGACACCCCTGACCGGGGCGCCATGGTGGTGGCCCACGCCCTCCGCCAGGCCGGCATGGAAGTGGTGCTGCTGGATACCTTTCAGACCCCGGAAGCCATCGTCGATGCCGCCGCGCAGGAGGACGTGGACGTGATCGGCGTCAGTTGCCTCTCGGGCGAACATCTGCGTTTGACGCCCCGGTTGATGCAGGCCATTGCCGATGGCGGGTTGACTGACAGGCTGGTGATCTATGGCGGTATCTTTCCGCGCGAGGACATCGCCGTGCTCAAGGAGATGGGCGTCGACAACGTCTTCATGGGCAGCCTGAGCGGCGAATTCATCGACTACATCGAACAGAACCACGCCGCCAAACGAAGCGCCTGACCCGCCGGCAAAGGGTTGGTGTTACAGCGCCTCGTCGTTGGTTTCACCGGTGCGGATGCGCATGATCTGTTCCAGGTCTGCCACGAAGATCTTGCCGTCGCCGATCTGGTCGTTGTTGGCGGCATCGCGGATCGCCTCCACCACCCGCTCCGACAGATCGTTGGAAACGGCTACCTCCAGCTTCAGCTTGGGCACGAAATTGACCTGATATTCGGCCCCGCGGTAGATCTCCGTATGGCCGCCCTGGCGACCGTAACCGCGCACTTCGGAAACCGTCAGGCCGTGCACGCCGATCGCCGTCAGGGCATCGCGAACCTGGTCCAGACGATGGGGCTTGATCACCGCTACGATCATTTTCATGCTTTCTGCCTCCTAAATATTATCCGAACCGGTTCACACCGCGCCTTACAGATCATAGCCACGCTCGCCATGGGCGATCAAATCCAGGCCCTCGATCTCTTCCTCGTCCTCGACCCGGAGGCCGACAATGGCGCTGACCACCTTGATGATGACGAAACTGATCACCACCGACCAGACCAGAACCGCGACCACGCCGATCAGCTGCGTGACGAATTGCGAGCCCATGGAGGTGCCCTCGGCCAATCCCATACCGCCCAGGGAGGCGGCGGCGAAGAATGCCGTCAACAGGGTACCCAGGGCGCCGCCGACGCCATGCACGGCGAAGACGTCCAGGGAATCGTCGATGTGAATTTTCTGCTTCACCCATTCAACGCAGAAATGGCAGAGCACACCGGCCGCGAAGCCGATGAACAAGGCGCCGAGCGGACCGACGAAACCGGACGCCGGCGTGATCGTCGCCAGACCCGCCACCATGCCCGTGACAATGCCGACCAGGGAGGATTTGCCGAAGCGCCGCCATTCCAGGAAGGCCCAGGTGATGGACGCCGTCGCGGCGGAGATGTGGGTGACCAGCATGGCCATGGAAGCGCTGCCGTCGGCGGCCAGGGCGCTGCCCGCGTTGAAGCCGAACCAGCCGACCCACAGCATGGCGGCGCCGATCATGGTCATGCCCGGATTATGGGGCGGACGCAAGTCCTTGGGGAAGCCGCGCCGTCCGCCCAGAACTTTGGCCAAAAGCAGTGCCGAGGAACCCGCCGTGACATGCACCACGATGCCGCCGGCAAAATCCATCACGCCCAGGTCCGACAGCCAGCCGCCGCCCCAGACCCAATGGCAGACCGGGGCATAGACCAATATCAGCCAGAGGCCGGAAAACAGCATCACGGCGGAGAACTTGATCCGCTCCACATAGGCGCCGACGATCAGGGCCGGGGTGATGATGGCGAAGGTCATCTGGAACATCACGAACAGAATTTCCGGGATGCTGCCCGAAAGGACGTCCGGGCCGATACCGAGGAGGAACCATTTTTCCGCCCCGCCGATCCAGGCCTGCGCCCCGCCGCCGTCGCCAAAGGCCAGGGCGTAACCGCCGATCAGCCATAGTATCGAGGCCAGGCAGGCAATGGCGAAGCAATGCATCAGCACCGAGAGGACATTGTTGGCCCGTACCAGGCCGCCATAGAACAGCGCCAGGCCGGGCAGGGTCATGAACAGGACCAGGGCGGTGGAGGTCAGTATCCAGGCCGTATCCGCCCCGCTGAAAGCCACGTCAGCCGCCGCGGCGGGATAGCTCAGCAATGCCAGTGCGAACGTGGTGGCCACGCCGACGAAAACCTGATGATTAGACAGCCTCTTTTTCATTTTTGCCCCCCTGGAACACCTCTATTGGCCGATCTGTCAACGAATCAGCACCTATGTTAGGGCAAAACGCGCCCGGAAAGGAATAATTTGGATCGCCCGGCAAACTTGACGCAATAGCGTCGGGAGATAAGCCATGCACTGGCGGTGATTTGCATGCGGGCATCCTCTGGTTAAGATCGGGGGCGGCAAGGTATTCACGGATGGAGAGCGGCTTTGGCGATGGCAACGAACATGCGGTTGCGGCAGATCTGCCTGGTCGCCGGCGATCTGGCGCGGGCGGAGGAAGAACTTTGCGGTATCTTCGGCCTTGAAGTCGGGGAGCGGGACCCCGGCGTGGCCAAGTGGGGCCTGCACAATTTTCTTTTGCCCATCGGCGGCGATTTTCTCGAGGTTGTCGCACCGACCGAGGACGGAACATCGGCGGGACGGTTGTTGCAGCGCCGGGGCGGCGACGGCGGCTATATGACGATTTTTCAATGCGACGACGGGCTGGCCTCCCGTGAACGCATTACCTCGCGCGGCGTCCGTCTGATCTGGGGCCCCGAGCGCGATGACTATGTCCCCAGCCAGTATCACCCCCGCGATTGCCTGGGCACCATCCTGGCCGTCGGCTCGGTACCCGGCATGGACCGGCACGAGGAAATGAGCCATTGGCCCGCTGCCGGTGAACATTGGCGTCCCCATGTGCGCCGCGAGGTGACCCAGGCCACGGTTGGGGCCGAGATGCAGAATGATGACCCAAAAGCCGCCGCCATTTTCTGGTCCGACCTGCTGGACACGCCGGCGCTGGAGACCGGCCCGGATCAATTTACCCTGCCGTTCGATAATGCCGAGCTGTGCGCTTTGTCAAGACCAGCGATGGCCGTGGCGACGGCCTTGGCGGCCTGGATCTGAAAATCAACGACATGGCGCACGTCCAGCGGCAGGCCGCGGCGCGCGGCATAGCCTGCGACGGTATCCAGTTAATGGTCTGCGGCACCCGGATACGGCTGGTTCGATGACAAACTAAAATCAGCCATGACGGTTTAGAGGAGCACCCGGCAAGGTGAAGCTGGCGTCGTCGGTCCGGGCAGGGCAGGCAGGACGCGAGATAAAGAGTTTTAGGTGTTTCCACCAACGATTTTCGGTCAAGATGGGACAAGGCGGTCGGAAGCTTGCCGGGCATGGCGTGTCCCATCTTGCGTTCGCTTTGGCAAAAAAGGCGCTGGGTCTACATTGGATCGTCGGAAATTCCATGCCGGGCAATCGTGTCGAGACGAATAATCAAGGTTTTCTGGCCCGTCATTGGGGCAAGGCGACGGCGTTCATAATCGCCGTCTCAACGCTTGTTGGCG
Source organism: Alphaproteobacteria bacterium (assembly GCA_030747035.1). Classification (GTDB taxonomy): domain Bacteria; phylum Pseudomonadota; class Alphaproteobacteria. Next base: position 1,343 of record JASLLM010000100.1, on the reverse strand, counting down.
CCTATGACACCGTGCGCAACAAGGGCAACCTGTTCGTCTGCGACCTGGCGGAAATTTTCGGACAACGGCAGGCGGTCGCGGTTTGCCACGCACGGGAAACGCCGCCGAACGAAGGTAATCTGCTGGCCCTTCTAGAATATCTCAAGGCGAGGGAGGATAAGCTCGACGATCAACGCCGCGCGCAGTTGCGCCGCCTTGAAAAATCGTTCGAGGAACGCGCTTTCGACAAACTCATGAAAGCCGCCGGCCTGAAGGAAGCGCCGGTCGACAAGAAGGCGGAGTTGGATACCCGCAAGGCCGTGAAGGAAGCCATAGAGGAGGGTGCCGCGGAAGAACGCCGCGCGGTCGCCCTGATCGCCGAGGGCAAGTATCACGAAGGCCTGCAACTGCTGTCAGAGCGGGCGTTGGCGGCAACGCAGGAGAATGCGGCGCAATGGCGGCGTATCGGCCGCCTGGCCTATGGCGTCGATACCTCGCGGGCGCTGGACGCGTATGAAAAAGCCTACGCCCTGGAAAAAACGGTTACCTGGGATGCGGTCTATCTTAGCCGCCTGCATATGCGCGCCGGCGCGGTCGCAAAGGCCCACCGAACGATCGCCGATGCGCTGGGTAGAATACCCGCCGCCGAAGAACGTGACCGGTCCGTGCTACTGGACGAACTTGGCAATGTTCTGCGGGATCAGGGTGACTTGGCGGGCGCGGCGAAGAGCTACCGCGCGGGCCTTGAAATTCGCAAACGTCTGGCGGGGCGGGACCCCGACAATGCCGGCGGGCAGCACGACCTGTCGGTCAGCCATGACAGGATCGGCGATGTTCTGTGGGCACAGGGTGATCTGTCGGGCGCGGCGAAGAGCTACCGAGCGAGCCTTGAAATTCGCAAACGTCTGGCGGGGCAGGACCCCGAGAATACCAGTTGGCAGCGCGACCTGTCGGTCAGCCATGACAGCATCGGTGATGTCCTCCGGGCCCAGGGTGATCTGTCGGGCGCGGCAAAGAACTACCGCGCGGGCCTGGAAATCGCCGAACGTCTGGCGGCGCGGGACCCCGAGAATACCGGTTGGCAGCGCGACCTGTCGGTCAGCCACGAGAGGATCGGCGATGTTCACCGGGCCAGAGTGATCTGGCGGGCGCGGCGGAGAGCTACCGTGCGAGTCTTGAAATTCGCGAATATCTGGCGGCGCGGGATCCTGACAATGCCGGTTGGCAGCACGATCTGTCTGTCAGCCAAGAGAAGATCGGCAATGTTCTGCGGGATCAGGGTGATCTGGCCGGCGCGGCGGAGAGCTACCGCGCCGGCCTTGAGATCCGCAAACGTCTGGCGGCACGGGATCCGGACAATGCCG